>DAHUZS010000102.1 GCA_027315045.1 Acidimicrobiaceae bacterium
ACCGAGCTGCAGGTGCTGAGCTTCTTCCAGCTGCGCCGGCGGCCCGAGGACGCGGTCGAGGCCCGCTGAGCAGGCGATGACTGGCGTCCGGTCCGAGGGACCGGCACACTGGACCTCGGCCGGGGGGCCGCCGCCGGCCGGGTGGGTCGCGTGTTGCCGGTCCCGCCCCCGTCGGCCCGACCACAGGAGGCGTGCCACGCCGTGTCCGTCGTCGTCGTAGGTCTCGAGCACAAGAGCGTGCCGCTCGAGACGCTCGAGCGCGTCGCGGTGACCACTGCCGAGACCACCGAGGTTCTGGCCGGGCTCTCGGGCCGGCAGAACCTCTCCGAGGTGGTGGTGCTCTCAACCTGTCTGCGGACCGAGGTCTACGCGGTGGTGGACCGCTTCCACGACGCCGTCTTCGAGCTCCAAGAGTTCCTGGCCAAGCGGGCCGGGCTCGGTCTGGAGGACCTCGAGTCGTCTTGCACCGTCCGCTTCGACGATGACGTCGCGACCCACCTGTTCTCGGTGGCAGCCGGCCTCGAGTCGGCCGTCCTCGGCGAGTCCGAGGTGCTCGGTCAGGTCCGGCGGGCCTGGGAGGCCTCCGACGAGCGGCACGTCTCGGGACCGGTGCTCGCCGGCCTGTTCCGGGAGGCGGTCCGGGTGGGCCGCCGGGCCCGCCACGAGACCGCCATCGCCCGGGGCACGACCTCGTTCGCGCACGCCGCGGTGGCCCTGGCGGCCGCCCGGTTCGACACCGGGCTGGCCGGTCTGGACGTCATCCTTTTCGGTGCCGGCGAGATCGGGGCTGGGCTGCTACAGGCGCTCGCCGACGCGCCCGGCGCCGGGCGCCCCCGCCGCATCGTGGTGGCCAGCCGGACCCGTTCGCGGGCCCGGGCGCTGGTGGACGCGGTCGCGCCCGACGACACCGTGACCGCCGTCGCCCTGGAGGACGTGGGCGGGACCACCCAACGCAGCGATGTCGTGTTCTGCGCCCTCGACGTGTCGTCCCCGATCCTCACGGCCGCCGAGCTCGCCCCGGCGGGGGACCGGACCGGTTCCCCGCTCCTCGTGGTCGACCTCGGCGTCCCCCGCAACGTCGGCGCCGGGATGGCGAGCATCCCGGGGGTGAGCCTGCTCGGGATGGACGATTTGCGAGAGGCGGTGGCCCGAACGACCCAGGAGCGCCACGCCGAGGTTGACGCGGTGCTTGGCATCGTCGAAGAGGAGCTGGACCGCTACCGCGCCGACGTGCGCGGTCGGAGCGCGGCGCCGGTGGTCGCGTCCCTCCGGGCCCGCCTCGAGGAGCTGCGGGTGGCCGAGCTCGAGCGGCAGCGGGCGCTCGTCGGGCTGAGCGAGGAGGAGTGGGCCCGGGTCGACGAGGCCAGCCGGGCCACGTTGGCCAAGATCCTCCACCGCCCCACGGTCCTGTTGAAGGAGACCGCGGGCACCCCGCGCGGCGAGCGTCTGGTCGAGGCGCTGCGCGTGCTCTTCGACCTCTGAGGCCGGTGCCCGGCGTCGCCTCCTCGGGCGCCCCGGCCAGCTGGCCGCTCGACCTCCCGCTGCGGCTGGCCACCCGAGGGTCGCCCCTGGCCCGGCGCCAGACCGACATGGTGGCGCACCTGCTGGCCCAGGGCCGCCAGGGGCTCGCAACCGAGGCGGTGGTGGTCCGGACCGAGGGCGACCGTCGCCCCGAGGAGCCCCTCGAGCAGATCGGGGGCCAGGGGGTCTTCGTGGCGGAGGTGCAGCAGGCGGTCCTCGACGGTCGCGCCGACGTCGCGGTGCATTCGGCCAAGGACCTCCCCCCGCGCCCGGCCGCCGGGCTGCAGCTGGCGGCGGTGCCGCCCCGCGGCGACGTGCGTGACGTTCTGGTGGGGTCGAGTCTGGCCGGGCTCCGCCCCGGGAGCCTTGTCGCCACCGGGTCCGCCCGCCGGCGGGCCCAGCTGGCCAACCTTCGCCCGGACCTCGGCTTCATCCCGTTGCGCGGCAACATCGAGACCAGGATCGCCCGGGCCGGAGCAGGGGCCGACGCGGTCGTGGTGGCGGCAGCGGCGCTCGAGCGGCTGAGCATCGCACCGAAGGTGATGGAGCTCTTCTCCCCCGCGGTCATGCTGCCCCAGGTGGGCCAGGGGGCGATCGCGCTGGAGTGCGGCGCAGAGGACGAGGCGGTGGGGGCCCTGCTCGGCTCGGTCGACGACGACCCGACCCACCGGGCGGTCGATGCCGAGCGGGCCATGCTCGCCGCACTGGGCGCGTCGTGCGCCCTGCCGGTCGCCGGATGGGCCGAACCCGATCCGGCCGGGCTCCGGCTCCGGGGCATGGTGGCGAGCGCGGACGGCCGGGTCCTCATCCATGCCGAGCTGGCCGGTCCCGACCCCGGGGCCTTGGGGGAGGCGGTGGCGCGGGCGTTGTGGTCCGAGCTCGGAGGGGCGGAGCTGCTCGGCGACGGCCTCGATCCGGCGGGCTCATGACCGTCTATCTGGTCGGAGCGGGTCCGGGCGACCCCGGTCTCCTCACGCAAAAGGGGGCCGAGGTGCTGGCCCGGGCCGACGTGGTCGTCTACGACCGCCTGGTCGACCGCTCGCTGCTTGTCCTGGCGCCCGCCGACGCGGTGCTGGTCGACGCCGGGAAGCGGCCGGCCGAGAGGACCGACCAACCCGAGGTCGGCGCGGGCTCGGGGGCGGCCCGCCAAGACGACATCAACGCCCTCCTCATCGCGCACGGCCAGGCCGGCCGGACCGTCGTGCGACTGAAGGGCGGGGACCCGTTCCTCTTCGGACGGGGCGGCGAGGAGGCCGCCGCCCTGTCGCTGGCCGGCGTTCCCTGGGAGGTGGTCCCCGGGGTGACCTCGGCCTTCGCCGTGCCCGCCGCCGCCGGCGTCCCGGTGACCCAACGCGGCCTGTCGAGCTCGGTCACGGTGGTGACGGGTCAGGTCGGGGACGAGAGCCGGGCTGGCGGCGTCGACTGGGAGTCCCTCGCCCGGGCCAAGGGGACCCTCGTCATCTTGATGGGCATGGCGACCAGAGGCGAGATCGCCCGGCGGCTCCAGGCCGGCGGCCGGCCGGCCGACGAGCCGGTGGCCGTGGTGGAGTGGGGGACGACCGCACGCCAGCGGGTGGTGCGGACCACGCTGGCCGGGCTCGAGACGGTGCGGCTGGCGTCGCCGGCCACCATCGTGGTCGGCCCGGTGGCCCGCCTGGCCCTGAGCTCGCCGGAGCGGCGGCCGCTCTCCGGCCGCTCGGTGGTGGTCACCAGGGCGCCGGCCCAGGCCGGGGCACTGGCAGCCGGCCTGCGCCAGGCCGGCGCCCGGGTGCTCGAGCTCCCGGTGATCGAGATCGTCGACGCCCCCGAGGAGCGGGCCGGGCTGGAGCGGGCGGCCGGCGCGCCCGGGGAGTACCGCTGGCTCGTCCTCACCTCGGCCAACGCGGTCGGGCACTTCATGCCGCTCGTCGGCGACCTGCGCCGCCTGGCCCCGTGCCGGATCGCCACCGTGGGTCGGGCCACCGCCGCCGCCCTCGGGGCCCACGGCCTCCTCGCCGACCTGGTCCCCGAGCGATCGAGCGCCGAGGGCCTGGTCGAGGCGATGCCCGCCGCCGAGGATGGCGGCCGGGTCCTGTTCGTGAAGGCGGCCGCGGCCGGCGAGACCCTGGCCGCCGGGTTGGCCGCAAAGGGATGGCGGGTGGACGAAGTGGTCGCCTACCGCACCATCGAGGCGGCGCCGCCCCGGGCCGAGATCGCGGCGGAGCTAGCCGGGGCCGACGTAGTCGCCTTCGCGTCACCGAGCGCGGTCCGGGCCTACCTGCATCTGCGCGACACCGACGGACGGAGGCTTTCCGTCCCGCCGGTGGTGGTCTGCATCGGGTCGACCACGGCAATGGCCGCCCGGATGGCCGGGCTGTCGGTGGCGGTCGAGCCCTCGAGCGCTTCGGTCGAGGGCTTGGTGGCGTCGATCGCCGCCCACTTCGGGTCGATTCCTGGTCGCCGGTAGGGGTCAGTGCGACGAGGTCAAGTCCTCGAACGCCACGAACCCGACATGGCGGGCGGCGGACCGCGCTCGGTCGGTCTGGGAGCGCGGGTCGGCTCGACCGAGGCCGGGCGGCCTCAACTTCTCATTGACCAACGAGCCAATTAGACGTTGAGCACGTCCCAGCGCTCTTGTGCCATGACCCACACGAAGCCTCGTCCGGTCTGTCCCGGAGCGAGGAGCCTCCGATCGACTTGCCGGTCGAGGAGGTAGCCCAGCCTCCTCGGGATCTGCACGCTGGCCACGTTTGCCTGATCCATCTGGATCTCGACGAGGTTGAAGGAGGGCAAGAAGTCGAACGCGGCTGACGTGCTGCCCGCGTCGCCGCCGATGCATAGGCGCGGCGATGCCGTTCCGAGCGCACCCAGAAGCCGATCCCCGCCGTGCCGACGTACACCGACGGGTTCAGGCACAGGGAGCCTGACTGTGCCCAGGGGAACCAACGACCGAGGTTCGTGAGGCTTTCGACCATCGCGTCGACCAGGGAACCGGCGTGGTCGCTCGTCAGCCGGTGCAAGGCCACCGGCCGGGGCGGGAGCGTGTCCGGGAGGACCGCTGGCATCGGGCGCAACGGTAGGGAGCCCCCGGGCGCCCCACGGTCGGGCCACGATTCGAAAGGATCCGTGACCAGCCCCGGCCCCCGCCCGAGGACCGTAGGCTGGGGTGATGCCGTTCCCACAGCAACGGATGCGCCGGCTCCGCCGCACCCCGGCGCTGCGCCGGTTGGTCGCCGAGACCCGTCTCGGGGTGGACGACCTGGTCGCGCCGCTGTTCGTCCGAGAGGGGATCGACCGGCCGGCCCCCATCGCCTCGATGCCCGGGCACCACCAGCACACGGTCCCCTCGCTCCTGGCCGAGGCCAAGCGGCTCTCGGCGCTCGGCGTCCCGGCGGTGGTGCTCTTCGGGGTGCCGGCGACGAAGGACCCTGAGGGCCAGGGGGCGAGCGATCCCGACGGGATCGTCCAGGTGGCCTTGGCCGAGCTGTCGGCGTCTCTCGGCGACGAGCTGGTGCTCATCGCCGATCTGTGCCTCGACGAGTACACCGACCACGGACACTGCGGGCTTCTCGGCCCCGATGGCGCAGTCGACAACGACGCCACCCTGGCGCGCTACGGGGACGTAGCCGTGGCCCAGGCCCGGGCCGGGGCCGCCGTGGTGGCGCCGAGCGGCATGATGGACGGCCAGGTGGCGGCCATCCGCGACGCCCTCGACGGCGCCGGCTTCGCCTCGACCGCGGTGCTGGCGTACGCCGCCAAGTACGCCTCGGCCCTCTACGGCCCGTTCCGCGACGCGGTCGACGTCACGATCGCCGGCGGCGGGGACCGCCGCAGCTACCAGCAGGACCCGGCGAACCGCCGGGAGGCGTTGACCGAGGTGGCCCTGGACGTGGCCGAGGGGGCCGACCTGGTCATGGTGAAGCCGGCGCTCACCAACCTCGACGTGATCGCGGCGGTGCGCCGGCGCTTCGACCTCCCGGTGTGCGCGTACCAGGTGAGCGGCGAGTTCGCCATGGTGAAGGCGGCGGCCGAGCGGGGCTGGTTGGACGGGGCCGCCGTGGCCACCGAGCAGCTGGTCTCGATCAAGCGGGCCGGCGCCGACGCCATCCTCACCTACTTCGCCGGCGAGCTGGCCGAAGCGCTCGGTGGCTGAGCCCGCGGCGCCGGTGGCCCTCGGCGACCCGGGGGCCAACGCCGGCTGGTTCGAGCGGGCCCGGGCCGTGATCCCCGGCGGGGTGGACTCCCCGGTGCGCTCGTTCGCGTCGGTGGGGGGCACCCCGTTCACGGTGGCCCGCGGCGAGGGGCCCTACCTCTTCGACATGGAAGGCCGTCGCTACATCGACCTGGTGCAGTCGTACGGCGCAGTCCTCCTCGGCCACGCCCACGTGGTGGTGACCCGGACCCTGGCCGAGGCGGCCGCCCGCGGCACCACCTTCGGCATGCCGACCCCCGGCGAGGTGGTGCTGGCCGAGGACATCTGCGCCCGGGTGCCCGGCTGCGAGCGGGTCCGGCTGGTGTCCTCGGGGACCGAGGCCTCGATGAGCGCCCTGCGGCTGGCCCGCGGGGTCACCGGACGCGACCGGGTGGTGAAGTTCGCCGGCTGCTACCACGGCCACGCCGACGCCCTCCTCGCCGGGGGCGGCAGCGGGGTGGCGACCCTCGGGCTCCCCGGCTCGGCCGGGGTGACGAGGGCGGCGGTGGCCGACACCGTGGTGGCCCCCTACAACGTGGTCCCCGAGCTCGACGAGACGGTGGCCTGTGTCATCGTCGAGCCGGTAGCGGCGAACATGAGCCTGGTCCCCCCGGTCCCCGGGTTCCTCGCCGGCCTGCGGGCGGCCTGCGACAAGGTGGGGGCCCTCCTCGTCTTCGACGAGGTCATCACCGGTTTCCGGCTGGGCCCGGGGGGCGCCACCGAGTGGGCCGGGGTCACCCCCGATCTGTGGTGCTTCGGCAAGGTCATCGGCGGGGGACTGCCGGTCGGGGCGTTCGGCGGCCGGGCCGAGCTGACCGGGGCCCTCGCCCCCGACGGCCCCGTCTACCAGGCCGGCACCCTGTCGGGGAACCCGCTGGCCACCGCGGCCGGCCACGCCGTGCTGAGCTTCGTCGGCCCCGACGACTACGACGAGCTGTGCGCCCGGGCGGCCACCTTCGCCGGCGATCTCGGGCGGGCGATCAACGCCGGGGGCCTGGGCGCCAGGGTCACGAGCGTCGGGCCCCTGGTCGGTCTCTTGGTGGGGACGCCGGGGGCACCGCCCGAGCCGCCGGTGGACCTGGCCGGAGTGCGTGAGGTCGCCGAGACTGGCGGGTACCGGGCGCTGTTCCACGCCATGCTCCGGCGCCAGGTGGCGCTCGCGCCGGGGGCCTACGAGGTCCTGTTCCCCGGGTTCGCCCACGACGAGGGGGTTCTCGAGGCGGTCGTCTCGGCGGCGGCCGAGGCCGCGGCCGAGGTGGTGGCCTCTTGGGCCTGATCCGGCCGCCTCAGCCCGAGCGGGCCCGGTCCAGGCGCTCGAGCAGCTTGGCCGTGCCCACCATGGCCCGGTAGGAGACCTCGGCAGGCCCGGCCGGCCCGGGCCGCATGAGGTTGGCCATGATCCGGAGCAGCTGGGCCATGAAGGCGTGCGACCGCATGCCGGTCGACACGCAAAGCCGCATCCGCCGGGGGTCGCTGATCAGGCGGACGAACGCCCGGCCGACCCGGTAGTAGTCGCCGTAGGTGGCGTCGAGGTGCCGTTCGTAGGCGTCGAGGCGCTCCCGCCCCCCACCGTGCAACGCCTCCCCGAGGAAGGCTGCGGCGAGCCGGCCGGTCTCGTAGCCGTAGGCGATGCCTTCGCCGTTGAACGGGTTGATGAGGCCCCCGGCGTCCCCGACGACGACGCTGTTCAAGCCGGTGCGGGGCCCGACGGCCATCCCCATGGGGAGCCGGCCCCCGGTCGCCGGCCCGCAGGCGGCCTGGGGCGAGATGCCCCAGGCCGCGCCTGCCTGGGCCACGAAGGCGTCCATGAGGCGCGACGTGTTGAGCCCCTTCCAGCGTCGGTCGGTCGAGAGCACGCCGACGCCGACGTTCACCCGGCCGTCCCCGAGGGGGAAGACCCACCCGTAGCCGGGGACCACGTTGCCGGCGGCGTCCCGGATGTCGAGGTGCCCCTCGATCATGTCGTCGCCGCTGCGTTCGGAGCGGTAGTAGCCCCGCAACGCCATGCCCTGGGGGTACCCCCGGTTCCGGCTGGTCCCGAGGGCCCGTCCGAAGCGGGAGTTGGCCCCGTCGGCAACCACCACGTAGCGGGCCCGCAGCTCGGCCGGCCTCCCGCCCTCGACGGCCAGCACCGCCCCGGCGCAGCCGGCCAGCGCACCCGGCCTGCCGGCCGGCTCGGGGTCGAGCGGCGCCAGCGCCTCGGTGCCCTGGAGGACGGTGGCTCCGGCCCGCTCGGCCCGGCTGACGACCTGGCCGTCGAGGTCGTGGCGGGTGATGGTGTAGCCGTGGGTGGGCAAGCCCGGCACCTTGGGCCAGGGGAGGTCGAGGCTGCGGCCAAAGGCCATCGACCGCAGTCCCCGGTAGCGGTGGGCGCCGTCGAGCGCCCCCTCGAGCCCCATGTCGGCCAGCTGCCTGACCGCCCGTGGCGTCAGCCCGTCGCCGCAGGTCTTCTCGCGCGGGAAGTGCTTCTTCTCGACCATCGCCACGTCCCAGCCGGCCTCGGCCAACCAGTAGGCGCACGACGCGCCGGACGGGCCGCCCCCGACGATCAGCACGTCGTAGAGGTGGTCGCCGTCCGAGGGCATCACGCGATGCTACGTCCCTCGTCGCGGTGCCGACGCCGCTCGATGTGCCCTGGCCAGAGGGCCCGTGGTAGACCGGAACGCGCGTGGCCCAGTACCTCCCGATCTTCGCCCTCCTCGTGCTCGGCGTGATCTTCGGCGCGGGCAGCTTCACCGCGTCGGCCCTGCTCGCACCGAGGAAGAAGGAGACGGCGGCGAAGCTGGCCCCCTACGAGTGCGGCAGCGTGCCCGACCGCGAGCCACCCACCCGCTTCCCGGTCCGCTTCTACCTGGTGGCGATGATCTTCATCATCTTCGACATCGAGATCGTGTTCCTCTACCCGTTCGCGGTCGTCTTCAAGGAGCTCCACACCTTCGGCCTCGTCGAGGTGCTGGTGTTCGCGGCGGTGGTGCTGGTCTCGTTCCTCTACCTGGTGTCCAACGGCGCGCTCAGCTGGGGCCCGGCCAAGCGACTCCGTATCGGGCTGCCCGAGCGCACCTCTGACTCCACCATCGCCCGCGTGACGGCGGCGCCGCCACCCGGGCGGGCCGCGTAGGTGCCGGCATGGGCCTCGAGGACCTCCAGCACAACTTCCTGACCGGCCGGATCGAGGACCTGGTCAAGTGGGCCAGACGCAACAGCGTGTGGCCGGCCACCTTCGGCCTGGCCTGCTGTGCGGTCGAGATGATGTCGGTCGGGGCGGCCGACTTCGACATCAGCCGGCTCGGGATGGAGGTGTTCCGGGCCTCGCCCCGGCAGGCCGACCTCATGATCGTGGCCGGACGGGTGTCCCAGAAGATGGCTCCGGTGCTCCGCCAGGTCTACGACCAGATGATGGAGCCCAAGTGGGTCATCTCCATGGGGGTCTGCGCCTCGACCGGCGGCATGTTCAACAACTACGCGATCGTTCAGGGAGTCGACCAGATCGTCCCGGTCGACGTGTACGCCCCGGGTTGCCCGCCGACCCCCGAGACCCTCCTGCACGCGATCCTGACCCTGCACGAGAAGATCCGGACCGGGCACATCACCAGGCGCTTCGAGATGGAGCCCCCCGAGGAGGCCCCGGAGCGCTCGGCCGGCTTCTTGCTCGAGCACCCCGACGCGGTGCGGGTCGCGACGCCGAGATGACCGAGGGCCTCGGCGCCGCGCCGACGACCACCAGTGTCGAGCCGTCGGGCGCGGTCCCGCTGTTGTTCGTGACCCGCGACGAGTACCACGACCGGGTCGCCCAGCTGAAGGCGGAGGGGTTCGAGATGTGCGCCGACCTCTGCGCTGTGGACTACCTGAGCCATCCGGCCCGCCGGCTGCCCGAGGGGGTGGTGGGGGAGCGCTTCGAGGTGGTGGTCAACCTGCTCTCGTTGTCGATGAAGCGTCGGGTCCGGATTCGGGTCCAGGTACCCGAGTCCGATCCCTCGGTCCCCACCCTCTTCGACCTCTACCCGGGGTCCGAGGCGATGGAGCGCGAGGCCTACGACATGCACGGCGTGGTCTTCACCGGCCACCCCGACCTCACCCGGATCCTCATGCCCGAGGACTGGGAGGGCCATCCGTTGCGCAAGGACTACGGGGTCGGCAGGGTCCCGGTCCAGTTCAAGGAAGCCCCGGGGCCGCGGTGAACGAGGACCCGCTCGCCCCCCACCCCGGCCGGCGCTCCTCCTGGTCGCCGGCCGAGACCTCCGAGGGCTCCCAGGAGCTCGCCCCGGCGGGCGCACTCCGGCTCGACCACTCGGTCGCGTCGGTGCTGCGGATTCCCGAGGGCGCCGTCGACGGCGGCCAGATAGACGTGGAGCGGGGCGAGGACACCATGATCATCAACATGGGTCCCCAGCACCCCTCGACCCACGGGGTCCTGCGGCTCATGCTCGAGCTCGAGGGCGAGACGGTGCTCCGGACCAAACCGGTCGTGGGCTACCTGCACACCGGCATGGAGAAGACGGCCGAGGAGCTCACCTACGTCCAGGGCGCGACCAACGTGAGCCTCATGGACTACCTGCCACCGCTACACAACGAGCTGGTCTTCTCCCTGGCTACCGAGGCGCTGCTCGGGGTGCAGGTGCCGCCGCGGGCGGTGTGGATCCGGATGCTCATGAGCGAGCTCAACCGGATGTCCTCGCACCTCATGTGGATGGCCACCAACGGCATGGACCTCGGGTCCACGTCGATGATGATCTCCGGCTTCCGAGAGCGCGAGCTCGTGCTCGAGTTTTTCCAGAAGACCACCGGCCTGCGGATGAACCACAACTACATCCGCCCCGGCGGCGTGGCGGCCGACCTCCCCGACGGCTGGGAGGACGACGTCGAGGTCATCTGCGACACGGTGTTCGAGCGCACCTACGAGTACGACGAGTTGCTGACCGGCCAGCCGATCTTCCGGGAGCGCACCGAGGCGGTGGGCAGCCTGAGCGCCGAGGTGGCGGTGGCGCTGTCGGCGACCGGGCCCATCCTCCGCTCGACCGGGGTGCCCTGGGACCTCCGCCGGACCATGCCTTATCTGGCCTACGACGAGGTCGACTTCGACGTCATCGTCGGCACCTATGGGGACAACTTCGACCGTTACTCGATCCGGCTCAACGAGATCCGCGAGTCGGTCCGGATTGTCCGCCAGGTCCTGGAGAAGATGCCGAGAGGCGACTACCGGCTCCAGGACGCCAAGGTGACGCCGCCGCCGCGGCGGCGCATCGACGAGTCGATGGAGGCGCTGATCCACCACTTCAAGGTGTTCACCGAGGGCTTCCGGGTCCCCGAGGGCGAGGTGTACGTCGCCGTCGAGTCGCCCCGGGGCGAGCTCGGTTGCTACCTCGTCTCCGATGGCACGGCCAAGCCGTACCGCTGCCACATCCGGGGGCCGAGCTTCGTGAACCTCCAGACCCTCCCGGCCCTGCTGCGTGGCGGCCTGATCGCCGACGCGGTGGCCGTCATCTCTTCGGTCGACCCGGTCATGGGCGAGGTCGACCGTTGAGCTACTTCAACGCCACCATGACCGCCCGCGCCCGCCAGCTGGTTTCCTTGTACCCCGAGCCCCGCTCGGCCCTCGTGCCGCTCTGCCACCTCGCCCAGGAACAGGACGGCTGGCTGACGCCCGAGGCCATGGAAGAGATCGCCGAGCTGGTGGGGGTGACCCCGGCCGAGGTCCGCGGCACCGCCACCTTCTACGACATGCTCCATACCGAGCCGGTCGGCCGCTACGTGGTGGCGGTGTGCACCAACATCGCCTGCCTCCTCGACGGGGCCATCGAGCTGCTGGCCCACGCGCAGGAGCGCCTCGGAATCCCGGTCGGCGCGACCACTCCCGACGGATTGTTCACCCTGGAAGAAGCGGAGTGCCTGGCCGACTGCGACCACCCGCCGTGCGTGCAGGTGAACCACCGCTTCGTCCGCACCACCACTGCCGAAGCGTTCGACCGCCTGGTCGAGGAGCTGGCGGCGGGGGGCCACGCCGAGAACATCCCCACCCACGGGACCCTCGTTCGGGTCCGGCGCAGCGGGGGGCTGCGGGTCGACCCCGGCCAGATCGCCCGGGAGCGGGCGGCGCAGGAGGGATCGGGCTGATGCCGTTGACCGACGCCCCCCGGATCATGACGGCGCGCCTCGGGGACCCGGACTCCTACACCATCGAGCGGTACCTCGAGACCGGCGGCTACCAGGCCCTGCGCAAGGCCCTGACCATGACTCCGGCCGAGGTGACGGCCGAGGTCGACGCGGCCAGCCTCCTCGGGCGGGGCGGGGCCGGGTTCCCGGCCGGCCGCAAGTGGTCGATGCTGAAGAAGGACCCCGTCACTTACCTGGTGGTGAACGGGGACGAGAGCGAGCCGGCGACCTTCAAGGACCACCTGCTCATCGAGCGCATCCCCCACCAGGTCCTCGAGGGGGTCATCATTTCGGCCTACGCCCTCCAGGTGACCCGGGCCTTCGTCTACGTCCGGGGCGAGTTCGCCCTCGGCCTGGAGCGGATGGAGCAGGCCCTGAACGACGCCTACCACCACGGCGCGGTCGGGGCCGACATCTTCTCGTCGGGGTTCTCCCTCGACATCGTGGTGCACCCGGGGGCGGGGGCCTACATCTGCGGCGACGAGACCGCCCTCTTGGAGTCGCTCGAGGGCAAGCGGGGGTTCCCCCGCATCAAGCCCCCCTACTACCCGGCGGTGATCGGCCTCTACCACCAGCCCACGGTGGTCAACAACGTCGAGACCATGGCCAACATCCCCTGGATCGTGGCCAACGGTGGCGCGGCCTTCGCCGCGCTCGGCGCCGGGCGGTCCTGTGGCACCCGGATGTTCGCGCTGTCGGGCCACGTGAACCGGCCCGGTCCCTACGAGGTCGAGATGGTGAAGGTCAGCTTCCGGGACCTCATCTACGCCGAGGAGCTCGGCGGCGGGATCCGCGGTGGCCGGGAGCTGAAGGCCTTCATCCCCGGCGGGGTGTCGTCCCCGTGGTTCGGCCCCGAGCACCTCGACCTCCCGCTCGGCCAGGACGAGGTCGGCAATGCCGGCTCGATGCTCGGCTCCGGGGCGATCACGGTGATGGACGACTCGACCTGCATGGTGCGTGCGGCCTGGCGGATCACCAAGTTCTTCTCCCGCGAATCATGCGGCCAGTGCACCCCATGCCGTGAGGGATCAGGTTGGCTCGAGCGGGTCCTGCGCCGCATCGAGCACGGGGACGGGCGCGAGGACGATCTCGACCTGCTGCTCGACGTGAGCGACAACATCTCTCCCGGTTTGCGGTGGCCGCCCCAACAGACGACCATCTGCGTGCTCGGCCCGTCCATCCCGTCCTCGATCCACTCGGGCATCGCCATGTTCAAAGACGAGTTCTTGCTCCACGTGAAAGAGGGGAGGTGCCCCGTTGGCTGAGTCGGCCGCGGGCGAGCACGATCGTCCAGGCGCCGGAGACGAGGTCTACCCCGACGACGCCGCGACCGTCCCGTTCACCATCGACGGACGGCCGGCGTCGGCGCGGCCGGGCGAGGTGATCATCTCGGCTGCCGAGCGGGCCGGCACCTACATTCCCCGCTTCTGCTACCACCCCCG
>DAHUZS010000103.1 GCA_027315045.1 Acidimicrobiaceae bacterium
TTGTTGTCCTTGCAGTCCGGAGGATGGCCATTACCTGCGATCAGTTGGTGGATCGCCGGGCTCTGACCGACACATCAGGTCGTACGCGGGAACGACAGATCAGGCCGTACGCGATGCGACATCAGAAGTTGTACACCGACATGGGGTGAGATGCGAGTGCACGAGAGGACTGGGGCGTGCTCGACGAGGCACCGGTCGGTGTAAAGACGTCGACCACTGGGCGAGCCGCACGAGGGACCCGGGAACTTTTCGGTGCGGTCGCTGGCGCTTGCGGGTCGGGCAGAGTGATGATTGAGGGCGCGCCTGACACCCCTCGGAAAAGGGCCCGGATCTACTGGCCCACTAGTCGATGAAGGACTCGATCTTCTTGGCGAGCTTGTCTTCGATCTCGATGTTCCACGCGGACTCGGCCACGTCGACGGCGAGGAAGAGATCCGACAGGAGCAACGTCTCGAGCACCGCGACGCCCAAGTCCTGCAGCCACTTGCCGATCCCGATGCGGACCGTGTAATCGCTCGGATCGCCTGAGATGACTATCGAGAGCGCGCGATCCGCGTCGATCACGCCCCGGAGAAACCCGCCCTTCTTCGCCTGGAGGATAAGGCCTTGGGTGCTGGGCGACGAGGTCTGGGTCGAGAAGCCTTCGGACTTGAGGTAGCTCTCGATCTTTGCTTCGAGCTCGCCGAGATCCGTGCCCTTGTTCTGGAAGTGCTGCACCTTCTCGCCGATCATGATCACTCCCTTCGTGGACAACTTGGACAGCACGCTGGCTGCCACGCGGCAGGCTAGATCCTGAGGTCGTGACAGAGGCATCGGGGCAGGTGCACACGGGGCCACCGAGGCACGATGGGGTTCCTCGGGTCGTTTGGCGGGCCAAGAGGTCCGGGTACGCCATGGGTGCTCAGGGGCGATCGAGGGGGCGACCGACTCTTCGGTCTGGTCCCTGGGATCGGCTGGTGGTCCACCCCGGACAAGAGTGGGTCTTGTCAGCCCGACGAGCCGGAGGCGGCAACGGTGATCTTGGTGGCGGTGAATGATCCGCTGGGCCCGGGCTGTCCTTGGATGCGGAGCTTCTGGCCGGTTTGAGGGCGCTTACGGTCACGGTGTGGGCTCCGTCGCGGTCCGTGGCCGACGCTGTGGCGGTGACGGCGACGGTGGTGCCGTGGGAGGTGCGCAGGGTGAAGCTGTGGGTGTCGAGCGCGATGACGGTCCCGGTCGCTGTGGCGGGGAGGTAGCGGCGACCGTTGCGTTCCCATTGGCGGCAGTCCGGACGCACACGCCCTCGCCGGGGCCGAGGGTGAAAGCCGCGACATCTTGGTGCCCTTGGCGGAACGGATGGTTGACGTGAAAGCGATGGTGCGCGTGGTGCCACGAACGTCGACGGCCAGGGACGACGCCACGATGGTGGTCACCTTGCCGGCGATGCCGACGATGCCGGCGCCTCGGTGGCGCCCGGCGTGGTGGAGGGCGGGCGCGGTTGGGCTCGGGGTCGAGGTGGCGGCGGGTGACGAGCAGGCTGCCGCGATCACGGTTCGCTTCGGTCGGGGTGGCCCGGGCGGCGTCGGGCGGCCCGACGCCGGTTGGCGAGTCATCCTCCTTGTCGTCGGCCGTGCCATCGGAGTCCTCGGAGAAGACGGCTCAGCGCTCCGGCACCTGAGCCTGGACCCGAACTACCAGCCCACGCCCTGAGTTGGGTGTCTACGATGTCGCGCGACATCGTCGCTTATGTCCCGCGACGTCACACTGGTGGAGGCGATGGGACTTGAACCCACGAACCTCTTGACTGCCAGTCAAGCGCTCTACCAGCTGAGCTACGCCCCCGCCGGAAGATCCAGGTTAGCAGCCGCCTTGTGTCCCCACGGCTGCCTCCCGGCGCGTCGCGGCCGTCTTATTGGTCGCCGAGCTGGGCTGGGATCTCGCCGCCCCCCTCGGGGATTTCGCGCCCCGAGTCCCGCCATGCCACGGCTTCGTGGAACCCATGGGTGGCCGCCAGCTGTTGAAACCACCGGCCTTCGGGCGAATGGCGGGTGATGCCATCGAAGAGAGTGGCGAGGATCTGGGTCCCCTGGAGCCCCATGTTGTCGTATGCCTGGTTGATCATCAGCTTCTGCATGGCCAGCTGGTTGGTCGGCACGCTCCCGATCCGCTCCGCCAGTTCCGCGACCCGGACATCGAGCCGGTCGGGAGGCACCGACTCGAGCACGAGTCCCCAGGCCGCCGCCTGCTTCCCGTCGATGGTGTCTCCGGTGAGCAGCATGCGCTTGGCCTTCTCCGCCCCGAGCCGGTACACCCACATCCCCGTGGTCGGACAACCCCAGACCCGTGCCGGCATGTAGCCGATCCGGGCGTCGTCGGCCATGACCACCAGGTCGCAACAGAGCGCGATGTCGCTTCCTCCGGCGACCGCGTGCCCCTGGACCTTGCAGATGGTGGGCTTGAGCGACCGGAATAGGCTCATGAAGTCGTCGGTGTTGCGCTTCATGCTCCGGTAGTCCTTGAGCGGGTCCCAAACCGCGCGCTGGGTGCCCCTGCCGGCCTCGGCGTAGTCCTTCAGGTCATAGCCGGCGCAGAACGACCGGCCAGCACCGGAGAGGACGATCACGTGCACACCGGGGTCGTCGTTTGCCATTTCCACCGCTTGCCTGATCTCGCGAGGCATCGCCCCGTTGATCGCGTTCAGGCGCTCGGGCCGATTGAGGGTGAGCTGGGCCTGACGACCAACGACCTCGTAGGTGAGGGCCGTGAACTGGTTCATGGGTTGACCTCCCAATCCTCAAAGGCGGACCCGTCGAGCTGAACTCGGCAGGGTCGGGCTGTGGAGCGACTCCGACACCTCGGGACCCCAGCGTGGGTGCGACCCGAGGAGAGCTGGTGGCCGAGTTCCCGACGGGCTCGTGTCTGCTCGGCCACCCCGCGATTCTCGCGCCAGCGGCTGAGCAGACCCGCAGGTCGAGCGGCCTTCCGATCTCGGTGAAGCGTTGCCGAGCGCTTCGGGGTCGGCAGGCACGCCGTCGTTGGTCGCGATCAGGGACCACGGCATGAACCGCCCGGAGAGCCGAGGGGCTGGGACTGGCAGACGCCGGTCGGGGACCGGCGACGGCTTCCTGGCCCGTCCCGGCTCGACGGGCCGCACCCGGGGGCGATCTGGCAAGGCCGTCTGAACGCCTCGGTGGCAGGGACTGCCGCCGGAGTTCATTACGATTTGGTGATGGCACGGGCATACGACGTCGCCGCCGTCGAGCGGAAGTGGCAGGACCGCTGGCGGGTCGAGCGGACCTATGAGGTTGAGAACGACGACCCTCGGCCGCTCTTCTACAGCCTGTGCATGTATCCCTATCCGTCGGGACCAGCGCACCAGGGGCACGTGCGGAACTACACCTTCGGCGACCTGGTGGTCAGGCACCGGACCATGAACGGGTACGCCGTCCTCTCGCCCATCGGTTTCGATTCCTTCGGGCTCCCGGCTGAGAACGCCGCCATCCAGACCGGCACGCATCCGCGTGTTTTCACCGAAGCGCGCATCGCCGAGCTCAAGGACTCGCTCAGTCGGTTGGGCGCCGTCTACGACTGGCGCCGGGAGGTCCGCAGCCACGACCCCGAGTACATGCGCTGGAACCAGGCCATCTTCCTCCGGTTCCTCGATGCCGGGCTCGCCTACCGGGCCAGCGCCAAGGTGAACTGGTGCCCCGGGTGCCAGACCGTCCTCGCCAACGAGCAGGTGCTCTCGGACGGGCGTTGCGAACGTTCCGGTGACCCGGTCGAGAAGCGGGACCTCGAGCAGTGGTTCTTCCGGATCACGAGCTACGCAGACGAGCTGCTCGCCGCGCTCGACGGCCTCCAGTGGCCCGACCGGGTGAAGACCATGCAGCGAAACTGGATCGGCCGCTCAGAGGGGGCGGAGTTCGATCTCGCCGTCCAAGGCTCCGACGGATCCCCGTCGGATCTCTCGATCCGGGTCTTCACCACCAGGCCCGACACCAGCTTCGGGATGACGTACGCGGTGCTCGCTCCCGAGCACCCGATGGTCGAGCAGCTCACCACCGACGAGCACAAGGCAGCGGTCGAGGCGCTGGTCCGCCAGGCCGACGCGTCCAGCGAGCTCGAACGGATGCGTGCGGCCGAGGCCGGGCCAGAGCTCGAGAAGCGCGGTGTGTTCACCGGCAGCTCCGTGATCAACCCGTTCAACCGCGAGCCGGTCCCGGTGTACGTGGCCGACTACGTCCTCATGGGTTATGGGACCGGCGCGATCATGGCCGTTCCAGCGGAGGACGAGCGCGACTTCGCGTTTGCCCAGACCTACGGGCTCCCGGTGGTCCGAACGGTCCAACCTCCGGAGGCCTTTGAAGGCGGTGCCTACAGTGGCGAGGGCGAGAAGATCAACAGCGGCTTCTTGAACGGCCTCGACGTGGCCACGGCCAAGGAACGGGCCATCGAGTGGCTGGAGAAGGAGGGGATCGGGACCCGCAAGGTGAACTACCGGCTCCGGGACTGGCTCGTCTCCCGCCAGCGCTTCTGGGGCTGTCCGATCCCGGTCGTCTACTGTCCGGATCACGGCATCGTCGGCGTCCCCGAGGAACAGCTCCCGGTGCTCGCCCCCGACGATGTTGAGTTCCTCCCGAGCGGACAGTCGCCCCTCGCCCTCCACGAGGAGTTCCTCCAGACCACCTGTCCTATCTGTGGGGGCCCGGCCAGGCGGGAGACCGACACGATGGACACCTTCGTCGACTCCAGCTGGTACTTTCTCCGATTCTGCGATCCGTGGTGGCACGACGGCCCGGTTGATGCCGTGGCCGTTCGGCGCTGGATGCCGGTCGACGAGTACATCGGCGGTGTCGAGCACGCCATCTTGCACCTGCTCTACGCCCGCTTCTTCCAGCGGGCCCTGATCGACGTCGGCCTGCTTCCCGAAATCGAGCGGGAGCCGTTCAGGCACTACTTCGCCCAGGGCATGATCCGCATGGCCGGGTCCAAGATGTCCAAGTCGAAGGGAAACCTCATCGCTCCGTCCTCTTACTACGAGCGGGTTGGTGCCGATGCGCTCCGGCTCTTCCACCTCTTCGTGGGGCCGCCCGAGGAGGACTTCGACTGGAGCGATCAGACCGACGAGATCATCGATGGGTGCGGTCGTTTCCTCGACCGACTGTGGCGTTCCCTCCTCGAGGCGCCAGCGCCCGAGCGCTCGGGGGAGCCGACGGCGGCCGATCTCGAAGTCCGCCGCTTGGTGCACCGGACCGTCATGGCGGTCTCCGAGGACATTGAGCGCTGGTCGTTCAACACCGCGGTCGCTCACTGCCAGGAGCTCTCCAACTCCCTCGTGCGGTACGGACGGATCGATGGCGGGCCGCACGAGGAGGTGTTCGTCGAGGCGGCCGACTCCCTCCTCCTGTTGCTCGCGCCGATGACCCCGCATGTGAGCGCGGAGATCTGGGAACGACGCCACCTCGGCCAGCCGGGCGTCCACCTCCAGCACTGGCCTTCGTTCGATCCTGCCTTGGTGGTCGAAGACCACGTCACGATGGTGGTCCAGGTGAACGGCAAGGTGCGCGACCGCATCGAGGTCGCGCCGTCCATCGCTGCGGCTGAAGCGGAAGAGCTCGCCCTCTCCTCGGATCGGGTGCGGTCGGCCCTCGGTGGCGCGACGCCCAGCCGGGTGATCGTGCGTCCACCGTCGCTCGTCAACGTCGTGCCATAAATAGGGCTCGATGGAGGTCCTCCAGCAGCCGCTCTTCGATGCCGACGGTCGTCCCTGCCCGGTGATGGGGCATCTGACGGGGGAGACTGCCGGCGTCCCCCCAAGAAGGACTGTGGGGACGACCGTGCCCCCCGACGTCGAGATCCGCACCTCCAAGCGCCGCCGCAAGAGCGCGACGGCCTACTGGGACGAGGGTCGCATCGTCGTGCTCCTCCCGGGTCACCTGCGGGGCGCTGAGCGTCAGGAGATGGTCGACTGGCTCGTGGCGCGGGTCATGGCCCGCCGCCCGGCGGCGGCCGCGTCGGACGAGGCGCTCCAACGTCGGGCCGTCGAGCTGGCCGGTCATTACGTGCCCGGTGTGGTCCCGGTCTCGGTCCGTTGGGTGACCAACCAGCACAAGCGCTGGGCGTCCTGTACCGCCGATTCCGGCGAGATCCGGCTCTCGCACCGGTTGAAGGGGGTCCCGAACTGGGTGCTCGACGCCGTCTTGGTGCACGAACTGGCCCACCTCGTCCACCCCGACCACTCGCCCCACTTCTACGCGATCGCCGATCGCCACCCGCGCCAGAAGGACGCCTCATCTTTCCTCGAGGGGTACGCCCTGGGGCTCGACGCCGAGACCACGGTCGGGCACTAGCCCGCCCGCACCCCAGCGACGAGACCCGGCCACGGCGCGGGGAGCCATGGCCGGAGTCTCGGGACGCCGGGTCCGCGGGGCCTGGGGGCGTGGCCCCTCGACGTAGGTCGAGCTCAGTTCGTGGTGAGGCTCTCCGCTCGTTCGAGGTGGTGGATCTTCGGGCACATGACGCGCATACCGAGGTCGCAAGTGGGGCAGGCCCAGTTCTCGTCCTCGGATCGACGCCACAGGGTGTCCCCACAGTTCGGGCAGCGATGGGCCCAGACGGCGCACTCGAATCCGCTCAACCGGCTCGACCTGAGCGGACAGCCACGGCCGTGGCACTCCGGCCAGTCGGTGTCGACGACGATGGCGTCGACCGGGCAGACCTGTTGGCAGCGCTGGCAGTCGTCGCAGGTGTAGGGGTCGATCTCGAAGATCCCGAGGAAGGTCGCGGTCTTCGTCAGGGCGCCGGGGGGGCAGGCGAACTCGCAGGCGCCGCAGCCGATGCAATCGTCGCTGTTGACTCGGAGTGCCATGGCGACCTCAGGCGACGACCCGCGACCAGCTGGCCGGGTCCTGCGGGTGCAGGCCGTCGATGCCCCTCAGGCACTCACCACAGGCAAAGGGGGGCACCCGCACCCCGGTCCCGGTGAAGCGTTGGACGTACCCCCCGTCCTGCCACTCCCAGTACCCGTAGGAGAGGTCCAGTACTCGCCGCATGGGTTGCCCGCACGACGGGCAGGTCGGCATCTCTTCACTCATGCTCACCTCCGTTCAGGCCGGAACCGATACCGAGTCGGCCGCGCCGTCGATGAACTGCTGGATGGTGGCGGCGTACCGGAAGAACCGGTCCACCCCCATCGAGTCGTCGCCTCGGAGGCCGATGCGGTCGCCGAGGAGCACCAGCGAGGCCAGCGTCCTGCGCGCGGTGGCCCTGCCGTTGGCCCGGATGTCGGCCACCATCTCCTCCCAGGTGCCGAGGTCGCCTTCGAGCCAGCAGCTGGCCCGGTCCTCGGCGCCTTCGGGGAACGCCTCGACTCCCAGGCAGCCGTAGTCGGCGAAGCGCACCAGGGCTCGGAAGTCCTCGGACGAGGGGCGGTGGATGACCACGCCCAGGTCGAGGTCACAGAAGCCGAGTGGGCGGTAGCGCTCGGGGTCGGCGTTCATGCGCTCGGCCAGCGCCTCGAAGAAGGCCGTGCTGTCGACTGGCAGATGTCTTGTGGTGACCGTCATGTGCATCCCTCCCTCAAGCGACCCGAACGTCACGGTCGATACCGAGCTCTTCGACGGGCAGCTTGGTCCGTTGGACCCGATTGAGCCCGGCCCGCTCGCAACGGGCGAGATAGGACGTCAGCACCTTGGCCTGGAGTTGGGCGAGCATCGGGAACCCCACCTCCTCGACCTTGTCGACGCCACCGGCCAACAGGACCGCCAGCGCCTCGGTGGTGTCGGTCTGGGTTCCGAAGGCGACCAGCATCTGCTCACCGTGGTCGAGCGCCTCGTGGATCTCCTCGGCCAGGTCCGGGTCGTGCTCGATGGCGTAGCGCAGGTGCAGGGTGCCGTAGGCGACGTGACGGGCCTCGTCTTGCATGGTGAGCCGGAAGATGCGCTTCTCGACCTCGGTGGGGGCAATGAGCTCGCCCTGGCGGAACAGGTCGAGGACGAACCCCTCGCCCAGTAGGTGCATGAGCGCCGACGCTTGGGCGAAGGTCCGGGCCTGCAAGATGGTGCGGAGCAACTCCTCGGTGCCCTTGCGGGAGTAGAGCAACCCCCCGCCGTTGACCAGCGCCCGCTTCCGGAAGACCTCGGTGTGCCGCGCCTCGTCCATCACCTGGGTGGCGAGGAACATCTTCGCCTCGAGCAGGTCGTGGTTGATCCTCCATAGCCACTTGGCCGGCAGGTCCGTGGCGATCATCTCGACCTCGGAGAGCAGGGTGCAGATCTGGCACACCGCGCGTTCGAGCTCCTCGGGGAGCGGGGCAACCTCGCCCCAGGGAATGTCTCTGGTCGCCGACCACTGGCGGGCAACTGCCTCCTCGTAGAGCTCGTAGACGTTCTCCGCCCACACGTGGGACTTGTCGTTGATCAGGTAGCCCATGTCCGGGACATCGGCGTCGATGTCGGCCCCGCGTGGCGCCATGGTCCGGCGGGGCGGGTGGTCGGGCACCGCACCGTAGGTGCCCACGGCGATGTCGGCCATGGTGAGACCCTTCGAGCTCGGCTTGGCCCGCACGCCCCACTCGCTCCTCGTTCCCCGGAGCCATGCCCAGTCGAGCGGCGCGCCCGAAGGTGAAATCGCCGGGAGAGTGTGGCCGTTCCACGCCACCGTCGGGTTCCCCCCTTCGGCCGCCGGTGTCCGCCTGCCGAGGTCCTGAGCTGTCTGAGAAGCCATGGTCTGCCCCTTCCCTGGGTGCCCCCCGAGGCCGTTGCCTCTACGACCTACGTAGTTCTACGGTTTTCTACTCTATGTGTAGTTAAGCCATAACGTGTAGTGGAATCCTAACGAAATCGGCGGAGGGCGCGAGGGCGTGCGCTGGGGCCCAGGCCGCCTCTAGTCGGGGTGGGTTCGACCTGGGCATAGACGCGGCAGGTCAGGGAGCGCGCAGCCCCTGGTGAGGGGCGCTGCGTCGAGGGTCGAGTCCTAGATCTTCTTGAACTCCGCCAGGACCTGGCCCAGGTGCTCGGCCTCCATCCGGTAGGGGGCGTAGAAGCTGAACCGGTCGACCAGGTCGCCGAAGCGCTCACCGACCTTGGCCGGGACCTCGTCGATGGGGCCGACCACCGCGAAGGCGTCGAGCATCTCGTCGGTGATGAGCTCACCCATCGCTTCCCACTCGCCCCGCTTGGACATCACGTTGAGCTGATCGCCGAGCTCACCCCAGCCGTGGAGTTCGAGGACTCCCCGGTACGCGGGGGTGGACCCGTAGAAGGCGATCTGGCGCTTGGTGGCCGTCTTGGCCTGCTCGAGCTGTTCCCCGTGGCCGGTGACCACGAACCCCGGGTAGGCCACGGTCAGGTCGGACCGGGCCTTCCCGGCCTTGGCCGCCCCCCGTTCCAGCGCTGGGATGGTCACCTCGCGCAGGTACCGGTAGGTGGTGAACCCGTGCACGATCATGCCGTCCCCGGCCTCACCGGCCACCTCGGTCATGCGTTCGCCCACGGCGGCCAGGATGATCCGGGGGTGTCCGTGGGGGTTGGGGCCCGGGTTGAAGAACGGCGTCATCAGGGTGTGGGTGTAGAAGTCGCCCCGGAAGTCGAGCTTGGTGCCGTGCTCCCAGCAGTCCCAGATGGCCCGAATGGCGAGCAGCATCTCGCGCATGCGGGCAGCCGGGTGCGACCACTCCATGGAGAAGCGCTTGGTGATGTGCGGCTTGATCTGGGAGCCGAGACCCAAGATGAAGCGGCCCTTCGAGATGAGCTGGAGGTCGTTGGCCATCATCGCCAGGTTCATCGGGTTCCGGGCGAACGCGACCGCGATCGCGGTACCGAGCTCGAGGCGCTCGGTCGCCTCGGCCGCGACGGCGAGGGGCAAGAAGGGGTCGTGGCCGGTCTCGGCGCTCCACGCGCCGTCGTAGCCCAGCTCCTCGGCCTCTCGCGCCGCCTGGCCGACCCCACTCGAGCTGAAGCCGATGCCGCCGTCAATCTTCATGGATTTCTCCTCTCAGGGTCGGCGCCGGGCGCCGCCAGGTCCTCAACGCTCCTCGTCTCGGAGGAACTTCTCCAGCTCCGCGGCCAGCTCATCGCCTGATGGGAGGGTCTCGATCCCGAGTGGGTTGCCCTCCGACGCGTCGACGGCGTGTTCGAGCTTGCGCACCATCTCGACGTGCTCGCGGTTCGACGCGATCACCTCGTCGACCTGGCGGCGTGAGGCGTCGGCCGCCCGGCGCAGCTCCGAAGTGTCGTAGCTGAGCCCGGTGACCTTTGCCACCCCGTCGATCAGGGCCGCCGACGCCTCGGGAAAGGCCATCGCGGCGACATAGTGCGGGACCCGGGCCCAGATGGTGACCATATCGATGGCCGACTCGGCGAAGCCGATCTCGAGCGCCGAGCTCACGCCGGCCGGGACCTCGAGTTCCCCTCGGGTCCGACCCACCCGGTCGATCAGTTCGGAGGAGGTGGGAGGCGCTGTCGCCACCAGTCGGACCGGTCTCGTGTGGGGGGCGGGGGCCGGGAAGGCCCCCAGGGCGACGACCAGTCGGACCTCGAAGCGCTTGGCCAGCTGGACCGACGCGTCGACAAACCCCCGCCAGTGGAAGTCGGGCTCTGGGACGACCAGGTACAAGACGTCGCGGCCGGCGGCGTCCTCGGCGGCCCGCAGTTGGGTTTGCGGCCAGGTCATCTCGGTGTTGACCCCGTCGACCAGGTGGACGATCGGTCGGCGCGCCCGCTGATCCAAGAAGTGGTCGCTGTCGAAGGTGGCGATCAGGTCACTGTCGCTGGCTGCGACCATGGTGGCGACGGCGGTGGCGGCACCGAGGCCGGCATCGACCCACCCCTCCAACCCGACGATCAGCACTGGCCGCTCGAGCCTGCGCTCGCTGTGCAGCCGATAGAGAGTCCGTTCCTCCGGGCTCATGGGACCCAGCGCGCGATCACCACGCGGCGAGATTCTCGGCCGCGGTCGCGGCCAGGCGGCGAACCGTCTCGGGGTACCCGTCGAAGCCGCCGGTGTCCCCGCCGCCCGCCCCACCCAGGTAGCGGGCGTAGACGCCCTGCATGATGCAGGCCAGTTTCCAGTAGCCAAAGGCGGTGAAGAAGGGGAGGGCGGCGACGTCGCGTCCTGACGCCTTGACGTAGTGCTCGACAATGTCGTGCCGTTTGGCCATGCCCGGCGCCATGGTGGCGGACCCGCCGACCGCACTGCCTTCGTCGCTGCGGTCGTTCCAATAGACCATCAGCAGGCCCAGGTCGGCCATCGGATCGCCGAGCGTGCAGAGCTCCCAGTCCAAGATGGCCCGCACCTTCGCCTCGTCATTGAAGACGGTGTTGTCGAGCCGGTAGTCGCCGTGGACGATGCCCACCCCGTGCTGCTCGGGGATCCGCGCCGCCAGCTCTTCGCCGACCCGCTCGACCAGCCCGTCGTAGTCGTCACCGCCCACGATGCCGTTGCGGAACTGCTCGCTCCAGCGCCGGATCTGGCGTTCGATGTAACCCTCCCTCCGGGCCAGATCGCCCAGCCCGACCTGGTCGGGATCGATCCGGTGTAGCGAGGCCAGTGTCTCGGCCAGGTTGATGCCGATGGCGAAGCGCTCGTCGGGATCGAACGCGGCTACGACCTGCTCGGCGCTACGCAGGATGTGGCCGTCCACGAACTCCATGACGTAGAAG
Organism: Acidimicrobiaceae bacterium; assembly: GCA_027315045.1. Classification (GTDB taxonomy): domain Bacteria; phylum Actinomycetota; class Acidimicrobiia; order Acidimicrobiales; family RAAP-2; genus Palsa-461. The sequence continues at coordinate 11,640 of DAHUZS010000103.1, forward strand.
GGAGCCTGGTTGACGGTCTCGTCGGCGCACAGTCCGATCGTCGTCGCCACCGGCACTCCGGCCGGGCCGAGCGCGCTGATGATCCGGTGCTCTCGGCCCATGTCGTGCGCCGTCGGCAAGACGTGGCTGACCGGAGGGCGTCGCAGTGCCCAGCGGTGGCCGGCCGCGTCCTCGACCTTGAAGGTCAGGTTGGACCGCCCGCCGGCGATGAGCTGGAAGTCGAGCGGGAGGACCGCATCCTTCACGTTCGCCTGGAACCAGCGGGAGACATTTTCCTCGTCGATACCCCGGACCGCCACGGTGAGAGACGATAGTGGGTCCTCTGCGACCAGATCCTGGCGAAGGCGGTCGACCCGGCCGTTCCACCAGGTAGGGTCCGGGGTCATGATCGACGTGACCGACGACACGTTCGAAACCGCCGTCGTCGAGCGCTCCAGGCAGGTGCCGGTGGTCGTGGACCTGTGGGCACCCTGGTGCGGACCATGCCGGACGCTCGGCCCCATCCTCGAGCGAGTGGTCGAGGCGACCGGCGGCGCCGTCGAGCTGGCCAAGGTCAACGTGGACGAGAACCCGAGGGTGTCGGCGACCTTCCAGGTCCAGTCGATCCCGGCCGTCTACGCGTTGGCCGACGCCAAGGTCGTCGACGGGTTCGTCGGTGCCCTTCCCGAGGCCCAGGTGGCCCAGTTCGTGGCCCGTCTGGCCCCGGCACCGAGCGAGGCCGACCTCCTCGTGGCCGAAGGGGATGAAGCGTCCCTTCGCAAGGCCCTAGCGATCGAGCACGACCATCCGGGCGCGGTGCTCGCGCTGGCCGGCCTCTTAGTGGACCGAGGCGAGTCCGATGAGGCACTGGGGCTTCTGGCGCGGATTCCCGAGTCGGCTGAGACCCGGAGCCTCGCCGCCCGGGCCCGCCTGAGCGGGCGAGAGGTGAATGTCGCCGATGACGCCGTCACGCTGCTCGACGCCCTGCTCGAGCGGGTGCGCGACGACGAAGGGGCACGACAGGAGTTCCTCGACCTCTTGGAGGCGATGGGCCCGGAAGACCCGAAGACCCTGCACTACCGCAAGGCGCTGTCGGCCCGACTCTTCTGATGCTCGAGCTGGCGCTCGGGCACAGGTCCTACGACCTGACCCACCGCGCCGTCGTGATGGCGATCCTGAACCGCACGCCCGACTCTTTCTATGACCATGGGCTGACCTTCGAGCTCGACGCCTTCTGGCGCCGGGCCGAGCAGCTGGTGGCCGAGGGCGCCGACATCCTCGACGTCGGCGGGGTCAAGGCGGGTCCGGGGCCCGAGGTCACCGAGGCCGAGGAGCTCGACCGGGTGGTCGGGCCGATCGCCGGCCTGGTCGAGCGGTTCGACGTCCCGGTCTCCGTCGACACCTGGCGGGCGTCGGTGGCCAAGGCCGCCTATGAGGCCGGAGCGGTGCTCGGCAACGACATCAGTGGCTTCGGCGACCCGGCCTATCTCGAGGTGGCGGCGGTGGCCGGCGCCAGCGTGGTCGCCACCCACATCCGCCTGGCCCCCCGGGTTTCGGACCCCGAGCCGGTCTACGGTGACGTGGTGGCCGAGGTGTCGGCCTTCCTCGAGGACCGGGCGGCGCGGGCGCGCGCTGCGGGCATCGAGCCGGCCCGGATCGTCGTTGACGCTGGATTCGACCTGGGCAAGACGGCCCTGCAGTCCCTCGAGCTCCTGCGCCATTCCGACGCGTTGGCCGCGCTCGGCCACCCCCTCTTGCTTTCCGCCTCGAACAAGACCTTTCTCGGCCGGACCCTCGACCTCGACATCGACCAGCGCCGGGAGGCGTCGCTGGTCGCCTGTGCGCTCGGGATGGCGCGAGGAGCACGAGTTCTGCGGGTCCACGATGTCGCCGGGGCGGTGCGGGTCCGGGACGTCATGGCCGCGATCTCCGAAGCCGCCTGATGTCCTCGGAGACGACGGTGGTCGCCGAGCCGCGCACCGTGCTCGTGCGGGGCGACGACCCGGCATTGGTCGCCCAGGAGGCTCATCGCGCCATCGGCCGGATGGTCGGGTCCCGGGAGTCAAGCTTCGTGGTCGAAGAGCACGGGGCGTCCGGCGACGAGCTCGACGTCAAGGCGGTGATCGACGCCTGCCTGACGCCGCCGTTCCTCGGCGACCGCCGGGTGGTGGTGGTCCGGGAGGCGGGCCGGATCGGTGCTGCCGACGCCGCCGCCCTGGCCGCCGTCGTGGCGGACCCACCACCCTCCACGTTCCTCGTGCTGGTGGGCGGGGGCGGCACGGTTCCTCAGTCCCTGGTGAAGGCGGTCGGCGCGGCAGGGGAGCTGGTCGACGCGTCCGCCGGGACCGGCCGCGAGCGGACGAGTTGGGTGGCGGCCCAGCTGCGCGATGCCCCGGTCCGCCTCGACGCCGCCGCCCGGGCCAGGATCCAGGCCCACCTGGGCGATGACCTCGGCCGGCTTTCGGGCATCGTCGACACCCTGGTAGCCGCCTTCGGCCAGGGAGCCTCGATTTCGGTGGCCCAGCTCGAGCCGTTCTTGGGCAGCGCGGGGTCGGTGCCGCCCTGGGAGCTGACCGATGCCATCGACGCCGGCTCGATCCCCCAGGCACTGGGAGCGTTGCGACGGATGCTCGACGCCGGCGGCCGGGCTCCGACCGAGGTGCTGGGCGTCCTGCACCGCCACTACGCCAACATGCTCCGGCTCGACGGCCTCGACGAGGTCGATCCGTCCGAAGCAGCGGGCCTCCTCGGGGTGCGCAGCACCTTCGTGGCCAAGAAGGCGATGGAGCAGGGGAGGCGCCTCGGCGGCGAGCGCATCGCCCAGGCCACCAATCTCCTGGCTGACGCGGACCTCGACGTGAAAGGCCGGACCGCACTTCCCCCCGATTTGGTCCTAGAGGTGCTGGTGGCGAGGCTCAGCCGCCAGATGCGCGCCCGCCCGATGTCCCGGCGCTGAACCCGCTTACTCGGCCTCGCGGCTGAGCGCGGCGATCTGGCGCATGAGTCGCGACTTGCGGTTGGCCGCCTGGTTCTTGTGGATCACCCCATGGCTGGCCGCTTTGTCGATCCGCTTCATCGCGAGCCGCAGCGCCTCGACGGCGTCCTCGGCCCCATCTGCCGTCGCGGCGACCGCCGTCTTGGCCCGGGTGCGCAACTCCGAGCGCACGGCCTTGTTCCGCAGGCGGCGCTTCTCGTTCTGGCGATTGCGCTTGATCTGGCTCTTGATGTTGGCCACGTGACGGATCCCGGATCGAAAGAGGTGGAGCCTCGGTTGTCCCGAGGCGGACGCCGAGTCTACCAGCGGCCAGACCGACGTCGTGATCGGCGTCGAGTCGGGGAGGGCGCGGCTAGCGGGCCGGCATTCCCAGTGGTCGGATGGCCGTTGCCTTGGGGACGTCGCGAAACGGGAGATCGTGGTCGGTCGAGATGTCCTTCGGGAGCCCGAGGATGCGCTCGGCGATGATGTTGCGCTGGATCTGGTCCGAGCCGCCGCCGATCGAGTTCATGAACGCCATCATCAAGGAGTAGTTGGCCGCGTGGGCGTCGGGAACGTGTTTGCCGTAGAGGGTGCCGGTCATCCCGAGCAGCCGGTCGGCCACCCCGGCGGAATCGTGGAGCAACCTCGACATGGCCAGCTTCCCGAGTGAGGCGGCGGGAGAGAAGCCCCCCTGTCTCGTGATCTCGGCCGCCCGACGGGCGTTCCAGCCGATGACCGTCCGCAGGATGAAGAGCTCAACCATGGCCTGACGTAGGAGCGGGTCGTGGATCTTGCCCACCCGCTCGGCCAACTCGAACAGGTCGATCGACCCCCCGACCGGGAGGCGGCGGTCGTCCCGGCTGCGGGTGCCGGTGGACCCCATGACCAGGCGCTCGAAGCCCAGCGCAGTGCGGAGCACCCGCCAGCCGTCGTTCACGTCGCCGACCACGTGGTGCACGGGCATCCTGGCGTCGGTCAGGAATACCTCGTTGAACTGGGCATCACCGGTCATCTGCTTGAGTGGCCGGACCTCCACGCCGGGCTGGTGCATCGGCAGGATGAAGTAGCTGATGCCTTGGTGCTTCGGCTGGTCCCAGTCGGTCCTGGCGATCAGCAGGCCGAAGTCGGCGTGCTGGGCCACCGTGGTCCAGACCTTCTGGCCGTTCACCACCCACTCGTCGCCGTCGCGCTCGGCCCGGGTCTGGATCGAGGCCAGGTCCGAGCCCGCTCCGGGCTCGGAATAGAGGAGGCAGGCCCGCTCGTCGCCCATGAGGATCGGGCGGAGCAGCTCCTTTTTGAGCCGGTCGCTCCCGTGCGCGATGAGCACGTTCGCCCCGATCTGCAGCTCGATCTGACCGGCGCCGGGGACGACGTCGAGGGCCCCGAAGGGGGCCTGGACCGCGGCGAACTCGGCGGCCACGACCGCCGATCCGTCCTTGTCCAGGCCGCGCCCGTACCAGCCGGCCGGCCAGCTGGGATAGGCCCAACCGGCGTCGACGACCAGGCCTCGCCACTCCCGAGTGTCTCGCTTCGGGTCCCAGTGCTCGGCCAACCAGGAACGGACCTCGGCGCGAACTGCCTCCACCCCAAGAGGTTGCGTGCTCATGTCGGCTCCTCGTTCCCCCCAGCAGCCGACTCTACCGAGCCTCCCTGCCCAGCACGAGGCCGAGGCGGGCGTCACCGCCGGTTGATCTGCCCGAACGGGTCCCGGTCGGTGCGGCGGGGTCGTCGCCCACGTCCAAAGATGGGTCGGGAATGCCGGCGGGACCCCTCGGTCCGGGGCCGGTCACCCACCCAGGGTGGACGCTCGCCGCCCTTTCGGTGGCCCGACCGCTGTCTCATGCCGGTGCCGCGTCCATCTTGACCGGGGGCGAAGTGCCTGGTCCGCGCACCATCTCGATACGATGAGAGGACCGTGACCTCCGCAGCGCAACCAGGCCGGGTCGCGACGGAGCGGATCCGGAACTTCTCGATCATCAGCCACGTCGACCACGGCAAGTCGACCCTCTCGGACCGGATCCTCGAACTGACTGGTGCGGTCGACCCGCGGTTGATGCGTGAGCAGTACCTCGACTCCATGGACCTCGAGCGTGAGCGCGGGATCACCATCAAGGCCCAGAACGTCCGCGTCGTGTACCGGGACCACGTCTTGCACCTGATCGACACGCCCGGCCACGTCGACTTCGGCTACGAGGTCAGCCGGTCCCTCGCCGCCTGCGAAGGGGCGGTACTCCTCGTCGACGCATCCCAGGGGATCCAGGCCCAGACCCTGGCCAACTGCTACCAGGCTATGGAGCACAACCTCGAGATCGTGGCGGTGCTGAACAAGATTGACCTGCCGGCGGCCGACCCCGAGCGCTGCGCGGCGGAGATCGAGCAGGTGCTCGGCATCCCCGGAGCCGAGATCCTCCGCATCTCGGCCAAGACCGGCCAGGGCGTGCCCGAGCTCCTCGACGCGGTGGTCGAGCGGGTGCCGTCCCCGGTGGGGGACCGGGAGGCACCCACCCGGGCCCTCATCTTCGACTCCTCCTACGACCAGTACCGGGGCGTGGTGAGTTCGATCCGGATCGTCGACGGGGTCATCCGCTCGGGTGACCGGCTCTTATTCATGCAGGCGAGGACGGCACACGACGCCGAGGAGATCGGCGTCCGGGCCCCCGAGGTCCACCCGGTCCCCGAGCTCGGGCCGGGCGAGGTCGGCTACCTCATCGCCGGGATCAAGGACGTGGGGTCGGCCCGCTCCGGCGAGACGGTGACGAGGGCCCAGCGGCCGGCGGCCGAGGCCCTGGCCGGCTATCGGGACCCCAAGCCGATGGTGTTCTGCGGGCTGTATCCGATTGACGGGGATCAGTTGCCTGAACTGCGCGATGCCCTCGAGCGCCTGAAGCTCAACGACGCCAGCTTCACCTACGAGCCCGAGTCCTCCCATGCCTTGGGATTCGGGTTCCGCTGCGGGTTCCTCGGCCTCCTGCACATGGAGATCGTCCGGGAGCGCCTCGAACGAGAGTTCGATCTGTCCTTGATCGCTACCGCTCCATCGGTGGCCTATCGCGTCTCACTCACTGATGGCACGGTCCTCGACGTCGACAACCCGAGCGAGCTTCCGGACCCCAGCCGGCTCGACCACATCGACGAGCCGATGCTCGCCGCCACCGTCCTCACCCCGGCCGAGTACACCGGCACGGTCATGGAGCTGTGCCAGCAGCGCCGGGGCGAGCTCGAGAAGATGGAGTACCTCTCACCCGAGCGGGTGGAGCTGGTCTACAAGATCCCCTTGGCCGAGGTGGTGGTCGACTTCTTCGACCAGCTGAAGAGTCGGACCAAGGGCTATGCCAGCCTGGATTACGAGCCGGCCGAGTACCTGGCCGCCAATCTGGTCCGGGTCGAGATCCTGATCAATCACGTCCCAGTCGACGCCTTCTCCACCATCGTGCACCGCGCCCAGGCCGACGCCTACGGACGGCGGATGACCGAGAAGCTGCGCCAGATGATCCCCCGCCAACTCTTCGACGTCCCCATCCAGGCCGCGGTGGGCGGGCGGATCGTGGCCCGGGAGACGGTGAAGGCCAAGCGCAAGGACGTGCTGGCCAAGTGCTACGGCGGGGACATCACGCGAAAGCGCAAACTGCTCGAGCGCCAGAAGGAGGGGAAGAAGCGGATGAAAAGCATCGGTCGGGTCGAGATCCCCCAGGAGGCCTTCATCTCGGCCCTGCGGATGGACGAATGAGCGTCGAGGGGCGTTCTGAGCTGGGACCGAGCGCACCGTCGAGGGAAACTGGCAGTCGGTAGAATCAAGTGCCAGTTCTGATGTCGACCAAGACCCCTGGTTCCAAGGCCCCCGGAGGGCCAGCAGCTCGCGAGCTCGACCCCCGCCGCGCCGCCATCCTGGAGGCGGTGGTGACCGAGTACGTGGGGACGGCCACGCCGGTCGGGTCCGCGTACGTCGCCCGGACCCCGGGGGTGAACGTGTCCTCGGCCACCGTCCGGTCCGACATGGTGGCCCTCGAGCGCGACGGGTACCTGGTGCAGCCGCACACGAGTGCGGGACGGATCCCGACTGACAAGGGCTACCGGTTCTTCGTCGACCACCTAGCTCCGGCGGGGATCCTCGGCACCCCCCAGCGCCAGCGCGTGAAGCGGTTCTTCGACCGGGTCCACGGCGAGATGGAGGACATGCTCGAACGGGCCTCCACGCTGCTCTCCGAACTCACGCCGTACGCGGCGGTGGTGGTGAGCCCTTCGCACGGGTCGGCCACCGTCCGCTCGGTGCAGCTGGTCTCCCTGGCGCCCCGATTGGTCCTCTTGGTGGTGGTCCTCTCCGACGGGGCGGTCGAGAAGCGGACCCTCGAGCTCGACGAGGGGCTGAGCGAGGAGGAGCTCGGCCGCCTGAGCACCCGCCTGGTCCAGGGCCTCGTGGGCTGCGACCTCGATGGCGCAGCCGAGCTGGTCCCCGACGCCGGCGGGGCGAGCTCCACCTTCTTGGAATCGGTGGGTCGAGCGTTGCACGAGATCGCCCGGGCCGAGGAGAGCGATCAGGTGTACCTCGGCGGGCCGTCCCGCCTGGCCGAGGCGTTCGACGCCGTAGAGACGGTGCGCTCGGTGCTGAGCATCCTGGAGCAGCAGCTGGTCGTGGTGACGCTGCTGCGTGACGTGCTCGACCGAGGTCTCTCTGTTGCCATCGGCACCGAGCACGGCTTCGAGCCGCTGGCCTCTTGTGCCGTGGTGGTGGCACCGGTGTCGGTCGGCGACAACGAGACCGGCGCGGTGGGGTTGCTCGGACCGACCCGGATGAACTATCCCCAGGCGCTGGCCGCGGCACACGTGGTGAGCTCGGAGCTGAGCGAACGGATGAACGATGCCTTCGGGCACCACCGAGGGGGCGACCGTGGCGGCCATTGACGGACTGGACCTCTACGGGCTCCTCGGCGTGGCCCCCGATGCCACCGACGACGAGATCAAGCGGGCCTACCGGCGAAAGGCGCGTGAGCTGCACCCGGACGCCAACGGCGGTGACGCGACGGCCGAGGCCCGGTTCAAGGAGGTGAGCCTGGCCTACGAGGTCCTCCGCGACCCCGAACGCCGGGCCCGCTACGACCGTTACGGGCCCGGCGGGGTGTTCGGCCAGGGTCCGGGGGGCCCGACGTTCGACTTCGAGGCCGGCCTGAGCGACATCTTCGAGGCCTTCTTCGGGTCCATGGGGGCGCGGCCCTCCCGTCGGGGGCCCATGCCCGGCGCCGACGCCGAGGTGGGGCTGCGGCTCGACTTTGCCGAGGCGGTCTTCGGGGTGGAGAAGGAGCTGAGCGTGCGGCTCCCGGTCCGCTGCGACGCCTGCGAAGGCTCGGGGGCGGAGCCGGGCACCCAGCCGGTGCCCTGCCCGGACTGCCAGGGGGCCGGGGAGATCCGGCGGGTCCGTCAGTCCCTGCTCGGCCAGGTGGTCACGTCGGTCGCCTGTGGCCGGTGCCAGGGCCTGGGCGAGCTCACCCCCAACCCATGCCGGGGCTGCGGCGGCGAGGGCCGGCGGATGGAGCAGCGCACGCTCACGGTCGAGGTGCCGGGCGGGGTGGAGGACGGCGCCACCCTGCGGCTGGCCGGACGGGGACCGGCCGGTCCGCGTGGCGGACCCAGCGGCTCGTTGTTCGTCCAGCTCCAGGTGAGCGCGGACGAGCGGTTCCAGCGGACCGGCGACGACCTGCACGCCTCGTTCCACGTGTCCATGGCCCAGGCCGCCCTGGGGACCAAGGTGACCGTCGACACCCTGGATGAGCCGACCGAGGTGACCATCGAGTCGGGGACCCAGAGCGGCAGCATCGTGAGGCTGAAGGGGCTCGGGGTCCCGCACCTGCGCGGGCGGGGGCGGGGCGACCTCTACGTCCACGTGGCCGTGGACACGCCGACCGGGCTCACCCACCGGCAACGCGAGCTGCTCGCGCAGCTGGCCGCCGAACGGGGCGAGGAGCTCGCCCGCGACGAGGGCGACGGCGTGTTCTCCAAGATCAAGTCGGTCTTCTCCTGAGTCCACATGACGGTGGCTGTCACCGCCGCGGAATGAAATGCTTACTGGCGGGAGCCGAGCGCGGTCGCCGAGTCTTGGCTTGTCGCCATGAGCACGTCCTGAATTTGGCGCAGTGAACTGCTACTTCTCGGCTCGATACGCCCGGATCGCCCGACGCCGGGGTCCCAACAACGCCGCCGTCGCCGTGGCCAACTCGCTGGACAAGGTGCTCTGGCCGGTGTGCAGCACCGGCACCTTCTCCGAGGATCTGAGAGCCGACTCCTTCGAGCGCCGTGACGACCCCACCCGGCAGGCGGCTCGCCTTCAGCGCCGTTTCGAGACGCTCGGCTATTCGGTCACGAGCGCCGAGAAGCCTGCATAGGCGAGAGAGCGCGCTCAATGGCATTTCATCCCAGCGGGCGGCGGGTCGACAAGCCGCGGGCGGCGGCCCAGGTGTTCGTGGCCGACCCGGGCGCACCCGAGCTGGATGTGGCGGACCGGCACCATCTCCTCGGGGTGCTCCGGCTCCGACCCGGTGAGATCGTCGTGGCCTGCGACGGTCGGGGCTGGGCCACCAGGTGTCGGTTCACCGGGTCCGGTGCGCTGCTCGAGCCCGAGGCCGAGCCGGTCTTCACCAAACGCCCGGTTCCCGAGATCACGGTCGGGTTCGCCCCGGGCAAGGGGGACCGGCCCGAGTGGGTGGTCCAGAAGCTGACCGAGCTCGGTGTCGATCGGATCGTCCCCCTCGCCACCGACCGATCGGTCGTGGTGTGGCGGGACGAGCGGGCCGAGAAGGCGGCCGCGCGCCTGCGCCGGGTGGCTCGGGAGGCCGCCGCCCAGAGCCGCCGGAGCTGGCTGCCCGAGGTCTGCGACCCCACCACCCTCGGGGCGTTCGTGGGCGACCACGAAGCCGCCGTCCCGGTGGCCCTGGCCGACCGGGACGGCGAGCCGCCGTCGCTCGGCCTCCGGGCGGTGGCGGTGGGTCCCGAGGGCGGTTGGAGCGAGACCGAGCGGGCCCTCGGCCTGCGACAGGTGACCCTCGCCGAGGCCACGCTGCGGAGCGAGACCGCCGCCGTCGCGCTCGGCGCACTACTCGGCGCCCTGCGGGCCGGCTTGGTCGCCGCGGCCGAGGGTCCTTCGTGACCGCTGCACAGCGCGGTCTCGTAGGCTGGAGCCGGATGGAGGGGCGGAGCTGATGCCCGAGAGTGTCCGGTGGCTGAGCACGAAGGAGGCCTCGGACCGCCTCGGGGTGACGCTGCGCAGCCTCTACCGGTTCATCGACGAGGGCGCGCTCGACGCCTACCGGTTCGGTCGGGTGATCCGGCTGCGCGAACGAGACCTCGAGCGTTTCATCGAGTCCCGGCGTATCGAGCCGGGGACCCTCGAGCATCTCTACCCGGCGCGCAAGGGGGCGCCCCAGCATGGATGACTGCCTGTTCTGTGGGATCGTGGCCCGGCGGGTGCCGGCGGAGATTGTGCACGAGACCGAACGCACCGTCGCGTTCCGGGACATCGCGCCTGCGGCGCCGGTGCACGTCCTCGTCGTGCCGAGAGTGCACGTGACCAGCGCCTCCACCGTCGGTCACGAGCACGCCGAGGACCTGGCCGCCATGGTGGTGGCAGCCCGCGAGGTCGCCGAGGCCGAGGGGATCGGGAGCGAGGAGCGCGGCTACCGGCTGGTCTTCAACGTGGGCCGGGACAGCGCCAACTCAGTGCCGCACCTGCACCTGCACGTCATCGGGGGACGCCCGATGTCCTGGCCCCCGGGGTGAGCGCGACCGGTCGCCCGGGAGGCGGGCCACTCGAGGAACCCCTCCTCGAGCTCGACGGCACCCAGGCCGAGCTGCTGGTCAGCCACAACCATCTAATGCCGGGGCTGCTCGGCACCCGCGACGAGCTCCTGCGGGTGGTCGAGTCGGGGTTCCCCGACACGAAGATCACCGTCCAGGGGAACCGGATCCTGGCCGACGGTGCCGAAGCGTCCCGGGTGGTGCGCCTCTTCGACGAGCTGGTCCGAGTGCTCCAGTCCGGGCAGGGCCTCGACGGGGCCAAGGTGGCGCGCCCCATCGACAGGGTGCGCGAGGACCTCTCGCCCTCCGAGGTGCTGAACGCCGAGGTGCTGCGATCGGCCAAGGGGAGGACCATCCGGCCTCGTTCGGCCGGCCAGAAGCGCTACGTCGACGCCATCGGCGCCAACGTGGTGACCGTCGGCATCGGCCCCGCCGGCACCGGGAAGTCCTACCTCGCCGTCGCCTTGGCCGTGCAGGCCCTCCAGTCGCGCCAGGTGAAGCGGATCATCCTGACCCGACCGGCCGTCGAGGCCGGCGAGCGGCTGGGCTTTTTGCCGGGCGACCTCATGGCCAAGGTCGATCCGTACCTGCGTCCCCTCTACGACGCCCTCTACGACCTGCTCGACCCAGAGGGGGCCCAGCGGTTGCTGGACCGGGGCACCGTCGAGGTGGCGCCGCTGGCCTTCATGCGTGGCCGCACCCTCAACTCGTCGTTCATCATCCTCGACGAGGCCCAGAACACGACCCCCGAGCAGATGAAGATGTTCCTCACCCGCATCGGCTTCGGATCCAAGTGCGTGGTGACCGGGGATGTCACCCAGATCGACGTGCCGGGGGGACGCTCGGGCCTGGTCGGCCTGGAACAGGTGCTGGGCTCGGTCGAGCACGTGGCCTTCGTGCACCTCAGCCGACGCGACGTGGTGCGGCACAAGATCGTGGCCGACATCATCGATGCCTACGAGCACGCCGAGCGCTCGGCGCACCCCGGCGATGGCCGTTGACGTCTTCGTCGCCGACGAGCAGGCGGCGGCCCCGGTCGAGCTCGAGCGCTGGGCCGCGCTCGCCCGAGCCGTGCTCGAGTCCCGGGGCATCCGGGGCGACGCCGAGGTCTCGCTGCTCTTCGTCGACGAGGGCGCCATCGCTGCCTTGAACGAGCGCTTCTTGGCCCGTTCGGGACCGACCGACGTCCTGGCTTTCCCGGTCGAGGACGACCCGGTCACCTCCGGCCGGTTCCCCGACGTGGGGGGGACCGGCCCCGGGAGCGAGGTCGAGGACGAGCCGCCGCTTCTGCTTGGCGACGTCGTGGTCTGCCCGGCCGTCGCCGAGCGCAACGCCAAGGAGCGTTCGGTCCCCTACGACGACGAGATCGCGCTCCTGGTCGTCCACGGACTACTGCACCTGCTCGGGATGGACCACGAGGCCGAGGCCGAGGCCGAGGCCATGGAGGCGCTGGAGCGCCAGCTCCTCGACGCCTTCCACCGATCCCCGTGATTCTCGCCGTCAGCGGGTGGCATCCCGCCGACGCCGCCCTGTTGGCGGTGATCGTGGTCCTGCTCGTCGGCTCGGGCGTGCTCGCGCTGGCCGAGACCAGCCTGGTGCGCACGAGCCGGGTGAAGGCCAGGGCCCTGGTCGACCAGCACCGCCGGGGCGCGCGCCCGCTCGCCCGGCTGGTCGAGCGGCCGGAGCGGTTCTTGAACCCGGTCCTGCTCCTCGTGCTCGTCTGTCAGCTGGTCTCGGCAACCCTGGTCGGCGTGCTGGCCGAGCAGTGGTTCGGGCCGATCGGGGTGGTGGTGGGCACCGTCTTCGAGGTGGTGATCATCTTCGTTGTGTTCGAGGCAGTTCCCAAGAACTGGGCGGTGCACAACCCCGAGTCGGCCGCCCTGTTCAGTGCGCCACTGGTGGCCGCCCTGGTCCGGTTCCCGCCGGTCCGGGCCGCTTCGCGGCTGCTCATCGGCCTGGCCAACCTCCTGATCGGCCGGCGGGGGACCGAGCCCCCCCAGAAGCTGACCGAGTCCGAGCTGTTGGCCATGGCCGACGTGGCCCACGCCGAGGAGGTCATCGAGACCGAGGAGCGCGCCTTCATCCACTCGGTCATCGACTTCGGCGACACGGTGGTGCGCGAGGTCATGGTGCCCCGCCCCGACATGGTCACCGCCGACGCCCAGATGACGGTGTCCGACGCGCTGCGCGACGCCCTGGCCGCCGGCTACAGCCGCCTGCCGGTGTCCCGGGAGAACATCGACGACGTCGTCGGTATCGCCTATGCCAAGGACCTCATGCGGGTCGAGCGCGCCGGGCGGGGCGCCGCCCCCCTGGGCGAACACCTCCGACCGGCCCACTTCGTCCCGGAGCAGAAGCGGGTGGCGTCGATGCTGAAGGAGATGCAGGACAAGAAGTTCCACCTGGCGATGGTGGTCGACGAGTACGGCGGCACCGTCGGACTCGTCACCTTGGAGGACCTCATCGAGGAGCTGGTCGGCGAGATCGTCGACGAGTACGACGTGGAGGAGCCGCCGGTCGAGCGCTTGGAGGACGGCGGCGTGGTGGTGGCCGGCCGCATGCCCATCGACGACGCCGTCGACCTCCTCGGGGCGCCGCTGCCCGAAGGGGGATGGGACAGCGTCGGGGGCCTCCTCCTCGACGTGGCCGGCCGGGTCCCGAGCCAGGGTGAGTCGGTCGCCGTCAACGGGTTCCGGCTGGTGGCCGAACGGGTGCAGGGGCGGCGGATCGCCCGAGTCAGGATCGAACCGGTCGCCGGCGCCGAACCGGCCGGGGACCGGGGCGCGGACTGAGCGTGCACAGCGGCTTCGTGGCCATCGTCGGGCGGCCCAACGTGGGCAAGTCGACCCTGCTCAACGCCATGATCGGGACCAAGGTGTCGATCACCGCGCCCCGGCCCAACACCACCCGGTTCTCGGTGCGCGGCGTCCTGCACGTCCCGGGGGCCCAGGCGGTCTTCGTCGACACCCCGGGCCTCCACAAGCCCCGCAACGAGCTCGGGGGCCGTCTGAACGACACCGCCATGGAGGCCCTGGGCGACGTCGACGTGGTGGTGGCGGTGCTGGACGCCACGGCCCCGGTCGGCCCGGGCGACCGCCTGGTCGTGGAGCGAGCCCTCGGCGCGCTGGGCCACGGGGGCCACCTCCTCGTGGTCGTGAACAAAATCGACCGGGCCCGCCCCCATCAGGTGCTCGAGCGTCTCTCGGAGGCGGCCGGGGTGGTGGAGGCCCACGGGGACGGGGGGGCCGGAGCCGGGGCCGAGTACTTCCCGGTCTCGGCCCGGAGCGTGAAAGGGGTGCCCGAGCTCGTCGCCGCGGTGCTCGAGCGTCTGCCCGAGGGCCCGCCCTATTTCCCGGCCGAGACGGTGAGCGACCTTCCCGAGGCGGTCACCGTGGCCGAGCTCGTGCGCGAGCAGCTCCTCGCGACCGCACGCGACGAGCTGCCGCATTCGATCGCCTGCGTGGTGACCGAGTGGGAGTGGCCCCGCATCCGATGCGAGATTCTGGTCGAGCGGGAGTCCCAGAAGCCGATCGTGATCGGCAAGGGCGGCGAGCGGCTGAAGGCGGTGGGCCAGGCGGTCCGGGCCCAGCTCGACGAGGGCGCCTACCTGGAGCTGTTCGTGCGGGTGGAGCCGGGCTGGCAGCGCCGGCGCGACGCGCTCGACCGCCTGGGGTACTGAGCCCACGGCACCGACGGGGCCTCGCGTCGACACCACCCCTTTACCAACGCCTCGGGCTGTGGGACCGTTTTCGTGGCGCGCCGGCCGCCGATGGTCGACAATGAATCCGAACTGGGGGTGGGCCGGCGGGCGATCGGCATTCGGGTCCTTGGCCCGCCGGGGGAAGGAGGTCGCCGTGGGTGGGGCGAGCGAGCTGGACGAGCTGCGCGACGAGGCGGCGGCATTCCTAGACGAGCACTGGGATCTCGACCTCACCTTGGGTGAGTGGTGGGAGGCGTTGGCCCACTCGGGTCTGGGATTCCCAACCTGGCCGACCGAGTGGTTCGGTCGGGCCCTCGGCAACGACGCACTCGGGGTCTTGAGCGAGCTGTTCCGAGCGCGCGGGGCGGTCGGAGCCCCCGGGGGCCTCGGCCAGATGATGGGTGGGCCCGTCGTGATGCGCCACGGCACCGACGACCAGCAGCAGCGCCATCTGTGGAACCTGGCCTCGGGGGCCGAGTCCTGGTGCCAGTTCTTCAGCGAGCCGGGGTCGGGCTCCGACCTGGCGAGCGCCCAGACGCGGGCGGTTCGGGATGGTGACGAGTGGGTGGTGAACGGCCAGAAGGTCTGGACCTCGGGGGCGAGGACGGCCGACCGGGGCATGCTGCTCGCCCGGGTCGACATGGACGCCCCGAAGCACCGCGGACTCGGCTATTTCATCATCCCGGTCGAGCAACCGGGGATCGAGATCCGTCCGCTAAAGCAGATGACCGGCGACGCCAACTTCAACGAGGTGTTCTTCACTGACGCCAGGGTCGCCGACGCCGACCTGATCGGGCGGCCCGGCGACGGCTGGGCCGCGGCCGTGACCACCTTGGCCTTCGAGCGCAGCGGACGGGCCGGGGTGGTCGGGGCCGGGGTCGCCCAACGCAGCGAGCTCGGCGAGCGGCGACGAGACCTCCGGGCCCGCAAGCTCGGGGAGCTCGTCGAGCGGAGCGGTGCTCGGCGGACGGCCCCGCCAGACGCCCGCAATCCGGGCATCGCCGGCCGCTTGAGCCCGGTTTCGCTCATCGGCGAGCCCGGCGCCAACCGCACCGACCCGGTGCGCCAGAACGTCGTCCGCTACTACGTCCAGGCCCGGGTCAACGCCATGAGCCAAGAGCGGGCCCGGGCCGATGCCGCCGCCGGCAAGGGGGCCGGGCCGGCTAGCTCGATCACCAAGCTGGCCCGCTCGGTCGCGACCCGCATCAACCGGGACCTCGGCCCGGCCATCCTCGGGGCGGCCGGGATGCTCGCCGGTGCGGAGGCCCCCCACGGCGGGGCCATCGCCCACTCGACGCTCCAGGCCCCCTCCACCTCGATCGCCGGGGGGACCGACGAGATCCAGCACAACATCCTGGGCGAGCGCGTGCTCGGGTTGCCCCGGGAGCCCCAAGTCGACCGGGACATCCCGTTCCGGGAGCTCAAGGTGGGCACGGTCCGCGCCGAGGCGCGGGGCAAGGAGGAGCAATGAGCACCGAGACGAAGGCGATCTTGGTCGTCGACGGGTCCTACGTCGGTCCGGTCCGGGTCCCGCGCAACCGGGCCAGCACGGCATTCCGGGCGCAGACCGGTGCGACCGGGGATGCGGCCCACAACATCCACGACGATGGGACGGCCCAGTCGCTCGGCTTCCGGGGCGGGACGGTCGCCGGGTCGATCCACCTCGACCAATTCCCGCCGGTCCTCATGGCCGCGTTCACCCAACGCTGGTTCGAGGCCGGGTCGATCTCGCTCGTCTTCAAGAACGCCACCGTCGACGCCGAGCCGGTGATCGCCTTCGTGGGGGTGCCCGAGGGCGGGGCCCGCCAGGTGGCGGCGCGCATGGAACGCACCGACGGCCTGTTGGTGGCCGAGGGGACGGCCGGGCTGGCCGAGACTGAGCCGACCCACCTGCACGCCATCGACCTGCGGCCGAGCCCGCCTGAGACGCTGCGCATCCTGGCCGGCGTCTCGCCGGGTTCACCGATCGCGCCGCGGACCTTCAGCGTCGACGCCGACGCCCAGCGGGATCGGATCGACCAGGGGACCATGACCGAGTCGCTCGCCTGGTACCGGGGGCCCTCGCCCTGGGGGCCGCCCATCGTGCCTCCCTCGGCCATCGTCCAGCTGATCCGCAACGGGCGCGACGACTTCGGTCCCCACATCCACGACGCGGTGGGGCTGTTCAGCGCGATCGAGCTGCGCTTCGACGCCGGGCCCTTGCGCTGCGAGACCACCTACACCGTGAGCGGCGAGGTGGTGGCGGTGGGGGCCAGCCCCAAGACCGAGTACGTCTGGTACGACAGCCGGGCCACCGACCACGCCGGCGCCGTGGCGGTGTCCATGCGGATGCAGCTCCGGTGGATGAAGGCCTCCTCGCCCCTGTACGGGGGGGACCGATGAGCGGGGGCGCCCTGGCCGGGGTCCGGGTCCTCGAGTTCTCCGAGATGATCGCGGCGCCCTTCGCCGGCATGCACCTCGGTGACATGGGGGCCGAGGTGATCAAGGTCGAGCCGCCCGAGGGGGACCCGTGGCGGCACTCGATCGAGTTCGCGCCGAACGAGAGCCGGACCTTCCTCTCCCTCAACCGCAACAAGCGGGGCATCACCTTGGACCTGAAGCGGCCCGAGGCCCAGGAGGTGGTCCGTCGCTTGGTCCCGGACATGGACGTGGTGATCGTCAACTACCGCCCCGACGTCCCCAAACGCCTGGGCATCGACTACGAGACCCTGGCCGGGCTCAACCCCCGGCTGATCTACGTGCAGAACACGGCCATGGGCGCCCGGGGCGACCACAGCCACCGACCGGGCTACGACCTGATCGCCCAGGCGGTGACCGGCCTCATGCTGACCGGGGGCAGAGCGGACGCCGACGGGGTGCCGATGCCGGTCACCCCGGCCATCGGCGACTACGCGACCGGCCTGTTCATCGCGCTGGCGATCTGTGCCGCCCTGTACTCGCGGGAGCAGACCGGGGTGGGCCAGAAGGTGGACACCACCTTGCTCGGGACCTCGCTCGCCCTGCAGATCTCGACGTTCATGCGGACCGACGTGGTGGCACCGCTCAGCGAGGGGAGCGCGTCGAGCTCGAGTCCCGAAGCCCGGGCGCTCAACGCCTACTACCGGGTCTACCGGACCAAGGACTCCATGGTCGCGGTGGCCTGCCTCACCCCGACCTTGCGCCGCAAGATGGCCGAGGCCATCGGGGTGCGAGACGTCCGCCACGAGCGCAAGATCCCCCGGGACTCCGCCGAGGGACTAGAGGTGGCCAAGGCCTTCACGGCGGCGGCCATCGAGCGGTTCTTGGAGCAGACGACCGACCAGTGGCTGGAGGCGTTCGATGCCGTCGGGGTCCCGGCCGGGCCGGTGCGCAGCGTGACCGAGCTGCTCGACGACCCCCAGGTACTCGCCAACGAGCTGGTCGTGCACTTCGAGCACCCAGCCGCTGGGGCGGTGTCGATGGTCGCGCCGGTGATCCAGATGGACCGCACTCCCACCGCCGTCCGCCTGGCCCCGCCGACCTTGGGCCAGCACAACGAGGAGGTGCTGGGCGAGCTCGGCTACAGCGCGCAGGAGATCGCGGCGCTGCGAGAGCTCGGGGCGGTCGCCCACTGAGCGCTGGAGGGGTCGGAGCGCCCGGCGACAAGGGGAATGAGGTGTCGGGCGCAGCGCGCGGCGACCTCCACATGCTAAACGTGGTGGTCGCCGACCTGGCGGCCAGCGTGGCCTTCTACCGCCGCCTGGGTGCCGAGGCCCAAGGGGACCCCGTCGGTGGTCACGTGCAGCTGCGCACGCCCGGCGGGTTCAGCCTGGAGCTGGACACCGCCCAGTCGGCCGGACATTGGCACGCCGGGTGGCGCGCCGATCCGTCCTCGGTGCGCGTGGTCGTGGGCTTCGCGCTTCCGAGCTCCCAAGCCGTCGACCGGCTCTACGCCGAGCTGACGGCAGCCGGCAGCCGCGGCCGCCAGCCGCCCTTCGACGCGTTCTGGGGCGCCCGCTACGCGATCGTCACCGATCCCGACGGCAACGACGTCGGCCTGATGGGCCCGGTCGTCGAGTCGCGACGATCGTGGCCGCCGGAGTCTTCGCCGGATCCCTGATCCGGCGGGGGATTCCGGGTCCCCACCGCACGACCGGGTCATCCGGCCGGGCGGAGCGCCTGTTCGTCGGCCCAGCTCCCCGCTCGCGGTCTCGTGGAACGGTGCGGGGTCAGAGACCCCTCGTACGCAGGGCTCGGCCGTGCACAGCTGGTCCGGAGAAGTCCGACTGGACCGAGGTGAAGCCCGACCATTTGGCCCCTCGGCCAGGAGGCTGTTCAGGTCGACCGGGCGTTGGATGAGGACCTCCTCTTGGCCGCCGGCAACCCATCTCGATCCAGGCAGTGGAGCTTGGGGTTGAAGGGGTTGTCGTACGGGTTGATGATCCCCTGCGGGTGCCCGGGCACCGAGCCCAGTTGACCGAGCAGCTGCAGGTAGTGCTGGCTGAACAGGTGGAGGCCCGCTTTGGAAGGAGGCCGTCGGCGCGGCACTGTCGCAGCCCGTCGAGCCGGCACACAGTTGCACCAGGGCGTCCCAGTCCACGTCGTTGGCACTGACGCTGACGAAGATGGCCTTCAGGCCGACCGCCCGCTTTGCCCTCGCGAGCTGGGCCGGAGCCGTGAGGTCGGTACCTGGGCCAACGGGGCCGGGGCGCTGTAGGCGGTCAGCATGATCCCGCCCAGGTTGATCGCCTCGGCGCAGAGGACGCCGATCAGGACGCTGACGAGGGGGCGCCGCAAGGAGCGGCGGCGGATCCCGACGCAGGCGACGCTCAGGATGAGCGCGCCGATGCCGACGAAGGCGATCTCCCCCACGCAAAGTACCGGGTCCACCCGGCGGCCAGCGCCGGTCCGAGTTCCTCGCCGCTCGCCTACCTGGTCTTGGGGGTGAGGAAGTCCGCGCACCGCCTGGACCTGCTTGGGTGCGCGCATCCTCACGCAGTCATCGTCATCTCGGGGCTCACCGCGCGTCTCGGACGGCGAGTCCCTCTGAGCCGGCCCCGGGCTCCTTGTTCGCGTGGTGGAGCCAACCGCGGCCCCTGCGGCGCGGCCGCCGCCCCAGGCCGTCTGCCCGACCAGACCGGGGGCCAATTTGACCCGGATCGCCCGCGTCGCGAGAGTGCCGACGTGAGCCCACCGAAACCCGAACCCAGACCCACGCCCGAGACCCAGACCTTCTGGGACGGGTGCGCGAACGGCGAGCTGCGTCTGCAGCACTGCGGCGCGTGCGACCGCTACTACTTCCCGCCGCGCCCGTTCTGCACGCGCTGTTTGTCGGACGAGGTGGAGTGGCGCCCGGTGAGCGGCCGGGGCGTGCTGCACACCTACCTGATCAACCACCGAGCGGCCCCCGGCTTCGAGGAGGAGGCCCCTTACGCGATCGCGGTGGTCGAGCTGGAGGAGGGTCCCCGGATGATGTCGAACATCGTCGGGATCGAGAACACCCCCGAGAACCTGGTCCTCGACATGCCCCTCGAGGTGACCTTCGAAGAGCGGGGCTCGGTGATGCTGCCGTTGTTCCGTCCGGCGGCCCCCACGGGGGTGCGAGCGTGAGCCCGGCGAGCGTCAAGGGCGCGGTGGCCATCGTCGGAGCGGCCGAAACCACCGAGCTCGGGGTGATCCCCAACCTCTCGGAGATCCAGCTGCACGCGGACGCCGCCCGCAACGCCATGGCCGACTGCGGGGTCGGCGTGGCCGACATCGACGGGGTGGCCTGTGCCGCCAACCCGGTCGGGGTGGCGCACTATCTCGGGATCACCCCCACCTACATCGACGGCACAAGCGTCGGTGGTTGCTCGTTCATGCTCCACGTGCGGCACGCGGCTGCCGCGCTGGCGAGCGGGATGTGCGAGATGGTGCTCGTCACCCACGGCCAGTCGGGCCGGTCTCGGGTGGGCGCCGGTGGCCGGGGCGGGGACGGCGCCTCCCTGCAGGGCCAGTTCGAGGCGCCCTACGGCCCGACCGGGCCACCCACCATGTTCCCCATAGGGGTGCTGCGCTACATGAAGGAGTTCGGCCTGACCCACGAGCAGCTGGCCTCGGTGGCGGTGGTTCAGCGCCAATGGGCCATGGGCAACCCGCGGGCCATGATGCGCGACCCCATCACGGTAGACGACGTGCTGTCGTCCCGGGTCATCGCCTACCCGATCCACCTGCTCGAGTGCTGCCTGGTGACCGACGGCGGCGGCGCCTTGGTGCTCACCACCGCCGAACGGGCCCGGGACATGGACCTGGCCCGGCCCCCGGTGTACGTCGTGGGCACCGGGGAGTCGTCGGAGACACCGATGGTCTCCCAGATGGAGGACTTCACGACGTCCCGGGCCTTCCGGGTGTCCGGGGCCAAGGCCTTCGCCGAGGCCGGCATCACCGCCGCCGACGTCGACCATCTGATGATCTACGACGCCTTCGCCCACCTGCCGATCTACGGCCTGGAGGACCTGGGGTTCGTCGGGCGAGGCGAGGCCGGCCCCTTCATCGAAGAGGGCAATACGGCGCCGGGGGGCAAGCTCCCGCTCAACACCAACGGCGGCGGTCTCTCCTACACCCACACCGGCATGTACGGCATGTTCGCCATCCAAGAGTCGGTGCGTCAGCTGCGGGGTGTGGCCCCCGCCCAGGTGGAGGGGGTGGAGCTGAGCGTCGCCCACGGCGTCGGGGGCATGTTCGCCGCCTCGGGCACGCTCGTGCTCACCAACCGCAAGCCCTAGGCGACCCAAACACCCACGCCGGCGCGGGCTACGCCTCGCGGGCCAGGGCGTCGGCCAGGAAGCGCTCGACGACCCGACGGTCGGTGGTTCGCCGCATCGGGGGAAGGGCGGCCAAGAGGGTGTTCCGGTAGCTGGCGGTGGCCAGGCGGGAGTCGAGGATGGCGACCACGCCGCGGTCCTCGGCATTGCGGATCAGCCGGCCGACCCCCTGGGCGAGCAGTGTCGCGGCCCGGGGTAGGTCGACCACCCGGAACGCGGCGTCGCCGGCCCGCTCCCGGCGGGCGTCGGCCACCGGATCCCCGGGCCGGGGGAACGGGAGGCGGTCCAGGGTGACGAGGGAGAGCGACCGGCCGGGCACGTCCACGCCCTGCCAGAAGCCGAGCGTGGCGAACAGGCAGGACGACTCCTCGGCGCTGAAGGCCGCGAGGAGCCGGGGCTTGGGCAGCTCGCCCTGGACGAGGACGCGGTGGGGGAGCCGTGGTGCGAGCGCGGCGGCAGCGGCCTCGGTGGCCCGACGCGAGGTGAACAGGGCCAGGGTCCGGCCCCCGGCCGCACCGATCAACGCCGCGAGCTCCTCGATGAGGGCGGGCTCGGCGTCGGCCCGTCGCCGGTCGGGCAGGTGCCGGGCCACGTAGAGCAGGGCGTGGTTGGCGAAGTCGAAGGGGCTCCCCACGTCGAGCTGGGTGGCGCTCGTGCCTTGGAGCCCGAGCCGGGCCTCGAGCCCCACCGGGATGGTGGCGCTAGTGAGCACGGCGCTCACCTGCCCCCACAGGGACTCGTGCAGCGCGTCGGACACGTCGACCGGCGAGAGCCGCAGGACCGGTGCACGGCGGTCGCCGTCCACCCAGACCACCTCGCCGTCGGAGACGGCCGGGAGCCGCCCGAGGTCCTCGGCGAGATGCCCGGCCGCGCTGAGGGACCGCACCAGCGAGGCCTGGTCCTCGCGGCCGGCTTCTTGTTCCGCGGCCCGCAGCCGGGCCGTGAGCTCGTCGACCCGCGCCCGGGCCAGCGTGACCAGGTCGGTGACGTCGCGCTGGGCCGGTCCGACGCCGCCACCGAGCGACACCCGGGTGCCGAGGTGCCGGGCCAGGACCTCGGTCATCCGGTCGGCGACCTCGCCCACGCCGACGGCGACCGACCGGTCCTCGGGGGGGAGCAGCGCTCTGGTGGCCGCCGAAAGGGCCCGGAACCGCCCCGTGGTGACCTCGACCCCGAGGCTGGCGGTCATCACCTCTTCCAGCTCGTGGGCCTCGTCGAAGACCACCACCTCGTGGGGCGGGAGCACCCCGCCCCCGGCGGCGAGGTGGGCGCCGTAGAGGTGGGTGTTGACCACGATGACGTCGGCTGCACCGGCCCGATCCCTGGCGGCCTCGGCGAAGCATCGCGACCCGGAGGGACATCGGAACGCCCCCGGGCACTCGCGCGGGCCGACGCTCACCATCGCCCAGACCCGGGCGGAGGGCTCGAAGGTGAGCTCCGCCCGGTCTCCGCTCTCGGTGCGTCCGGACCAACGCAGGATACGGCGGAGCTGGTCGGCCAATCGGCCCGAGTTCGGCGCGGCCCCGTCGTCGTCGTGCTCGTCGGCCGGTTCGCCCAAGGCCAGTCGTCCCTCGCCGTCACCGAGCTCGCTCGCCCGCTGCCGGCACAGATAGTTCGACCGGCCCTTCAGCACCGCCCACGCGAACGGGACGTCGACGGCGGCGTCGAGGAGTGGGAGGTCCTTCGTCGCCAACTGGTCCTGCAGGGCCTTAGTGGCGGTCGCCACCACTACCGTCTTGGCCGAGGTGGCCGCCGGGGCGAGGTAGGCGAGCGACTTGCCGGTGCCGGTGCCGGCCTGGACCACCAGGTTCGTCCCCCGCGTCATGGCCTGGGCCACGGTCGCGGCCATCTCACGCTGGCCCGGCCGCTCCTCACCGCCCCCGGGCAGGGCGGCGACCACCCGGCCGAGCAGGGCGATCGCCGCGCTAGCCGGGTCGAGGTCCCGAGCGGCCCGGCCGGTGCCGGAGCCCGGGACGCGCTGTGCCCCCTCGCTCACCGCGCTGACCGTACCCGCCCGGCCGTGACCGGCGGTTCGAGGTCCGGCCCCGGCGTTCGAGCGGGTGGCGGTAGTTTCGCCGGTGTGATTCGACGTGCCGGTTCGCTCGACGCCGCCTCCGGGCTCCCGCCCGGGGGTTCGCCCTCGCCGGCCGCCAGCGAGGCGCCCGAACCGGTCCCACCGGAGCTCGACCGCCGTCGCATGCCGGCCCACGTCGCCTGCGTGATGGACGGGAACGGCCGCTGGGCCGCGCAGCGGGGCCTGCCTCGGACCGAGGGCCACATTGCCGGGGAAGAGGCGCTGTTCAAGGTGGTGAACGGGGCGCTCGAGGTGGGGTTGCGGTGGTTCACGGTGTATGCCTTCTCGACCGAGAACTGGCGCCGGCCGCCCGACGAGGTCCGCTTCCTCATGAACTTCAACGAGACGCTCCTCGCCCGCCGGCGGGACGAGCTCAACCGTCGCGGGGTGAGGATCCGCTTCGCCGGCCGGACCGACCGCCGCATCCCCCGCCGGGTGCAGCGGGCCATGGACGAGGCGACCGCACTGACCGAGTCCAACCGGACCATGACCCTCACCCTGGCCTTCAACTACGGAGGGAGAGCCGAGATCGTCGACGCGGTCCGGGCCATCGTCCGCGACGAGGTCCCGGCTGCCCGGGTCAACGAGCGGACCATCGGCTCGCATCTCTACTACCCCGACATGCCCGACCCCGACCTGGTCATCCGCAGCTCGGGCGAGCACCGCCTCTCCAATTTCTTCCTGTGGGAGCTCGCCTACAGCGAGCTCATGTTCTCCCCCCGCTACTGGCCGGACTTCTCGAGCGCCGACCTGTACGAGGCGATCATCGAGTACCAGCGGCGAAGCCGCCGCTACGGGGGGGTCTAGGTGGTCTTCACCAGGATCGCTCGGGTCCTCGGCCTGGCGGTGTTCGCCGGCCTGTGCTGGCTGGCCAGCGTCGGTTTCCCCCCGGCCGCCCCGTTGGTGGTGACGGCCGTGGTGCTGGTCGTGCTGATCGGCGGGGGGAACGTGTTGCGGGGCCGGTCCCCCTCGGGTGGTTCGGGGGCGACCAGGCGGGGATCGTGAGCCTCTACCGCGACCGGGGGGTGGTTCTGCGCACCTACAAGCTGGGTGAGGCGGACCGCATCGTGGTCGTGGCGACCGAGCACCACGGGAAGGTCCGCGCCGTGGCCAAGGGGGTCCGGCGGACTTCGAGCAAGTTCGGATCGCGCCTCGAGCCGCTCAGCCACACGGCCCTCTTGTGCTGGCGGGGACGGGGCGAGCTCGACATCGTGAATCAGGTCGAGGTGATCGACCACTTCCGGGTGGTCCGCGAGGACCTAGAAAAGATGGCCAAGGGCCTGTCGTTGCTCGAGGTGGTCGACCAGTTGGCCCAGGAGGGCCACGCCGACCCGGGCCTCTACGCCATGTTGGTCGGGGCGCTCCGGGTGCTGGCCGATCCCCGGCTCGATCCGACCCTGGTCCCGCCGGCCTTCTTCTTGAAGGCGCTCGTGCTCGAGGGGGCCGGGCCGGTCATCGACGGCTGTGCCTCGTGCGGGCGCACCGAGCGCGAGGTCGAGTTGGTCGCCTTCGACCTGCTCGAAGGGGGAGCACTGTGTCGCGGCTGCCGCCGTGGACGACCGATGAGCGAGGATGCCCTGGTGCTCATGCGCCGGATCCTCGGCGGTGAGTTGGCGGCCACGCTGCGTGAGGCACCCGGACCCGGGTCGGCCGAGCTCTGCCAGCTCGCCACCGAGGCGATGGAGGCCCATCTCGACCGGCGGCTGCGCACCGTGCGTAGCGCGACCGGCCTCTGAGGAGACTTCGCACCGGTGGTCGCGGCCCGAGGCCTCGGGGTCTACGTGCACGTGCCGTTCTGCCGGCGGCGTTGCGACTACTGCGCCTTCGCCACCTACGTCGACCGGGACCACCTGATGGTCGACTATGTGGCGGCGCTCCGGATTGAGATCGCCACTGCGCTCGACGCTGGCCGCCTTGGGCCGGCCCGGGCGCTCTTCGTCGGCGGGGGCACCCCGTCCCGCCTGCCGGCCGAGGACCTGGCCTCGGTGCTGGCTGCTGTCCCGCTCCTCCCCGGGGCCGAGGTGAGCGTGGAGTGCAACCCCGAGGACGTGACCGACGACCGGCTGGCCGTCTACCGGCAGGCCGGGGTGACCAGGATCTCGCTCGGGGCCCAGGCGGTCGCGCCCCACGTGCTCGCCTCATTGGGACGCCACCACCGCTTCGAGGCGGTAGTGGCGGCGGCGGCGGCCGTGGAGCGGGCGGGATTCGCCAGCTGGAACCTCGATCTCATCTACGGGGCCGCCGCCGAGCGCGACGTCGACTGGGCTCGGACCCTCCAGACGGCGCTCGACCTCGGCCCCCCGCACCTGAGCGCGTACGCGCTCACGGTGGAGCCGGGGACGCCATTGGCCGCCGACCCGTCCCGCCATCCCGACGACGACGTCCAGGCGCACCGCTACGAGATGGCAGACGTGGCTCTCTCGGCCGCCGGCTACCGCTGGGAAGAGATCTCCAACTGGGCCCGAGCGGGCCACCGCTGCGTCTACAACAACATCGCCTGGTCCGGCGGTGACTACCTGGGGTTCGGGTCGGCTGCCCACTCCCACCGGGGTCGCGAACGGTGGTGGAACGTGCGCCGGCCCGAGCGCTACGTGGCCCTGATCCGCTCGGGCGCGTCGCCGGTGGCCGGTTCGGAGACCCTGGAGGACGACCGGGCCGCCTTCGAGTACCTGAGCCTCGCCCTGCGCACCCCCCGCGGGGTGCCTTCGAGCGCCCTGGCGCGGAGCCCCGAGTTGACCGGGCTGGTCGAGTGGACGACGGGGCGCGCGGTGCTAACCGTCGCCGGACGGATGCTGGCCAGCGAGATCGCGCTGCGCCTGGAGGTGTCGGCCACCCCTGCTGGCTCCGGGGCCCGGTCGTGACCGGTCCGACCGGGCGGTGTCCTATCCTGCCCCGATGACCGCGGCAAACGACGACGACAACCTGATGGACAAGGTCGTGAACCTGTGCAAGCGCCGCGGGTTCGTCTTCCCCTCGGCCGAGATCTACGGCGGGTTCCGCTCCACCTACGACTACGGGCCGCTCGGGGCCAGCATGCTGCGCAACGTGAAGGACGCCGGGTGGCGTTCGATGGTCCGGTTGCGCGACGACGTGGTCGGCATCGATGCCGCCATCCTCTCACCCGCCGCGGTGTGGGAGGCCTCGGGCCACCTCGAGAGCTTCACCGACCCCCTGGTCGATTGCCGCTCGTGCCACGAGCGCTGGCGGGCCGACCAGATCGACGGGGTCTGCCCGAACTGCGGCTCGACCGACATCACCGACGCCCGGGCGTTCCACCTCATGTTCAAGACCC
>DAHUZS010000036.1 GCA_027315045.1 Acidimicrobiaceae bacterium
CGCGTCGGTTGGGTCGTCGGGGAGATCGAGCAGATCCCCGATCTCCTTCTCGAGATCCTGAGCCGGCTGACCCGCCGGCGGCTTCCAGCAGACCCCGGCCGACCCCGACGAGACGAGCCCGGCGGCGCTCTGCAGCGTCACCGCCGCCGCCGGCAGGGCGAACAGGGCGTCGAGGTTGGCGCGGACCGGTTTGGTCCGGCCGAGCAGGGTGTCGAGGAACCCCACGCTCCGGCGACCCGGTTAGCTGGGCTGGCCGAGCTGGTGCTCGAGCTCGGAGAGCTGGGCCAGCCGGCGCTCCAGGCTGGGGTGGGTCGAGAACAGCGTCGACAGCGAGACCCCGCCGCGGCCCTGGGTGAGAGCCGGGGTGAAGAAGAACGCATTGAACGCCTCGGCCCGCCGCAGGTCCCGGGTCGGGATGCGTGACATCTCTCCGGTGACCTTGACCAGTGCCGAGGCCAGCACCGAGGGACGCCCGATGAGCAGGGCTCCCGAGCGGTCGGCGGCCAGCTCGCGGTAACGGGAGAGGGCCCTTGTGAGGAGGAAGCTGATCGCGTAGACGATCATCGAGACCAGCATCACCGCCATCTCCAGTAGGACGATCTGCTGGCCACTCTGGTTGTTGCCCCCGCCGCCCCGGCCCCCGCCGCCGAAGCCGCCGAAGAGCCCGGCGTAGAGCATCATCCGGGTGGTCAGGCCGGCGACCACCCCGAGCGTGCTGGCGATGGTCATCACTGCCACGTCGCGGTGGGCGACGTGGGAGATCTCGTGGGCCAACACCGCCTCGACCTCGGGCTCGTCGAGGCGCCGGAGCAGGCCGGTCGTCGCGCACACGACGGCCGCCTTCGGGCTTCGCCCGGTGGCGAAGGCGTTGGGCATGTCCACGTCGGCGAGGGCCACCCTTGGCTTGGGCATGTCGGCCAGCGCGCACAGCCGGTCAATGATCCCGTGCAGCTCGGGCTCCTGCTCCGGGGTGACCTCGCGCCCGTGCATCGACCACAGGGCGATGCGGTCCGAGAACCAGTACTGGGCGAACAGGAGGGCCGCGGCGATGAACACGATGAAGCCCAAGGAGAGCCCGATGCGCCAGAGGATGGCGATGAACCCGCCGTAGAGGACGACCAAGAGGAGTCCGGTCACGAACATCCGGAAGGTCAGGCCCCGGTCAGAGGCGATATTGCGGGCGATTGGCATTCAGTTGTCCTTCCCTGGGCTGGTCACCGGGTTGCCGGGGAGCGGCTCTTCGTTCCCGCCCACCGTTCCTGCCCCCCCCACGATCTCGGCGTCCTCGGTCCGATCGTCGGCGCCGTCCCCGAGGGCGGCCGCGGGCCCGCTCGCCGCCAGTTCGACCCTCAATGCCGCCAGCTCCGAGTCCACCTGGGTGCCGGCGGATACCTTGTCCAGCTGGGCCTGGATGTCGTCGACCGGGCGGTCGAGGTCGTTGAGCGCCCCGGAGGCCAGCAGTTCGTCGATCGCCCCGGCCCGAGCCTGCATGCTGGCGATCTTGTCCTGGGCCCGCTGCATGGCCCCGCCGGCGTCGCCCATCGACTTGGAGATCCCCGAGATGGCCTCGCCGACCTGGGTCTGGGCCTGGGCAGCGGTGTAGCTGGCCTTCAGGGTCTCCTTGCGGGTCCGGAACTGCTCGACCTGGCCCTGGAGCCGTTGGGAGGTCTCGACCAGCTTCTCCTGCTGCTCGGTGACCTGGGCGTGCTGGGTCTCGAGCTCGCCCAGCTGCTCGCCGATGGCGGCGCGCCGAGAGAGCGCCTCCCGAGCCAACGGCTCGTTGCCCTGGCCGAGGGCCGCCTTCGCCTGTTCCTGCAGCTTGTCGGCCTGCTTGTGCAGCTGGGCCGCCTGGAGCTCGATCCGCTTGCGCGCCGTGGCGACATCGGCCACGCTCCGACGGACCTTGGTCAAGCTCTCGAGCTGCTTCTCGTAGGAGAGGTCGAGGGTGTCGCGCGGATCCTCGACCCGGTTCAGGACCTTGTTGGTCTTGGCCTGAAAGATGGCCGCTATTCGACTGAATACACCCACGGCTCTGCCCTCCTCGGCGGGGCGCCCACCGGGTCTTCGTCCACGTGGAGCATAAATCCCCCCGGGCTCGAGGGAAGCACCGGGCGTTTGGGGGGCGGTGGGCGTCCGGTATCGTCGCCCCATGGCCGATCAAAGGTCCCTGCTCGCGGTCCACGCCCACCCCGACGACGAGTCCTCCAAGGGCCCGGCGACCGTCGCTCGGTACCACGACCAGGGAGTCCACACGGTCTTGGTCTGTTGCACCGGCGGCGAAGAGGGCGACATCCTGAACCCGGCTATGGACCGGCCCGAGGTCCGGGCCAACCTGCCGGAGCAACGCCGGGGCGAGCTGGCGGCCGCTACCTCGATCATTGGCTACGACGAGGTCATCATGCTCGGCTATCGGGACTCGGGAATGCCCGACTCCGAAGCCAACAAGCACCCGGAGAGCTTCGCCATGGCACCCCTCGAGGAGGCCGTCGGGCGGCTGGTCGAGATCATCCGCCGGATCCGGCCCCAGGTGATCGTGACCTATCCGGACGAGCAGAGTCGCTACCCGCACCCCGACCACCTCCGGGTGCACGAGATCTCGGCCGTGGCATTCGACGCGGCAGCCGACCCGGCGGCCTATCCGGAGGCGGGGGCGCCGTTCGCCCCGGCGAAGATGTACTACACGGTCTGGTCGGTCGCCCGGATGCGGGCCATCCACGAGAAGTTCCTCGAGCTCGGGCTGGAGTCGCCCTACAGCGACGAGCGCGTGGCGCGGATGCTCGAGGGGCCGCTTCCCACCTTCACCACGACCATCGACGTCACCGGCTACGAGGACATCCGGACCGAGGCGCTCCGGGCCCACGCCACCCAGATCGACCCCAACTCGAGGACGTGGTTCGGTCTGCCCCCCGAGGTTCAGAAGGCCATCCCGAATACCGACGACTACCAGCTGGCCCGGAGCCGGGTCGGTCCCCTCGACGTGCACGAGGACGACCTCTTCGCCGGGGTTCCCGAGGCCGGGTGAAGGACTCTGGGGTGAAGCCACTCCCTTCGAAGCACGACTAGGAGCGCCGGGCCAGTTCGCGCAGGGGCCGGAACCCGATCACCTGCACGCCAGCCTTCTCCGCCAGCTCCCTCGGGTCCGGTCGGCCGCACAAGAGCTCGCGGTCGCCGACCCGCTTGGCCCAGTCCGAGGTGAGGGCCCGTAGCTCGTCGGAGTCGACCGCCGGGCGCAGGTGGAGCTCGGTGACACCGGGTTGGAGTCGCTCGATCGTGGCCTCGAGCATGGCCGCGGTGGCCCCGCCGGGCAGGGTGACCAGGTGGTCGCTGAACACCGCGCCGGCGCTCCGGGCGAGCTCGGCCGCCGGGAACCCGAGCAGGCCCTGGAGATGGTCGTCGACCATCCGAAGCGGCAGCTGGAAGTCGAGGGCGAGTTCAAGGTAGACGTCGAAGAACTCTGGACGGAGCTGGAGCGTCGTCAGGTGGGCGTCGAGGTGGCTCACGTCGAAGCCCCACAGGATCGCCCGCTCGACCTGCGCCCGGCACTCCCGACGGGTCTCGTCCAGGTCCGCATGGTCCCAGACGTCCTCGATGGTGGCCGCGAAGCCGCCGTTACCGCCGAGCAGGGAGGGCGCGTGGGTGACCGGTCCCCACCGGTACAGCTCCTGCTCGGCGTTCAAGGTGAGGTGCACGCCGATGTCCTCGCCCCGATAGCGCGCCGCGGCCTCCCGACCCCAGGGGCAGGGGACCATGAGCGAAGCGCTGGACGCGCCCCCATCGCGCAGCGCCTGGTACACCCCGACGTTGGCGGCATGGCAGAAGCCGAGCTCGTCGGCGTTGATGATCAGCAAGCGGGCGTCGGGCCCGTAGCCCAGTCGTTCCGTCAGCGTCGACATGGCACTCAACGGGAGGGTACCGGGCTAGGCCGGCTGCCCGTCCACGAGTTCGGCGTCCTGACGCCGGGCCTCCTCGGCCAGTCCCACCTGGAACGACTCCATGGCCCGGGCGAGCTCGTCGTCCTCCACGGCCAGGATCCGCACTGCCAGGAGCCCGGCGTTGCGGGCGGCGTTCACCGCCACCGTCGCGACCGGCACCCCCCGAGGCATCTGGACGATCGACAGGAGCGAGTCGAGGCCGCCCAGGGTGCCGACCGCCACCGGCACCCCGATCACCGGGAGCCGGGTCACCGACGCCAGCATGCCCGGCAGGTGGGCGGCACCCCCGGCTCCCGCGATGATCACCCGCAGGCCCCGGCCGGCCGCTGCCCTGCCGAACGCGAGCATGTCGTCGGCGGTACGGTGAGCCGAGAGGACCCGCATCTCGCGGGGGACCCCGAACTGATCCAGCGTCTCGGCGGCGGCCGACATCACCTCGCGGTCAGACGAGCTCCCCATGACCACGGCCACCCGGGGCGACGTGGTCACCGCGCCGCTGCCTTGCCCGAGACCGAGGTCGGGACTTGGATGCCGAGCGCTCTCGCCGCCCTCCAGGCCCGGTTCCGTACGTCGCTCTGGTCCACCCCGCAGACGGTGACGTGGCCGAGCTTGCGCCCGGGTCGGGGCTCCTTGCCGTAGAGGTGCACGTGGGCGCCGTCGACCGCGAGGGCGTCGGCCAGGCGCCCCGAGGGGTCCGAGCCGTCGGTCGGGCCGAACACGTTCACGGTGGCCACATGGGGGAAGGTGGCCTCGGTGGAGCCGAGGGGCAGGTCGAGCACGGCCCGGACGTGGTTCTCGAACTGTGAGGTCACTGAGCCCTCGATCGTCCAGTGACCGCTGTTGTGCGGTCGCAGCGCGAGCTCGTTGACGAGCACGGTGTCGCCGGTGGCGAACAACTCGACCGCCATCACACCGACCAGCCCGATGGCGTCGGCGATCTGGATGGCGAGCGCCTGGGTCCGGTCGGCCATCGTCGGGGTGACCTGCCCGGGCATGACGAGCTCTCGGCAGACCCCATCGACTTGGTTCGTCTCGACCACCGGCCAGGCGCGCGTCTCAGACCCGCGACGGACCACCAGCGCCGACAACTCGAAGTCGATCGGCACGTGGACCTCGACCAGGAGCGGGATGCCGGCCGCCTCGGCCCTCGCGCACACCGATGCGGCGGCCGCGGAATTGGCGACCGGCCAGACCCCCTTGCCGTCGTAGCCGTCCCGACTGGCCTTCAGCACGAGCGGCCATCCGCAGACCGAGGCGAAGTCTTGGACTTGGGTGGCCAGGGGTCGCGGGTCGGCGGAGTCGAGCACGGCGTACTGGGCGACGGGGAGGCCGGCGGCCCGCAGCGTCTCGCGCATGTGCGCCTTGTCGACCCCCATGCGCATCGCCTCGACCCCCGGCCGGACGGCCACCCCGGCCTCCTCGAAGGTCGTGAGCATCTCGAGATCGACGTGCTCGTGGTCGAAGGTCATGACGTCGCAGCGTGCCGCGAGGGCCCAGAGCTGGCCGGCATCGGTGGGCGCTCCGAGGAGCACCCGGGAAGTGATCTGGGCGCCCGCCGACGTCGGCTCCTCGGCCAACAACACCACCGGGATGCCGAGCGCCGACGCCGCCTCGATGGTCATGCGGGCCAGCTGACCGGCACCGACGATGCCCACCACCGGGCGGTGACCTGGTCCGTTTCCGCTACCATCCCCGTCGGTCATCATCGGAAGGTTATCGGCGGGCGGCGCCCGGTGGCCGAGCCACGTCGTGGTCCTCGGAGAGCCCTTCGTGCGCTGGGGCCGGCGCAAGGGGAGGAGCGCTCATGCGCATAGGCGGCTTGATCAACAGCTCGGCGCCCATCGACGAAGTGGCCGCCGACGTCCAACGCCTCGCCGATGCCGGGCTGCAGAGCGCCTGGGGGAGCCAGGTGTTCGGCCACGACACCTTGACGCTGTTGGCGCTGGTCGGGGCCAGAGTGCCCGGGATCGAGCTCGGGACTGCGGTGGTGCCCGTCCAGCCCCGTCACCCGGCCATGCTCGCCGGTCAGGCAGCGACCGTGCAGGCGGCGATCGGGGGTCGTCTGGCCCTCGGGGTCGGGCTCTCCCATCAGGTGGTGGTCGAGGGCATGTGGGGCCTGGGTTTCGACCGCCCGGCGGCCTACATGCGCGAGTACCTGAGCGTGCTGGTTCCGATGCTCGAGGGCCAACGGATCGACTTCC
The DNA here is from genome assembly GCA_027315045.1 of Acidimicrobiaceae bacterium. Lineage (GTDB taxonomy): Bacteria > Actinomycetota > Acidimicrobiia > Acidimicrobiales > RAAP-2 > Palsa-461. Next base: position 6,134 of record DAHUZS010000036.1, read on the forward strand.
ACGGCGACCTGCTCACCGCGGTGAGCGGATCGTTGCCCCAGGCCAGCGTGGCCACGCCGGTGTACGTGGCGGCCCTCGGTCCGGTGATGCTCAAGGCCGCCGGGGAGCTCGCGGCCGGGACGATCACCTGGATGACCGGCACCAAGACGATCGGGAATTACATCGTGCCCCGGATTTCTAAGGCCGCGGCTGGCGCCGGACGGCCGGCGCCTCGGGTCGTGGTCGGGTTGCCGGTGTGCGTCACCGCCGAGGAGACGTCGGCCCGCGAGCGGATCGACAAGGCGCTCGCCATCTACCCCTCCTTGCCGTCGTACCGGGCCATGCTTGACGTCGAGGGTGCCGAGTCGGCCTCGGATATCTCCTTGGTCGGCACCGAAGAGCAGGTCGCGGCGGGGATCGAGCGGGTGGCCGACGCTGGCACGACCGACTTCACTGCTTCGGTGATCGGCAACGCCGAGGAGCAGGAGCGGACCTGGCGCTTGCTTTCCGACCTCGCCGCGCGCTGAGGGGGTCCCGCCCCCCGTCCGTCGAGCGGGGTCAGGTGAGCGGGTTGGGATGAAATGCCATTGACCTCGCCCTCGGCGTTGCAGCCTTCTCGGCGATCGTGACCCAGTAGCCGAGCGCCTCGAGACACCGCGGCAAGCGAGCCGGCTGCCGGGCGGGGTTGTCACGGCGCCCGAAGGTGTCGGCGCTGAGATCCTCGGAGAAGGCCCCGGTGCTGTGCACGGGCCAGCGCTGCACAGCGGTGGCGGCCACCGTCACGGGAACTCAGTCGAACAGGACCGAGATGCTCTCCCGGGCGGCGATCCTGCGGATGGCCTCGCCGAACAGCCCGGCCACCGTGACGACCTCGACCATCGAGGGCAGCTCGACCGGCTGGGTCTCGACACTGTCGGTCATGAAGAGGGTCGTGATGGGACTGGCCTCGAGGCGTTCGATGGCGGGACCGGCGAGCAACCCGTGGCTCACCGCCGCGTAGACCGAGGTCGCACCGCGCTCGGTCACGACTCGGGCCGCATCGGCCAGGGTGCCCGCCGAGATGGTGAAGTCGTCGACGATGAGGGCGCTACGCCCCTCGACCGTACCGATCAGCTCGAGGACCTCGGCCGACTCGGAGTGGTCGGTCCGCCGCTTGTCAGCGATGGCCAAGGGCGCGTGCAGGCGTTCGGACCACTGCCTCGCCTTCTTGGCGTAGCCGGCGTCGGGGGCCACCACCACCAGGTCGGGCAGACCCTTGGCCACCACGGCGTCGCACAGTGACGGCATGGCGTAGAGGTCGTCGACCGGCACCTTGAAGAACCCCTGCACTTGGGGGGCGTGAAGGTCGAGCGTGACCACTCGGTCGACGCCCGCGGCCTCGATGGCGTCGGCACAGACCCGGGCCCTGATGGACACCCGCGGCTCGTCCTTCTTGTCGCCCTTGGCGTAGCTCAGGTAGGGGATGATCGCCGTGACCGACGCCGCGCTGGCCCGCTTGATGGCGTCGATCCAGAACAGCAGCTCCATGAAGTTGTCGTTGGCCGGGAAGGCCGTCCCTTGCACCAAGAACACGTCTCGGCCCCGGACGTTCTCCAGCACCCGGACGAAGAGATTGCCCTCGGAGAACTGCAGGGTCTCTGCGGCGCCCAGCTCTCGACCGAGGTATCCGGCGATCGCCGCCCCGAGTTTTCGGCTGGCGGACCCAGAAAGCAGCACGAAGTCGTCGGCCACGGCCTCACGCTAACGGTCCGGCTGACCCCCGAACGGCACCGGGGAGCTGGTTAGCGGCGGACGGCCGTGTGTTTGAACTCGTTGAGCTCCGGCGATGTGGTGATGAGGTTCACGACCTGCTCGATGGTCGCCTTGGCCAGATCGGCGTCTCCCTTGGGCCGGTGCATCAGGCGGACGAACACCGCTTGGTCATCGACGACGAAGGTGGGCACCCCGAACATCTGATGGGTGGTCACCTCCCACTCATGGGTCTTGCGGACCTCGTCGGAGGGCCAGGACTGCGACAGCTCGGCGAAGACGGCGTCGGCGTCGACCCCGGCCGCCTCGAGGGCCGCGCGGACCACCGACTCCTCTCGGATGTCCCCGCTCTTGTCGTGGCGAGCGGCGAACAGGGCCTCGTGGGCGTCGAGGAACTTCTCGGGGAACCGGTCCCGTACCACCACGCCGGCGTTCATCGCGAGCAGGTCGGGGGCCTTCTCAGGATTGTCCCAGACCGACGGCTCCCCCTCGGCCACGTGGATCTGGGACAGTGAGAACGGTGCGAAGGTCACATCCCAGTCTGCGCCGCCGCGAAGGGCGGTGACCAGGTGCTCATGGGCGTTGCGGGCGAAGGGACAGCGGTAGTCCCAGCTGACGGTGAAGGGTGGTAGGGCCATGGCCCTACCAACGCTCCCGGCCGCCCGGCGATTCCCGGTCGTAGACAAGCTCAGGAGGCGGCCAGGCTGATCTGGGCGAAGGCGGGGCATAAGTGCTGGAAGTTGCAGGTCCGGCACAGGCCCGAGGGATGAGGCTTGAAGTCCTCCCGCTCACACGCCCGCTCGATCGCGCTCCAGAGGGCCGAGGTGCGCGTCCGGTGCCCCCGGACCGACTGCTCGGTGGGCGTCGCGACGATGGCCACCGGGTCGCGCAAATAGAGCAGCTTCACCTGGGCGGGGAACCGACCGAGGACCTGCTCACACAGGAGCGCGTAGGTATGGACCCCGTTCAGGCGCGAACGCTCGAACTGGGCGGAGGGGGCCCGCCCGGTCTTGTAGTCGATGACCACGAGTTCGCCGTCGTCGGTGATGTCCAGGCGGTCGATGATGCCCCGTAGCATCAGGTCGCCCAGCTGAGCCTCCAGCCCGAGCTCGACGCCCACGCTGTCCACGGCATTCGGATCCTCGATCCGGAAGTAGTTGCCGACGAGCACCTCGGCGTCGGCCTTGAACTGGGCCGCGTCCTCGGCGTCCAGCCCGAGGGCCACGAACTCGGGGTCGTCCTGGAGCTCGATCCAGGCTGCCTCGAGGGCCTCAATGGCGGCGTCGGAGGTCCGATGGCCCGGCCGGTGGTCCCAGAACAGCCGCTCCAGCGCGGCGTGGACGAAGGTGCCCTTGACAGCGAATGGGGAGGGGGGCTCGGGGATCCGGTCGATGATGGCGAAGCGGAAGGCCAGGGGGCAGTCGGTGAAGGCCGAGGCCTTCGAGGGCGAGAGGGTGCGGGGCGGCTCAAGGGCCATGGGGCCAAGATTATGGCCGGGTTGTGACCGGGCACCGGATCGTCGGTCCGGGCGGCGCTGGCGGCGGCCGGCTAGAAAGACCCGATGGAGCATTTCCTGCAGACCTGGGGCTATGCGGCGGTTTTCGTGCTCGCCCTAGCCGAGGCGATCTGCATTCCTTTCCCTTCCGAGATCACCTTCGGGTTCGGCGGGGCCCTGGCCGCCGAGGGTCATTTCAGCCTGGCGGCGGTCATCCTCGTCGGGATCGCCGGCGAGTTCATCGGGTCGCTCATCGGCTTCGCGGCCGGGCGGACGGGGGGCCACGCGCTGGTGACGCGCTACGGGAAGTACGTCCTCGTCTCGCCCGATGACCTGGAGCGGGCCCACCGTTTCCTTGCCTCGAGAAACGACTGGTCGGTCGCCGTCGGCAGGGCCCTCCCGCTCGTCCGGACCTTCGTGTCGATCGTGGCCGGGATCGCCGAGATGTCGGTGGCGCGTTTTTCGGTGTTCACCCTCGTCGGGACGTCGGTCTACTCGGCCGCCGTCGCCGGGGGCGGCTACGCCCTCGGGACGGAGTGGCACAAGCTGGCCAAGGGGTTCACGGCCGCCGGGTTCGTGCTGCTCGGGTTGGCGGTGGTGGCCATCGCGGCGTTCTTGGTCCACCGGTGGCGGGTCCTGAAGGGATCGCACTGAGCGCGCCGTGACCGAGCCGGTCCGGACCGTCTGCTTCGTCATCGGCCTGATCCTCGCCGTGGTCACCGCGGCCAGCGTGTTCACGACGCTGGTCATTCCCCGGGCCACGTCCTCCCGGCTGCTCCGTTCGGTGTCGCGGCTGCTGGCCCGGGCGGTCGCTCCGCTGCTGGCGCGACTCGACACCTACGAGGCGAAGGACCGGGTGGTTGGTCTGGTCGGGCCGTTGGCCCTGATCGTGCTGTTCGGGGCCTGGCTGGCCCTGATCATGCTGGCGTTCAGCCTGATGATCTGGTGGGTCGGCGGTGGACAGCTGTCGGCGGCGGTGGCCCAGTCCGGCTCGTCGATCTTCACCCTGGGCATCCTGAGCGGCGGCCACGGCGCGGAGCGAGCACTGGACATCGTCGAGGCCGGCGTCGGGTTCCTGGTCATCGCGCTCGAGATCGCCTATCTGCCGACCCTCTACGCCTCGTTCTCGGCCCGGGAGAGCGCGGTGACCCTGTTGGCCTCCCGCGGCGGCGTCCCTGCGTGGGGTCCGGAGGTCCTCTCCCGGCACGTGCGGTTCCAGAACCTCGACGAGCTGCCGCAGCTCTATGCCACCTGGGAGCAGTGGGCCGCTGCGGTGTCCGAGAGCCACACCGGCTACCCGTCGCTGCTGTGGTTTCGCTCCCCGGACTCCTCCCGGTCCTGGCTACTGGCGTTGGTCGCGGTCCTCGACGCCGCGGCGCTCCACTTGGCGCTGGCCCCGAGGTCGGCACCCAGTCAGGCCCGTCTGTTTCTTCGGATGGGGATCAACTGCCTGCGGTCGCTCGCCGACGTCCTACGGCTTCCCTATGAACTCGACCCGCTGCCGACCGATCCGATTCGCCTCGACGAAGCGGAGTTCGCCGAGGGTTTCGACTTGCTCGAATCGGTCGGTTTCCCCATCGAGGTGACCAGGGCCGAGGGCTGGCGGCACTTCAAGGGATGGCGGGTCAACTACGAGCCCATCGCGGACCAGCTCACTGAGTTGTTCATGCCCCCGCCTGCCCCATGGCTCGCGTCCCGGCCCCAGATGGGCCCGGCGAGCTTCCCCATGATCCGCAACCGGACGCCCGATGACCCTCAGGGGAGGCCGGGCTGGGGGTCGAAGTCCTAGCGAGAGCCCGCTCGGATGGCCCGGCGCAGCACGTCTTGGTAGGCCTCGAGCCCTTCCCGGTAGATTCGTGCCGCCGGTCCGGCGGCGATCCCCACCCGTTCGGGGATGATCCCCCAGACGGGTACCTTGGCAGTTGACCAGTCTTCGACCGTCGCCTCGAGGTCGGTGGTGCCGAGCCGGGCGGCGCAGACGACGATGCCGCAGGCGATGTCCTCCGGCGTCATCTCCAAGGTGGTGAGGACCCTCGAGGGTTCGACTCCTCCGGCCCTGGTCGGGATCACGACGGCATCGGCCCGGCGGAGGGCCGCCCGCACGATCCGTTCGTCCCCGGGCGGTGTGTCCACCACGGTCACACCCTCAGAGACCGCCAGCGCGCGGATGACGGTGCGTTCCGACGGTGCCTCGATGAGTTCGACGCCCTCGACGGGAGCCTGCTCGAGCCACTCGGCGGCCGACCCCTGGGGATCGGAGTCGACCAGAACGACGGGACCCCGACCCCGGACCGCCGCCGCCACGGCCAGGTAGACGGCGGTGGTGGTCTTTCCGACGCCCCCCTTCACGTTGCCCACGACGATGTTCATCGGGCCCGGAATTTATCGCTCCAACCCCTCGATCACCCGGGGCCTTGTAGCGGGGGCCAGTCGGGGTCGAGTTGGCGCAGGAAAAGGGCACACCGGTCGGCTTCGTCGGCCTCCCCGATGGCCTCGGCGGCGGCCCGCAGTCCGTCAAGACAGCGCAGGAAACCCCGGTTGGACGGGTGCTGCCAGCGGACGTAGCCCGAGCCCCTCCAGCCGGCGGCCCGGAGGCTGTCGAGGCCTCGGTGGTAGCCGACCCGGGCGAACGCGTAGCGCTCGATGGGGTCGTTGGCCGCCTCGGCCAGGCCGGCCCACGCCGCCAGGCAACGGGGCGCCCCCGCCGCGACCTGGGCGTAAGCGCTGCGTCGCTTTTCGGGCGGTCGGGACGCCGCGTCCTCCAGGGCCGCCTGGACGTCGGGGGCTGGTGCTGGCAACACGGTCTCGGGGGTGCCCGCGGTGAAGCTGACTGAGCTTGGGGGGCTCATTTGGCCCTCGCTCGCTCGGTCTCGTCGATCTTGGCCACCGCCCGGTGGACGAGCGACCTGACCTGGTGCATCGACGGGGAGGGCACGTCCGCCACGCTCAGCTGGGCGATTTCGTTTCCGATCCGCTTGATGACGAGGTCGATCCCGACGGCCTGGCCGTTGACCTGGAAGCTGAGGGAGAAGGCTGCGGTGTCCCGGCCACGGTAGGGCAGGCGAGCCAGGTGAATGATCATCTCGTCCCTGCGCTCGGCGAGCGCGACGGCATGGCAGGCGTGGATCGAGCGCACGCTCCGCCGGAACTCTCGGCCGGCCGATCGGTACAGGCCGATTGTCTCGTACAACTGGGACACGCCACTCGGGTCCTGGAAGGCGGCCTCGGACTGGGCGATGCGGCGCGCCGGACCGAAGGGACCGCCGCGGCACGACGAGATCGCCTCCCCGGCGCTCGTGCCGAGTGTGGTGGTGCTCCAGCCCGACGGGAGATCGGCGGTCGACAGGAGCTGGGTTCGGAGCACTCGCAGATCCTTCGGGAGCGTGCTGGCCTCGGCTGGCCCACCCATCGCGGTGGCGAGGAGCACGAGGAGGACCCCACCGAGTACCGCCGCCACCGGCTCGAGCGACGACGCGGGTGATCGATGGTCTGGAGCGGTCACGCCTTGAACCTATCTTCTGGTCAACCCGGGGCGTCCTGCGGGGTGCCGGTCGACCGTGGCCTCGGTCCGACGCCGGAGCGCTTCTGGTCACGCTCGTCGGCGAGCCGGACCGTCTCGGCCGAGATCGGGGCGGCGAGCACCGCGGTGACCAGGTCGATCAGGTGGCCCACGAAGAGCCGATCGTCGCCGTGTGGCCCGGAGGCGGCGCGCCGGCCCAGCTCTGCGGTCGCGAGCCGGATGGCGGTGAACCGACGGTGGAGCCGGACCGCCTCGGGGTCCATCAACGGGGCGACCTGGGCCCGCCAGCGGTCGAGGCTGTTGGGGCGAATCCCGAAGGCGAGCACCTCTTCTCCCCGGGGCCGGTTGACGAGTTCGGCGTAGATCTGCAAGAACTCCGGCCCGCCGTCTTCCTCGGCGAGCTTCGCCGCCAGGGGCTCGATCAGGGCACCCGACATAGCCCACAGGTCCGCCTGCTGGGTCTGGCACCGGCCCAAGAGCGCCTCTCGTCGTTCTTCTACCGCCCCCAGATGCTTTGTCAAAATGGCTCGGACCACGCCGTCGCGGTCCTTGAAGTGGTACTGCAGGCCCACGTTGTTCTTCGTCCCCGAGGCCCGGGTGATCTCCCGCAGGCTGACCCCGTCGATGCCGCGCCCTGCGAACAGCACTTCCGCCGCACCGAGGATCCGTTCGCGGGTCGGCTCGGCGGTCCGGTCGACCGAGAACATCGTCGCGCAGGTTACTTCGCCGCCGGGACCCTAAGGCGTCTGCCTGGTACTGTCAGGCAGACGCTTTAGAGGTGATCCAGCCGCGCGACCACGTGGCCGAAACCCGACCGACAAGGAGCACCGTCATGGCGTGGGACTTCTCGACTGAACCAGAGTTCCAGGAGAAACTCGACTGGATCGAGAGCTTCTGCAAAGAGGAGATCGAACCGCTGGATCTCGTCTTCCCCGGAGCCGTCCGGTCGCGCAATCCCAAGGTCAAGGCAATCGTCGACCCTCTCAAGCAGCAGGTGAAGGACCAGGGACTGTGGGCCCTTTTCTTGGACCAGGAGCTCGGGGGCCCGGGGTTTGGGCAACTCAAGCTGGCGTTGGTCAACGAGATCCTAGGCCGCTACGGCTCGGCCCCGGCCATCTTCGGCACCGCTGCGCCGGATACGGGGAACATGGAGCTCGTCGCCGCCTACGGCACCGAAGAGCAAAAGGAGCGCTGGCTGTTCCCATTGCTCCGCCAAGAGATCTTCTCGGCGTACTCGATGACCGAACCCCACGGCGGTTCTGATCCGAACATGTTCAAGACGGTCGCGGTGCGCGATGGCGACGAGTGGGTGATTAACGGCGAGAAGTGGTTCACTTCAGCCGGTCGGATCGCCGACATCCTCTTCGTGATGTGCACCAACGGGATCTTCATCGTCCCGCGCGAGTCGCCGGGCGTCGAGATCATGCCGTATCCGGCAATGCACAACCACATCCGTTACACCGACGTCCGAGTGCCGTTGGATCACCTGCTCGGACCCGAGGACGGTGCCAAGGTGCTCGCGCAGCGACGGCTCGGGGGTGGGCGCATCCACCACGCGATGCGGACCATCGCGCAGTGCAAGCGGGCCTTCGACATGATGTGTGAGCGGGCGCTCAGCCGCGAGTCCCACGGCAAGCTCATCGCCGAGCACCAGATGGTCCAGGAGGCCATCGCCAACTCGTATGCCGAGATCAATATGTTGCGGCTGCTGGTTCTCTGGACGGCATGGACGATCGACAACTCGAGCACACAAGCTGCTCGGACTCAGATCGCGGCGTGCAAGTACACGTGCGCAAAGGTCCTGCGCGAGGTGTCCTATCGGGCACTGCACATTTACGGTTCGCTCGGTACGACCAACCTGACACCGTTACAAGCCATGTACGCGGGAGCGCCGACAATGGGGATCGCCGACGGCGTGGACGAGGTCCACAAGGTCACGGTCGCTCGCAACGTGCTCAAGGACTACAAGCCCCATGAGGGGCTGTGGCCGAGCGAGTATCTCCCGGCGAAGCGCGAACAGGCCCGAAAGAAGTTTGCCGACGTGATCGCCAAGGAGCCCGACCTCGCCACCTACGCCGACGCCGTAGAACGTCGGGCCTTCGCGTAAGCACCGCCGCCCGGTCGGGGCCAAATGTAGTCTCGGCGCCAAGGTGCCGTCGGCGCGGGTCCAGAGTGGTTCGAGACGCCGGTTGTGCTACTCAGCGCTCCATCGTGGCCTGGATGGCTCGACCGTGGAACCGTTGCACGATGGCCGTCGCCTCCTCCTTCGGTCGGACGGCCACCACCGCCTTTCCCGAGTGGTGGATCTCGTTGGTGAGCTGCTCGGCTCGGGTGAGCGAGTGGTTGAGGATCTCGACGAGCGCTTTGATCACGTGGGCGAAGGTGTTGACATCGTCGTTCCACACGATGACCGCCCAGAGGTCTTCGTCGTCGACGAGCTTGCCGAGGTCCTCGTCGGTGATGACCACTTCGAGCGTCTGGGTCATGGAGACTCCCGCGCCTGATCGAAGGCCGAGACCCCGATCCTACCCGGTCTCCATTCCGCTCCCCGGCACGTCGGGGACAACAGATGGTCCGATCGAGCGGTCCTTCCGCCGATCCGGCCCGCCGTCTGCCACCGATCGGAGCGCGACGAACCCTCGGTGGCCGCCATCGGACGTGGAGGGTACCAAGGGTGCCGGACGGTCCCTACTGAGGGGAACAGCGCGAGAAGGACCGAAACATTGCCCATTAGCGTGATGCGGATCAGACTCGGGTGTGGGGTTCTGCGGCGTCGCATGGCTCCCGAGCGATCAGAACGGGCCGTGTCGAGGCGACCGTGGCGAAGATCGTGGGGAATCGCGGCGTCCGTCGGCATGGTGGTGCTGGCGTCGGGGCCGCTGGCGACCCCGGTCGGTGCCCTGTCGGGTAGGCAGGGGAGCAGCGGGGTCGTGACCTTCGCCGAGCCTCCGGGCCTGGCACTCAACTACATCTTCCCGTTTGACCCCATCACCAGCAGCACCGTCGACAACGTCAAACAGTTCCAGGCCCTCATGTGGCGTCCTCTCGGATGGTTCGGCACGAACGAGACGGCGGCCAAGGCCGATCCTGCTCTTTCGTTGTACTCGTCCGTCGTCTACTCGGACCATGCCAGGAAGGTGACGGTCCACTTGAAGCCTTACCGGTGGTCCGACGGCAGGCCTCTCACCAGTCGCGACGTCGAATTCTCTTATAACCTGTACCGGTACAACGAAGTTCAGTGGAGTCAGTGGGTACCGGGGCAGTTTCCCGACAACGTCGCTTCGGTTCAACTTCCCAATCGCCGCACCATCGTTTTCAGGCTCACTCACCCGGTCAACGAGACCTGGTTCACCGACGATGAACTGCAGCTGATCACCCCGATGCCTCAGCACGCCTGGGACAAGACCTCGGTCGACGGTGTCGTCGGGAACTATGACCGGAGCGCGGCCGGCGCGGTCGAGGTCTTCAACTTCTTGAACCAGCAGGCGATGGACCTCGCCACCTACGCCACAAACCCGCTCTGGCAGGTGGTTGACGGGCCATGGAGGCTTGTGTCGTTCACCCTCCAGGGCGCCGCGACCTTCGCCGCCAACTCAAGGTATTCGGGGCCGGTCAAACCATCGATCTCGAGTTTCGAGGAGCTGCCCTTCAGCAGCCAGGCAAAAGAGTTCGCCGCGCTCCGCGCCGGGACCATCGACATCGGCTATCTGCCCTTCGGGAGGTTGGCCCAGAAGAGCACGTTGGAGTCGACGGGATACCGCCTCGTCCCCTGGTACAACCTGGCCATCGGCTATGCGCTCTACAACTTCGCCAACCCAACCGTGGGCCCGATCCTCTCTCAGCTCTACGTGCGCCAGGCTGTGCAACGCACGGAGGATCAGGCTTGGATTATCAAGAAGGTCTTTGGCGGCTACGCGCTGGCCACCGTCGGTCCGGTGGGTCCCACGCCGACAAGCGATCTCGTGTCGGACTACGTGCGCTCAGATCCGAACCGCTTCGACATCGGTGCCGTCCGTGGGCTCCTCCAGGACCACGGGTGGAAGGTCCGACCCGGGTCGGCCGACATCTGCGAGAACCCGGGGCGGGGTCCCGGGCAATGCGGCCCCGGTATCGTCCGCGGAAGCAAACTGAGCCTTGAGCTCCTGTACCCGTCCGGGTCCACGCTGGTCGCCCGCGAGCTGGACGCGATGAGGTCTACTGCGGCCATGGCCGGCATCGACATCACCCTGGTGTCCCACAGCTTCGTGGACGTCGTCTCGACCGTGGGTAGGTGCCCGTCGGCGTGCAATTGGCAGTTGGCATTCTTCGGTGTCCCCAGCTACGAGCCCGTGCTGCCAACCGGGGAGAACTCGTTCCTGCCCGACGCTCCCCTCAACCTCGGGGGTTACCGGAACACGGGCAGCACCGCCGCCATCGAGGCCTTGTTACGCTCCAGCGATCCGGCCGCCTACGTCGAGTACGAGGACTCGGTGGCCAGACAGCTCCCCTGGCTGTGGCTGCCCACCCCCGCCTACCAGCTCACGATGATCAAGAAGGGTCTGAAGGGAGTCGATCCATTGAACGGCTACCTCTACCTGACTCCCGAGAACTACCGGTATGACGGCTGAGCCACCCCCCGGCAGGGGAGCAGGACTCCCGTGCAGGTCCAGCGGTCAGTGTCGGGACCGGAACCACTGCTCATAGCGTCGAGGGGCCGACCGCGACGTCTGCCACGCCGGGACGCTCTTCCGTTTCAGCACCTTCCCCCCTCTGGCGCTCACATGCCGCTGCTCCCGACGGACGGCCCGTTCGGCCCGTCGTTCCCTGCTGAGCTGCAGTTCGAGGAGCACCGTGGGGCCGAAGATGATCGCCAGACTTACCCCGAGCGCGCCGAGCCCGTACCACAGGGCGGTCAGTGCGCGGTGCACCGACGTGGTCATCGCGAAATGGGGTTCCGCCCGCTGCAAGAGCTGCAGCTCCGACGACGCCAACCGGCTCGCACCCTGTCGCAGGCCGGCGCTCTTGACGCTCTGCACCATTACCGAGACGGCAACCCTTCGCACCTGGAACAGGACAGTCTCGACCGTGGTGGGCGAGGAGTTCGTCGAGGTCGCGGTGGTCGTGAACTCTCGCGCGAACGCCCCGGGAACCTTGGGGACGGAGAAGGACCCCACGAGAGTCAGGCCGGCCGCCTGGTAGCTCTTCTTGGTGGCGTACTCCTTCTGCAGTTCGGACCGGGCGCTCTGAGCCGCCGAGGCCGTGGGGAGGAGCTCGATCAGGAGGCCGACGTTCTCGGAGGAAGCGGGGTTCTTCCAGCCGACGGTGTAGACCCCGGTGTGGCTCGGGTCACTGGCCGCCGCCTGGGCCAGGATCTTCGCCGGGACGCTGGTAAAGCTCTGGGGCTTGTCGAGGTAGGGCTTGTGCGGGACGCCCGCCAGACCGGAGGTGTGGACCACCAGCTTCGACATCTCGGAACGGTGGATCTCGGTCGAGCTGCCGAAGAGAGCGAAGCCCGCGCCAGCCAGCGCGAGGACGATGACGATCGCCGGAACCCGCAACCGCCACGAGCTCACCGGATTCCCAGTTTGTGCTCTGGGAGCCACAGGACGGCTCGGCGGTTCTGGGGTCCTAGATATCGGAGGGTCCCCGACGACGCGAACTCCTCGCAAGTGCACCGGCGACCGATCGCACCGTCTGGACCGCTCATCCGGTGCACGCTACCGGGTTCACCTCATCGAGCCCGATCACCCTGGTCATCGATCATTTGGCCGCCACCCTGGCCACAGGGCGTCGGAGGTATTGAGGCTTGCCCAGGTTTCTGCGTCGACGCGATATTGCACTGTTGATGAAGGCGAATGGTGCCATGACTCAGCGCGCACTGAGTCAACGTGCAGCGATACGATCCTCGGCTCGGTCCCCTGAAGATTTGGTGGGAAGGCTGCCTCGGCCTCACGCCTGAACCGGCCGGCACCGAGAGCAACGGCGGCGCCGGAGCCCGCTCGATGTCGCATGGCCTCGGCGACCGCAGCGGACGTGGCATCCACCCTGGACCGAGGAGGTCGACAGGCGCATACTTTGAGGCGATGGAGGGCTGAAGGTGAGGTTCCGGCGCGCTCTTCGAGTGGGACGCTTGAACCCCCGCCGCGCCGAGCGCGAAGCGCCTCGTACGCCGAGGCCGGCTCGGGTGGGGACATCGAAGTCCTCAAAGGGCCGTCGGCCACCGGGCACCAACGTGGTCGTCGACGCCTTCGGGTACTTCGCACGGCCGGCCTAGGCCAGACAAAGCCTAAACCTCAGGGACCTTGAAATGGCGCCAAGTCGATGCGGGGGCAAGAGGGCTCTCGTCGTTGTTGTGAGTGTCCTGGCCGTCTCATTTCTGGCTGCCTGCGGGACCACAGCCCGATTGGCCGGCAGCTCCCCGTCCTCTCCGCTATCGGCAAGCGCAGCGAGTCCCGCTCTGATGTGGCAGGCTCTTCCCTACCAGGCGCCGGCGGGACTACGCGAAGAGCTGTTCGGCGTGAGCTGCCCAGGTGCTGAGGACTGTTGGGCGGTGGGCGAGCTGAGCGATGCCAGCGATTCCTACACTCATGCCCTCGTCCTCCACTTCTACGGGGCGGCCTGGCGAGACGTGCCAGTGCCCCAGGTGCGTGCCAGAAACAACCTCCTGGGTGTGAGTTGCCTCACGACCACCGACTGTTGGGCGGTGGGGTTCTCGACCTCCCCTGATGGTGACCAGAACCTGCTGGCTCTGCACTTCGACGGAAGCACCTGGAGCTCGGTAACGGTTCCGTCTCCAGTCGTACCCTTCGCCCAGGGCGCAGAATCGCTCAACGCGCTCTACAGCGTCTCCTGCGCCAGCACAGACGAATGCTTCGCCACCGGAGAGCGGGCCATCCCCGGAGCACCAAAGACGGTGACCTTCATCGATCGTTTCAACGGCACCAGCTGGAGCGAAATGACGGTGGCAGGACTTCCGACCACGCCCTCGCTCCCGCCGGCCAATTCGGCCAACCCCGCTCCGGGACTGACCGTCACGTGCGCCTCGGCGGCCTCTTGCTTCATGGTCGGCGAGGTGACCAATCCCGTCGGCAACAGCTCTATCAAGCTCTGGCCGGCACAGACGTTTCTGTACCGTCTCGAGGGCAGCACTTGGGCCGAAGTCCCAGTGCACGACGACCAGAACGTGCTGGGCTGCGCCGGGCCACGTGCATGCTGGAGGCTAGGGGTGACCCTCGAAGCAAGCGGACTGTCACAAAGCGCCTCGGACCGTCTGCAGGGGACGAGCTGGCAGCCGGTCCCCACGCCAGCTCCAAACGGGCCGAACCTCGACAACGTTCCTTCAGGCGTGACCTGTCCCACAACTTCAGACTGCTGGGCCTCGGGCCTCTCCTATCCTCCTGAGCCGGACTACTTCCTGCACTTCACCTTGTTCGTGCTCCACCTCTCCTCGCGGCACTGGGCGGCGGCCAACATCTTCTCGAGCACCTCCAGCCGTAGCTTTTCCCTGGGCGGAATCTCGTGTGCTTCTACGAAGCTCTGTTTCATCGTGGGCACCGTCCACCCGTTGTCCCAATCAGGGTCGGAAAGCGCCGATTTTCAGCCCCTGATACTCGAAGGAAGCGAATCGAGAGTGCCGACGAGTACCACGACGGCCACCTCGTCGACCACAACCACCTCGTCGACCACAACCACCTCGTCAACCACAACCACCTCGTCGACCACGACGTCCTCGCCGTCTGCCAGCACTGCCACTGCGGACCTGTTCGTCTCCACCGCGGCGACGCCGCCGCCCGGCCAGCTCTACCCATGGCCGCAGTTCCCCTCGATGATCGAGATGGACGACAACGACTGGATCTCGGGGATCAACTGGACGGCGGGACCACAGAGCGCGTCCGGCAGCGGGACGCTCTACACCGATCTGTCCTGCAGCGGGCCCGCAGCGAGCTGTCCTCCTGAAGCCCAAGGCACCGTCGAGTTCAGCGCCACGCAGCCCGTCACTTGCCCTGTGACCTTCGAGGACCCCTCAACCGGCACTCAGCGCACCGAGCAGGTTCATGTCTTCGACCACCTCCAGTACCGAGAAGTGAGCGGGCCCCAACCCGGCAAGGTCGTCACGTTCCCCCTTCCATGCCCCTAGTCATGCGTCGCGGATTTGATTCGGGTGAGCGTTGCCCGACCCCGTCGGACCTTTTCGATGATCTTCTCGGCCTCGGCGTGCCAGACGAAGGGCTTCGGATC
>DAHUZS010000115.1 GCA_027315045.1 Acidimicrobiaceae bacterium
GCCCAGGGCCCGGGCCACCGACTCGCCGAGGGAGGTCTTGCCCACCCCCGGCGGGCCCACCAGGGCCAGGATGGCCCCGGCCCCCCGGCCGTCGACCGGGGCGAGGCCCCGCTCGGCCTGGAGCTTGCGGACCGAGAGATGCTGGAGGATCCGCTCCTTCACGTCGGCCAGCCCGTCGTGGTCCTGGTCCAAGATGGCCGCCGCCGCCTGCACGTCCAGGTTGTCCTCGGACTCCACCCCCCAGGGCACCTCGAGCACGGTGTCGAGCCAGGTGCGGATCCAGCCCCGCTCGGGGCTCTGCTCGCTCGTGCGCTCGAGCTTGTCGATCTCGCGCTCGACCGCGGCGCGCACCCCCTCGGGCAGGTCGCGCTCGGCCAGCTGCCGGCGGTAGTCGTCGGGCTCGCCCGGCTCGGCCCCGCCCAACTGACCGAGCTCCTTGCGGATCGACTCGAGCTGGCGGCGGAGCAGCAACTCGCGCTGGGACTTCTCCATCCCCTCTTCCACGTCGCTCTTGATCCGCTCGCGCAGCGCCAGCTCGGCCAGGGTGTCCTTGGCCCAGCCGAGGACGAGGCTCAGGCGCGCCGTGATGTCCAGGGTCTCGAGCACCTGGAGTTTCTGGGCCAGGTTCAGATCCGGGGAGTACCCGGCCAGGTCGGCCAGGCGGCCGGGGTCGGTGACCTCACGCAGCTGGGCCGCCATCCGCTGTGCGCCCCGGCCGATCAGGATGTTCTCGAGCACCGCCCGGTACTCCCGGGCCAGCTCGGCGCTGCGGGCCCCATCGGAGGAGGTCTCCTCCACCGTCTCGGCCTCGACCCACAGGGCGGTCCCGGTCCCGGGCACCCCGGTCCTGAGGGCGGCCCGGCGCTCGCCCCTCACCGCCAGGGCGGGCAGGCCACCAGGCAGCTCGCCCCGCTCGAGGACCTCGGCCACCACGCCGACCGAGCCGTAGCGTCCTTCGATGTGCGGGACGAGCAGCAGTTTGCCGCCCGAGGTCCCCACCACCTCGGCGGCCGCCTTCGCCTCATCGGTTTCGAGGGCGATGGTGAAGACCATCCCCGGGAGCATCACCCCCGAGCGCAGGGGGAGCACCGGAAGTGTCAGGGTCTCGCTGGTCACGTCTCCTCCGATCACGGGCGCCCGAAAGGCGGAACTGGGGTTCACCCTGAGAGAAAGAACGCCGGGAGCCCCGGGACCTATTCCTTGCTCGGATTCCTTGCCCTGCTCTTGTTCGACCTTGCTCGCCCCCCCGTTTCGGCCGGTCGGGGACCGGAGGTCCAGGTCGCCGACGACGGGCCCGCCGAGCGACGCTGCCCATTCGGCGGGCCCGGTCGGCTCCCATCGTGGACGCGGACGAGGGGGTCACGCCCGTGCATGACCCTCGACCAGATCACCATCGCGCTCTTGACGCGCCCCGGCGGTGTTCCTGCCGAGCGAGCGCGCTGGCCCCTCGAACAGAAGGACCGGCTCGTTGCCGACCTTGCGCCGTCGGCCGTCGATCGCACCGCTCGACCCATGGAGCAGGACCGACCAGTGGACCTGGCGGATGGCACCCTCGTCGCGCTGGCCGACACAGGCGGCGGCCGACGGATCTTCACCCTCGACGCCGAGTTCCAGATCTATCGGTTCTGGGGACGTCAACGTCTCGAGACCATTGCGTCTCGATGATTCGCCTCGACCGCTTCTCGGACGCCTGAGCCCCGAGGGTCCACGAGGTCGGCTTCGGTGCGATGGCGCAGCGTCGATCGAGAGGAGGTGCGCCGGCAACGCCCCTGGGGCGCCACCGATTCCTGACCGGCCCTCTTCGGGCGACCGTCCGCGACTCGGGATCCCTCCCGGCCGGCCGGCCCCAGATGACCACCGCAGCCTCTTGCCCATCGGGTCGGCTTGCGCGGCGGTCAGCGCAACGGTTGGTAGACCTCGGCCCGCCAGGAACCTGTGGTCGGGAGCCCGCAGAGCAGCGCCCCGGCACCCAGCGCCCAGCCCAGCACCTCGGCGTCAGCGGCGACGGCGGGGACCTTCACGACCAGGCCCCGGCGGGGATGGTCGCCCCAGACCCTCCATGCCGAGGGGATCCCGAGCCCGGCCGCCGTCAGCTCCGGGAGCACCCTGGCGCTCCGGGAATGCATCACCCCCACCGTCACCTCGTCGGCGGCGTGGCGGCCCCGGCCTGGCGGCATCCAGGTGCACATGGAGACCCGTTGGGTGGCCGAGTTGAACATCGAGAACAGCCCGGGGCCTTCGACCGAGTCGGCCGGGGCCTCGACCCCCGGCACCAGGTTCAGCCACCCGTCGCGGTGGGCTCCGAGCCAGGCGGCCGCCTCGAGCAGGCGGGTGAGGTCGGCTGGGTCGAACTCGAAGCGGTCGACGCTGCGCTGGCGCAATCGGCTCACCGGCTCGCCGTCCTCACAACCGCTGCACTTCTTGGAGCCGGGCCAGCGCGCTCGAGCGGTCGCCCTGGGCGATGATCTCCTGGGCCGACCAAGCGCACACGAACGTCACGAACCGGGTGGCCTCGGCCCGGTGCCTGCTCGGGGCCACGGCCGCAGCACCGGAGACGTCGAGCACGTAACCAGGATCGCGCGCTGCGAAGGGGGTGACCGCCGAGTGCATCGCCCCGGTGCCCAGTTCGGCCCGGAGCCGGTACCAGTGGGACTGGTCCAAAAAGGCGTGATCCACCGGCGGGCCCGACCACCTGGCCCCGACCCTCCTCACCATCTTCGGCCGGCCACTTCTCCTATCTGGCTTCCGAATTTCCGACCAACCCCGGATCGGACGGACGAACCGACACCGGCCGGCGACGCGCTCAGCAGTCGGAGAGCCGCCGAGCGCCCGGGAGGTCGGCGATGATCTCGAAGTCGGCGACGTCCTCGCTCACCAGCGGGACGCCCGCCACGATTGCGCTGGCCGCGATGGCCAGGTCGATCTGGCGCCGTCTCGGGTTGCCACCCCGGCGGGCGACCGCGGCGACGAGTCGACCCCACACTCGGGCGACCTCTCCTCCCATGGGCAGAGGGTCGAACGTCGCTTCGACCACCGCCAGCGGGGCGGTGCGCCGGGCCCGCTCGTCGTCGTCAACGGCGGCGAGGACGCCGAAGTGCCGATCGGTGATCGAGGCGACGCTGATCGCGGCTTTGACGTCGTCGGAGGGCGGCTCCGCCCCGATCGGCACGGAGGTGTCGAGCAGGGCCCTCACGAACTGAACGGGTCCACGACCAGGGCCGGCAGCCGCTCGAGATCCTCGCCAAGGCTTCGCGGCGACGCCCCGCGCCAGACGTCGGCCAGCGCGGCACCGCCGACCCAACGGCGGCGATGAGCGGGACCGAGTTTGGCGACCTGATCCGCCAAGGAGGCCGCCGGCCGGCCGAAGGATATCCAGGTCCTCCCCACGCGCTAGCGCCACCGGCGGAGCAGGCTCCCGAGGGGTGAGCGGTGCCCGGGGGTGCCCACGGCGGTTCCCTGAGGCCCGGGGAGACCGCCGGCAGGCGAGGGCCTCGTTCGGCCCCGAGAGCGGTCGCAATTGGCGCGCCCGAACCCGGACCCGCCCGTCACCCGAACGCGTCGAGCTCCGCCAGCACCTGGTCGCTGACGGCGAGCGGTCCACCGAAGAGGAAGGCCGAGGAGATCCCGCTCGCCACATTGCTCAGGTAGGCGGCCACGGCGGTGGGCAACGGCCCGGTGGGCTGGACCAACAGGAGCGGGCCGCTTGCCACCCCGAGCATCGGCCCCCCGGCCAGGGCATCGGGGAAGTTGGTGCCGGTCGCCGCCCCGATCTCGCTCGGGGCCGGGAAGAACTTCGTGGCCACCGCGGCCGAGGTGTCGTAGAGGGTGGTGCCGTAGATGGCGGTCGCCCCCGGGTCGGCGCCGGCGGCGGCCAGGGGCCCGCCGATGGCGTAGCGGGTGTCATTCAGGTGCTGAGCGAGGTACGCGGCGGTCTCGGGGCTCTGTACCGGCCCGTCGGTGAGGAGGATGGCCGCGTGGAGCTCGATGGCGGCGGGGACGGCCGAGAGGGCGTCGGCGAAGTTGAGCGCGGTCGCCTCGAAGATGGTCGAGGGGTTGTGGAGCTCCTCGGCGATCAGCACCGCGGTCTGGTACTCGTTGGCGCCGGCCAGCCGCACGGTCTTGTACCCGAGGCCCTGGAGCGTGGTGTCGATGGTGGGGCTGAGGGCGAGGTCACCCCCCAGGATGTAGACGGTCCCACCGACCGGGAGCACCCGCTGGATCTCGGCCGCCACCGCCGGGTCCAGGTTCTGCGACTGCGCCGCGCTCTCGGTGATGAGCACCGGACCGCCCTCGGCGGCAGCCAGCGGCCCGCCGGCCAGGGCATCGGAGAAGAAGTCGTCGCGGGCCAGCACCACCGCCTTGGCCGACCCCGGGGCCGGGAACGCCGCCTGGGACGCGGCGATGGCAGTGCCGATGGCGGTCGTGCCGAACACCCGGGTGAACACCCCGACCGGCGCCCCGTAGGTGAAGGTGGCCTGGCCCGGCGCATTGGCCACCGGCCCGGTCGCGCCCACCGAGACCGACCCCGAGCCCGGGGGGACGACCACGACGGCGCTCGAACCGTTCTGCGAGAGCACCTGGGCCGGCACCCCGTTGAAGGTGATCGTTGCGTGCTCGAGCCCGAAGCCGCTCACCCGCACTTGGGAGCCGGCCGGCGCCTGGGAGGGGGTGACCGACTGGACCATGGTGCAGCCGACCCCGGCGGCGTTGACCGAGCCGAGCCCGCTGGCCAGGTCGTAGCCGACCCCGGCGGCGAACTGGCCGCCGTTGGTCCCGGTGAAGTCGTTGTTCCCCGAGACGATGTCGTTGAGGCCGCCCGAGTACCCGCCGTTCAGCGCCAAGGCGTAGTAGGTCGGGGCGGCGTCGCCGCTCGCCGGCTGGGCGCACTCAGACCCGCGGTCGGCCCAGATGCCCGCTTCGAGCGGCGCGCCGATGCTGGTCCCGATGAACGGGTTCCAGGTCCCCCCGGTGAAGAAGACGACCGGGACACCGGCGTCGGCCGAGATGTCGGGCATCTCGCGGCAGTCGGACCCCTGGGGGGCGCACGAGGCCGAGGCCGGCTCGGGGAGCCCGGCCTGCCACACCGGGCGGGGCTCGACCGAGGACGTCCCACCGCCCCCGGCGCCGTCTCCGCTCGCACAGGCCCCGTCGACCACCCCCTGGCAGCCGTTCCAGACCGTCTCGACCCCGTTCAGGTTGAGCGAGGTCCCCCCGACCGACGTCACCCAGGGGCTGGACGAGGGGTAGTCGACCGCGAGCGACGTGTTGTTGTTCACCCTGACGCAGTCCTCCGAGCCGCTGTCGCCGGCAGCGGAGAAGAACGCCTGCCCCTGGCTCGCCGCCTGCTCGAGCACCGCGTCGAAGGCCGCGATGGTGGCGACCCCCGAGGTCGGGTTGAGCGGCTCGCACAGCCCCCAGCTGTCGGAGATGTACATGGCCGTGTCGTCCTGGACGATCTTGGCCGCGGTGTCATAGGAGCCGGCGTCGGTGTTGGGGCCTTCGTAGGAGAGGATCGATGCCCCCGGGGCCTGGGTGGCCCACTGCTCGATGTCGAGGTCGGCCTCGGCGGTTCCACCGGCGGAGGTGGTGCCTCCGCCGTCGACCGGGACCACCTGCACCGCGGCGTCGAGCCCGAAGCAGGACTCGAAGGTCGAGATGTCGGCGGCGGACGACGGGGCGAGCTCGTAGACCGCGACCTTCTCCCCCGACCCGTTGAACCCCGCACCGGTCAAGGTCGCGACGCTGTAGGCGGCGCCCAAGCTGGCGGGCGTGTAGGCGCCGACCTGGTTGGCGAGCGCCGTGGCCGACGGGCAGGTGGCCGCCTGGGCCGTCGCTTGGGGCGCGGCGTGGAACCCCGCGCCGAAGGGCACCCGGCGGGCGAGGGGCGTGGCCGCCGGGAGGTTGTTCAACCCGAGGACGCTGGTGATCCGTCCGGCGAGCGCCGCGGGGACCTCGGGGGTCTCGGGTTCGGCGAAGACGGTCCTGCCCTGCGGTGTCTGGTATCGGGTGAGGCTCACCCCGAGGACCGCATCCAGCTGGGACGCCGTGCCGCCGGCGGCGACGGCGAACGTGGCGCTGCGGGAGGCCTCGAGCCCGGCGTCGCGTAGCCAGGTGAGGGTGGATGCCACCGTGGCCGCGCTGGGCCCGAACTCCTGGGCGAAGACCCCCGGGCCCAGCCACTGGTGATACTCGGGCGAGGCGGGATCGTAGAGATTGGCGAGCAGGGTCTTGAGCCCCGAGGGGTTCGACGGCGCCAACACCACCTCGACGTGGACCGTTCGGCTGGCCGGGAGCGGGCCCAGCTCGGTGGTCCCGGTCGGGAGGGGCGCCGGACGGAGAGCGGCCGGGCGCTCAACCCCGGGACCGCCAGCCGACGCCGGGGCCGCCCAAATCCCCATGGCCGCGCCGACGCTGACTAGCACCACCAAAGTGCTTGATCGGGCCCCCGGACGCGCGAAACGGCGCAACGAGCCCCGGCCGACCATCCGTGGCACACTACTCGGGCACTCGAGCTGGTGGGGGCGGCCAGCGGCCCATCCGGGGGGAAGGAGGCCGACATGACGGGCTTTCATGCGCTGATCATGCTGGCGGTGAGCAAGCACAAGGTCGCCGGGATCGCCGGGATCGTGGTGGGTGCGCTGGTCACACTGTTCGGGGTCATCCGCGCGGCCCAGCGGCTGACCGGCGCCGCACTGGCCCTGCTCCTCGGGGTCGTCATCGTGGTCCTCGGGGTCCTCGTCTACACCCACACCATCTACTGATGGCCCGCCGGCCGCGCTCGACCCGGACCCTCGACGGGTCCCGCCACCGGGCGACGGGCGGGGCCGGGGACGGCCGGTAGCGGCCACAATGGGGCGATGAGACGACTCGCCCGGATGCTCTTGCGCCCGCTCCTGCGGCCGGCCATCCTCCGGCTCCACGTCCGGGTCGTGTTCTGGGTCCACCAAGCCACCGACGAGCGCTTCGTGAACCTCGAAGCCCAGCTGGGCGCACTGCGGGCCGACGTGGAGGGGATGGAGCGCTACGTGCCCGCCCTCCTCAACGCCATCGCCAACCAGAACGCCATGAGCCGGGCCGACACCCGCCGCGACGACGAGCTGGCCCGCCTGGTGTCCTCGGTCCTCGGACAGCTCGAAGCCCTGCGAGACGAGGCCCGCACCACCCGTCGGGCCCGGCTCGACGGGGGGTTCGAGCCCAAAGTCCTGCGGCCCGACCGCCTGGCGACCGCGGGGGGCGACCTGCGCGTCGCCCTCGGCCCGACCGAGCACGCCGTCGATCCCGGCTACCTCCACGTCGACGCCACGGCCACGGAGATGACCGACGTCCTAGCCCCCCCGGCCAACTTGCCGTTTGAGCCGGGCTCGGTGGCCGAGATCCGGGCGGCCGGCCTCCTCGAGCGCTTCAGCATCGCCGAGGCGACCGACACCCTGCTCCCCCACTGGGTCCGGGCGCTCAGGCCCGGCGGCTCGCTGGTCGTGTCGGTCCCCGACGCCGAGGCGGTGGTCCGTGCCTACGTCGCCGGGACGGTGAGCTTCGACGCGCTGCGCGACGTGACCTTCGGGGACGGCACCGACGAGGGCCGACGAACCATATTCGACGGCGCCTCGCTCACCGCCCTGCTGGCCGGGGCCGGGCTCGCCGACGTGGCCATCCGGCGCGACCCGAGCGCGTCGCGCCCCGAGATCGAAGCGGTCGGCTCCAAGCCCCTCGACCCGACTCGCTGAGCCCCCCCGACGCCAACCCGGCCGATGCGGTTCTCGATCATCGTCTGCACCGACAACCGGGCCGCCAGCCTGTCGGTGACGTTGGCCGCCCTCGGGCACCTCGACCATCGCGACTTCGAGGTGATCGTGGTCCGGGGGCCGACCGAGGACGGGACCGAGGCGGTCCTCGAGCCCTACCGGGGCCGGATCAAGCTCGGCCGGTGCCCGGAACGGAACCTGTCGCGCTCGCGCAACATCGGCATCGCCATGGCCGCCGGCGACGTCGTCTGCTTCATCGACGACGACGCCTACCCGGACCCGGCGTGGCTGGACCGCCTGGAGGCCGCCTACGGCGACCCCGAGGTCGCCGGGGTCGGCGGGCCGGCCTGGGACTGGAGCGGCGCCCGCTACCAGGTGGTCCACTCGTGGGCCAACCGGCTAGGGGACGTCTGGGTCGACGTCGACACCCGGTTCGACCCGAGCCCGGTCCTGGCCCGCCCGGGGACCGCGGTCTTCACCTACCCCATCGGGACCAACGCCTCGTTCCTCCGGGACCTGCTGATCGAGCTGGGCGGGTTCGACGAGGAGTTCGACTACGGCTGGGACGAGGTCGACGTGTGCCACCGCTTCATCGACCGCGGCTATCTCGTGTCGATCACCGACGACGCCCTCGTGTACCACAAGGCCCTGCCGAGTGAGATCCGGGGCGAGAACCGGGCCACCCACAACATGAAGGTGATGCTCAAGAACAAGGCCTACTACGCCTTCAAGCACGGTTGGGCGGTCGCCCCCCTGGCCGAGATCGCCGACTCGCTCTCCCACTACGCCCAGCACTACCGGGACGAGATCGGCGAGAACGTCGAGCGGGGCCTGCTCAGCCCGGCCGACCTCGAGCAGTACGAGCGCGACGTGGTGGCCGGCTTCGACGCCGGCTTCGCCCGCTGGCGGACCGGCGCCGACCGCCGGCGCCCGGGCGCCTGGTTCGCGGCCCGGGCCGAGCCCTTCGTCTACTTCCCCACCCTGCGGGCCCGCCCCGACAAGCTCCACCTGTGCTTCTTCACCGTGGAGTACCCACCGGAGCCGGTGAACGGCATCGGCCGGGTGCTCCACGAGCTCGCCACCGGCCTCGGGCGGCTCGGCCACGAGGTCCACGTGCTCACCTTGGGCCGCGAGCTCGACCGGGTCGACTTCGAAGACGACGTCTGGGTACACCGCCTGGTACCCCGCCCCCATCCCCTGCCCGAGGGGATCGAGGTGACCCCGGGGCTGTGGGACTACGCCGCCACCCTCAACGACGAGGCGTTGCGGATCCACGCCCGACGCCCCCTCGACCTCATCCAGGCGCCCAACTGGAGCACCGAGGGCATCGCGGTCCTGTCCGAGGGGCGCCTCCCGCTGGTCGTCGGCCTCTACACCCCCCTCGCCACGGTGGCCGACCTCGACTCCCCCCTGGCCGCCGGGCGGGCCCAGGGGGACCCCGAGGTACCGACCCTGATCGAGCTGGAGCGGCTCACCTACCGGCGGGCCCCCCACTTCCTCGCCTGCGGCCCGGCCATCGTGGCCGAGATCGAAGCCGCCTACGGGGTGACGCTCGGCGCCGATCGGGTGGGCACCGTCGCCCACGGGCTCAGCGACCGGGCCGGCACCGTCGAGCCCGAACACTGGGCGGGGCGGGTCGAGGTGCTCTTCGTCGGGCGCCTGGAGGACCGCAAGGGCATCGACACCCTGCTCGAGGCCATCCCCGGCGTGGTGGCCGCCCGGCCCGAGGTCGGCTTCAGCATCGTCGGCGAGGACAGCCGGCCGATGGCCGACGGGCGCAGCCACCGGGAGCGTTTCGAGGCCTCGGCGGCCTGGGCCGAGGTGGCCGACCACGTCCGGTTCCGCTCCCGGGTCGACGACGAGGAGCTCTACCGTCTCTACGCCGGCTGCGACGTCTTCGTGGCCCCGTCGCGCTACGAGTCCTTCGGGCTCATCTTGTTGGAGGCGATGATGTTCGCCAAGCCGGTCGTGGCGAGCGCGGTGGGCGGCATGGCCGAGATCGTGGCGGAAGGCAGCGGCCTGCTCGTCCCCCCCGGCGACCCGGTCGCCCTCCGGGACGCGTTGATCGACCTGGTCGGCTCGCCCGAGCGCCGGGCCGCCCTCGGCCGGGGGGGACGGCTGCGCTTCGAGCAGTGCTACCGGGCCGAGACCATGGTCGAGGGGGTCAACCGCTACTACGACTCGATCGTGCACCGCTCGACCGCCGCGGTCGCGCTACCCGCGCCCCCCCCACCCCCCATGACCGAGACCCCCCCGGCCGAGGCCCCGGTCCCCGCACCCGCACCGGCCCTCCACCCGACGGCCTCGGCCACCCCGAGCGCCGGCATGCCCTCGAGCCCAGCGGGCCTGGTCGGGCTCCCGGCGGCGCTGTTGGAGCGGCTCGCCTGCCCCCGGTGTGGCGCCCCGGTCTCGGTGGTCCCCTTCGTGCGCACGGTCGGCGGAGCGGTCAAGACCGGACGGATCGACTGCCCGGCCGAGGGACGGCCGGTCGGGGCGATCGAGCAGTTCAAGGTCGACTTCCTGGTGGAGCCGCCCGCGGCCGAAGAGCGCGAACCCCGGCTCGTCCCCGAGCTCGGCGAGCTGCGGATTCCGGCCGACGGCGAGCTGGTCGGGCGCGCCGGCACCTGGCTCGCCGGCGTCCCCGGCACCCTGGTCTCGCCCGGGGTGGTCGGCGACCGGCTCAGCGTCACCGCCACCTGCACCGACGCCATGGTCCGGCTGTGGCGCCATCCGAGAGGAGGGATCGTCGACGTCCTGGTCGACGGGGTCCCGGCCGCCACCGTCGACCTGTTCCAGGCCGAGGGCTCCGAGCACCTGGCCGTCTGGGTGGCCGGCGATCTCCCTTTGGCCGAGCGGGAGATCGCGCTCTTCGCCCGGGGGCAGGCCGCGCCGGGGGCGCTTGGCCGGGAGGTCGTGGTCGAAGGGTTCGTCCTCTACGGGCCGCTCGAGGCTAGAGCCGGTTTCGGGCCCCCGGTCGCCGTCAACTACGGCAACCCCTACAGCCCGTACCTCGACCGGTGGCTGGAGCAGGTCCCCCCCGGCGAGCCGGTGCTCGAGTTCGGCGGCGGGGACCGCCGCCGGGGCCGTCCCGGCCAGCTCAACGTCGAGTTCTTGAAGTTCGAGCTGGCCGACGGCTACGCCGACATCCACGCCATCCCCTTCGCCGACGACACCTTCGCCGCGACCTGGACCCAGGCGGTCTTCGAGCACGTCGACGACCCGTTCCGGGCGGCCGCCGAGCTGGTGCGGGTGACCCGCCCCGGGGGCCTGGTGATGACCGAGGTGGCGTTCATGCAGCCCCTGCACGCCGTCCCCTACCACTTCTTCAACATGACCACCTGGGGGGTCCAGGCGCTCTTCGCCGGCTGCGAGGTCCTCGAGTGCGACTGGTTCGGGGACCTGTCGACCACGCTCGAGTGGCTCACGCAAACCTCGGGGCTCTCGGCCAAGGTGGACCCGGCCGAACTGAGCACCCTCTTGGATCGCTTCCGGGCCTACGACGCCCTCGTCTCCCATGAGGAGCTCCGGGGCGTGGCCTCCGCCGTCTACCTGGTGGCGCGCAAGCCCAGATAGCCCCCGAGAAGAGCGGCGACGCCCGGGCCGTGCCCCCGTCGGGCCCGGGCGTGCCTGGTCGACCCGCTACCCGACCGCCGCCGAGAGTGCCGCCAGCACGTCGGGCCCGACCGCCAGCGGCCCGCCGAACACCACCCCCGGCGTCCCCGGGGCCAGCCCGTTCAGGTACGGGACGATCTCCGCCGGCAGCGGTGCGCTCGGGTTCACGATGAGCAGCGGCCCAGACCGCCCGCCGGTGGCCATGTAGACCCCGCCGCCCAGGGCGTCGGTGAAGGTGGCCGAGGTGGCCGCACCAACAAGGGTGGCGAAGGGGAAGAACGTGGTGGCCACGGCGGCCGAGGTGCCGTACAGGTCGTTGCCGTAGACCGGGATGGCCGAGGGGTCAGCCCCGTAGGCGGCCAACGGCCCGCCGATGGCGTAGCGGGTGATGCCTGGGTGGTTGAGCAGGTAGATCCCGGTCTCGAAGGACTGGATCGGCCCGTACGTGAGCAGGATGGCCGCGTGGTCGGCGATGGCCGCCGGCACCGCCGAGAGGGCGTCGTAGAAGCTGGTCCCGGTGGCCTCGAAGACCACATTGGGGCTGCCCTCTTGGAGCGCGATCAGGTACGCGGTGTCGTACTCGTTGCTGCCCGCCTCCCGCACCACCTTGTAGCCGAGGCTCGACAACGTGGCGTCGACGTTCGGGCTGATGGCCAGGTTGCCGCCCAGGATGTAGACGGTCCCGCCGGCCGGGAGCACCCGCTGGATCTCGGCCTGGGTCCTCAGGTCGAGCGAGGCGCTCTGCGGCGCGCCCTCGGTGAGGAGCAACGGGCCGTTCACGTAGGCCGCCAGCGGTCCGCCGGCCAGGGCGTCGGAGAAGAAGTCGTCCCGGGCCAGCACCACCGCCGAGGCCGAGCCGGCGGTCGGGAACTCGGCCAGCGAGATGGCGATCGAGGTCCCGATGGGGTCCGACCCGTAGATCTGGGTGATCTGGGATGCGGTCCCAGCCACGAAGCTCAGGATCCCACCGTTGCCGTTCGTGCACTCGAACTCGAAGTAGTAGGTGGTCCCAGAGGTGAGGCCGGTGATCGTGACCGGCTCGGAAATCGCCGTGGAGACGGTCGAGGTGACGAAGGTCGCGGTGAATGTCGCCCCGGCCAGCACGCTCGAGGTGCCATAGCCGTAGCTACAGGTCTGGGCGACTCCACCGGGGTTCACCGTCCCGTTCAGCGTTGCGCTGGTCGAGGTGATCGAGGTCGCCTCCTGGGTCACCACGGCGCCGGTCGAGCTGGTGAAGAAGTTGAGGATCGCGCCACTCCCGTTCGTGCAGATCAGCTCGAAGTAGTAGGTCGTGTTGGGCGTCAACCCGGTGACCGACACCGGCTCGGAGACCGGCGTCGAGACGTTCGAGGTGTTGAACGACGCCGTCGAGGTCGCCCCGGCCAGCACGCTCGAGGTGCCGTAGGCGTAGTGGCAGGTCTGGATTGTCCCACCGGGGTTCACGGTCCCGTTCAAGGTCGCGCTGGTCGAGGTGATCGAGGTCGCCGCCCCGGTCACCACGGAGCCGGTCGGGCTGGTGAAGAACGAGAGGGTGTTCCCGGGCCCCGCGCTCGTGAAGATGGAGAAGTAGTAGGTGGTGTTGGGCGTCAACCCGGTGACCGACACCGAAACGGGCAGCGGCGAGGTGGCGGTCGAGGCCGTGAAAGGCCCGATCTCGGTACCCAGCGCGGTTGTGACCCCGTACTCAAAGTCCCAGGTGCTACCGATGCCGCCGGGGTAGGAGCCGTTCAGGACGGCGCTGGTCGAGGTGATCGCGCTGGCCGGGAGGGTGACGACCGAGTACCCGAGCGGGAAGATGCTGAACGACTGACTGATGACCGTCGGAGTACTTGGTACGAGTACGCTCCCCGTCGCGGTCGCGAGCAGCGTGTACGCCGTGCCGGCCGCGTTGATCGAACACCCCGAGAAGGTGGCCACGCCGTTGACCATGGTGACCCCACCGATGGGCGTCGTCGCGCTGCAGGTGAGGACCCCTCCACCGGCGTTGTTCTGGAATTGGAGGCTCACGACCGTCGTTTGGTCTGAGGTCACCACGTTGCCCGAGCCGTCCTCCGCGCTGACCTGGATGGTCTGACCGACATTGACCCCGACGTTGCCTGGCCCCTGGGTGAAGACGAGGACGCTCGGGGTGGTCGACGCCGCGATGGTGAACGGGGCACTCGTGATCGGCGAAAGAGCCGGTCCCGGTCCGGTCGCGCTCGCCTGGAGGGTGTAGGTCCCCGCCGCAGAGAAGGTGCAGACGAAGGTTGCCAGCCCACTTGAGTCAAGGACCGGGTTGGGGGTGCACGAGATCGAGCCCGGTCCGGACGTCGCCGCGAGGGTGACCGTGTAGGTGCTGTCGGACGTCACCACGTTCCCGTAGATGTCTTCGACGGCAACCGTGATCGTCTGACCGGGGACCACGACCCCGTCGACCGGACCTTGGGTGAAGGAGAGCTTCGCCGGCGCGGTCACCTGGAACGATGAACTGTTCACCGTCGTGGTCGTGGGCAACGGAGTCCCGGTCGCCGTCGCGGTCAGAACGTAGGTACCGGCCACGTTGAAGTTGCATCCGCTGAACGACGCCACCCCGGCCGATGCCGTCACCCCGGCTGTGCAACCCGCCAGCGAACCCCCGACCGGGCCCGATTGGACGGTCAGGGTGACGACCGTCGAGTTGTCGGTGAGCAACACGTTGCCACCGGAGTCCAGGACGCTGACATTGATGCTCTGGCCAACTCCTTCGGGGCCGGTCACCGGACCCGACGTGAAGGCCATGTGATCGGCCGTACCCGAAACGTTGAACGGGTTGCTCGTGAAGCCGAAAACCGACGGAGGTCCGCCACTTGCCGATGCTGTGAGCGTGAACCCGCTACCGGTCTTGTTGAGCGTGCAGCCAAGGAAGGTGACCGTACCGGTTGTGCCCGCGGGCAGCGTGGTTCCGTTCGTACACGCAAGTGTCGCCGAGGTGGGGTTGGTGCCCAGGGCCAAGGTGATGCTGTAGGAGTTGGCGGTGGGGGTGGTTGCCGGGGCGCCGCCGCTGGCCTCGATATCAACTGTGATGGTCCCGGTCCCGATCAAGACGGTGGCACCAGTCAACTGCAGGTTCGGCACGGGGCTCGGGCTGGTGATGCCCACCTGATAGGGCGTCCCCGTCGCCTGCGCCAGTCCGAGCCCCAAATAGAGCGAGCCGCCGATCAGCGCCGCCGATGCCATGGCGACCGCCGCCACCCGCCTCACCGAACCACGCAGCATCTGGTCCTCCCAGTGACCCGTAGCACCAGACTTCGGCGCTGTTCACCCAACGCTGGCCTCGCCTCAGCGGACCCCTGCCTCGGCTATGGCTCCACTGGTCCACGGTCGCCGGCCAGGCCCGAAGTAGCGCAGAGCTTAATGCCGCCGCGTTCGATGGTCTAGGGCTTTTGGACCGTGATCAGCGGGTTCGCACTCAAGCGCGCGCTCCGATGTCGAAGTGCCGGAGTCGACCGCGCCGCGTGTCGACTACCCCGCGCTCCGAGCACCCGACAGCTCCGCCAATCGGGCCTCGAGCGCCCGTTCGACTGCCGGCCCGAGCCCCGACGGCGAGAGCTTGGCCAGCTCGCCCAAAAGGCAGACGAACTTCTGTTCGAAGTCGGCCGGCGAATAGTCCGCGAGGTGGCGCCGCGCCGCGGCCCTCCAGGCGGAAAAGCCCAGGTCACCGTGGTCGGTCGACAGGACCAGCTTGTTCGAGCGGTCTCGGTCGAGGGCCCCGGCGAACTCTTGGACCGCAGTCTCCAGGGCGCCCACGTCCCCGACCGGTACGGTCAACCCCAAGCCCCCCACCACGTTGGGGATATTCCCTTCGTCATAGGCGATGACGAACCGTCCGAACCCGTAGGCCTCGATCACCGGGACGCAGTAGCCCTCGTGGTACGAGGGGACGACCAGGGCGTCACAGCGCTCGTAAAGGCGGGCGGTCTCGGCGTCGTCCGGCGCCCACGCGACCTCAAGGCCCATACGAAGGTCGGCGACCGTGTGTTCGATCTCGGCCATGATCGCCGGGTCCGAGAACCGGGGGTCGCCGGCCAATGTGACCTGAAACCGACCGTCGTCGCTCAGCAGGCGGCGGGCCAGCTCGAGCATGTCGAGGATGCCCTTGGCCCGCACGAACCTCCCGAGGTAGAGGAGCCGGACCGGGCTCTCGTGCTCCACGAGCGGTCGCACCGGTCCACTCGGCACGATGGCCGGAGGCAGGTGTAGGACCGAGAGCTTCTCCTCGGGCACCCCGGCGGAGCGGGCCATCTCGAGGTTGAACTCGCTCACGCAGGCGACGTGGTCCGCCCGCAAAAGGTTGCGTCGCTGGGCGTGCGAGCGCTCGACGGCCGAGCGCATGCCGGGGACGTCGACCAGTTCCACCGGGGTCGAGTTGTGCTCGATGGCCAGGATGGGACGGCCCTCCGGGACGACGTGGATCGAGTCGAACAGCTCGTAGTACATGCCCTCCTCGTAGATGTGGATGTCGGCGTCCCAGAACTCCGGGCGGCCGAGCAGTTTGGCCACCGATGGGCAGCAGACGAGCTCGGGGCCGAGGTCCTCGATCGACTGGGCGAAGCAGCTCACGCGGATCGGGGCCCCCATCGCGATCAGGCGGCGGAGGACGTTGAGCTTGTGGAGCACGCTCCACGAGACGGCGTCGCGTCGGACCACGATCCCCGAATAGAGCGCGACGTCGAGGTGGTCGCCGCTCATCGTCCGAGCCCAGCGAACGCCAGGGTCAGTCGGACGGCGGCGCCGAGGCCCGCACGCCGACGACCTCCATCTCGTAACACATGCCGTTGCGCCGGGCCGCCACCCGGACCGAGGTCTGGTTCAGCCCGGCCTCCTCGAACAGCGCCGGCAAGGACTCCTGCGAGAAGCCGTTGAAGTGAAAGTCGCCCTCGTACTCCTGGGTGCCGTAGGTGACCTCGCGCAGCTCCTCGAAGCTCATCCGGCCCGCTGCGTACTCCCGGATCATCGTCTCCATGTCGGGGACGACCGCCACGAACTCGCCGCCCTCCCGCAGCAGGCTGACCCAGTAGGGCAGGAGCACCGAGCGCAGCTCCTCGAGGGGGAAGTGCTCGAGGAGATGGGCCGAGTAGATCTCGGCCACCGAGCCCTTCTCGACCGGGAGGTTCCCGACGTCGGCCACCACGTCGATATCGGGGAGTTCCCGGGCATCGACGTTCAGGTAGCCGTCCTTGGTGACGTGCCCGGCCCCGAGGTTGAGCCGGATCGCCGGAGCCATGGCCTCCCACTTCGCCACGCTGAGGATCCGGGGCTCGGTGTCGCGATCCGAACCCTCAACCTCTACTTCACGTTTGCCATAGCGGAGCTCGAAGAGGATCTCCTTGCGCACGAACTCGAACCGTTTCGCCAGGTCGTCGAGGTCGACGGTGACCGAGCGGTCCAGGTCGTCGACCTCGGATCTGAGCGCGGCCAACGTCCCGGCGAGTTCGGCCAGCTGGGCCCGGCTACGGGCCTCGAGGCGGGCCAGGAGGGGGCGGACAAAGGGCCGGAGGGGGGCCTTCAGCACCTGCTTCCACGTCATCGGCCAGTCCTCCGCCAGGGCGCGACCGGCGGTCGCGGGCCCGAAGATAGCACCGAGGTCCCCGGCTCCCCGGCGGCTGTCCGTGTCGCTCCTGGTGGTCGAGGTGACCGCAAATTGACGCCTGACGGTCCCCGGAACGAAAGGGTCGCGATGGTAGGGTCGGATGCCTCTCAGGACCAGGCGAAACCCCGTCGCCGGCGCCCGCAAGATTTCCACGGAGGATGCCACCAGCATGGCTCGAGGCTCGCGATTGGTCACTGCTCTGGCCGTCACCATGGCCCTGGCAGGAACCCTTGAGGTCGTCGTGGAGACCGCTACCTCGGCCCCGGCCGGCGCCGCGTTGCCCGGCACCGCCATGCCGCTCCAGGAGTTCGTGAACGACGGCTTCGCCGGGCGGGCCTGGAACGCCTACGACCAGACCGCCAGCTCGGCCGGCCCCAACATCGACGGGCGACCGAGTCCGATCGCCTACGGGCCGACGGTCCACGTCTACGCCCGGGCAGCCAACGGGGACCTCACCGAGTTCATCAACGACGGCTTCGGTGGGCGGCCGTGGAACGCTTACAACCTCACCCAGATCACCGGCGGCCCGACCATCGCCGGCGACCCCGACGCCACCTTCTACGGCCCCATCGTCCACGTCTACGGCGAGGCCTCCAACGGCGACCTGATCGAGTACGTGAACGACGGGGCCGGCGGACGGCTGTGGAACGCCTACGACCTGACGGTGGCAGCCGGCGGGCCCGGCCTCGGCGGCGACCCCACCCCGATCGTGAACGGCAGCGTCGACCGGATCTTCGCCCGAAGCTCGACCGGGGATTTGGTGGAGTACGTGAACGACGGGGCCGGTGGGCGGCTGTGGAACGCCTACGACCTCACCACGCTGTCGGGGTCCTCGTCCATCATCGGGGATCCCAACCCGGTCCTCGTGGGGTCGACCGTGCACGTCTTCGTCGTCGGTGCTAACAACAACCTGCTCGACGTGGCCGGCAGCGGCCAGTCCTGGACGGCCTCGGGTCTCACCTCGAGCACCTCGGGGAACCCGGTCGCCGGCCGGCCGAGCCCGGTGGTCGACGACGGTTTGATCGACGTGTTCGGCCGCGGGACCAACGGGATCCTGACCGAGTACAGCGCCAGTACGAACGGCGGCAGCTGGACCTCCCATCAGCTTGCCGGAGCGAGCGTCACCGGCGACCCCTCGGCCGTCGCCGTCGGGGGCAACGTCGACGTGTTCTCCCAGGTCCCCGGGGGAGGGCTGAGCGAGTTCTCCGGTCCCGCCACAGCGTCGGTCTTCGTCACCACCAGCATCAGCGGGACCACCGGGGGGCCGAACATCGGCGGTGATCCCGGCGCCCTGCTCTACGGGACGAGCTCGGTGCACGTCTACGCCGGCGGCCCGCCCCCGGCAACCCCACCGACCGGCGTGGGCCTCTACGGGCTGGTGCCCGCCGGCGGGGCAGCCTCCCAGGCCATCGAGGACAACTGGCCGATCATCGGCGACACCGGGGCGCTCGGCACCGAGAGCACCCCGTACACGGGGATGAACGAGGGTGCCGACCTCGCCACCGGCCTGGCCATCCAGGGATCGGGGCGGCGAGTCACCTGGCTCTCCTTTTGGACCGTGAGCGGTCCGGTCTCTTCTGGACCCCCGACCACCACGACCACCACCGGGACCGGCTCTACGACGACCAGCTCGCCCGGTTCCACCAGCTCGCCCTGTTACACCAGTGCCTGCTACTACGCCGACGCCTACGCCGCCGGCCAGTACGTGGCCACGACCATCGACGCCTACCCGCAAAGCGGGCTCTTGCTCAAGCCGGACTGGGTCATCATCGACCCCGAGGGGTTCCCGGACAACAACTCGGGCCTCGTGTCGGGACCCGGGGCGACCGCGGCCAACTGGTCGAGCTTCATCGGCGGTTGGACCGACGGGCTCACCTCCATCGACCCTGGCCTGCACGCCGCCTTCTACGCCGACCAGTACGAGTACAACACCTTCGACCTGGCCGCCATCCAGATCCCGGCCTTCGTGGCGCTGGCGTTCCCGAGCCCGGTCGACGTCCTCACGAACCCCGGTGCCAACATCGCCGGGTTCATCGCCTTCGGTGCCACCTGCCCGGCCGGCTCCGAGGAGCAGACCCTGGCCAACGCCCCGTGGAACGGCGCGTACAACACCCTGCAGTTCACCGGCAACGGCTACTGCGGCCCCTAGGGTGAGCGCCGCGGCTGACCGAGACACGTGGCGAGGGGCGTCCCGATGAAGAGCTCCTCCCGGCGTCTCGGCGTGCTCGGGGTCCTGGTCGTCGCCGTCGTGGCTGCCGGGTGCTCGTCACCGGCCGCCAACCGGACCACGACCACCACGACCCGGCCCCTGCGGCGCAGCACGACCACGACCACCACCACGACGACGACCACCACCACGACCGTCCCGGCGCCGACGACCACCGCTCCCCCGGTCCCCTCCTCTCACGTCTCGGTGCAGATCTCCGGCGCCTCGGCCACCATCGTGTTCAGCAGCTCCGCCGTCTCGGGGTCCCTCAATCCCGAGACCGGGACGTTCAGCCAGGGTGCCACGGTGTACACCTTCGTGATCAGCGGAGTCCGCTACTCGGGCTCCCCCTCCACCACCAGCGCCACCGGAGGGCTGATCTCCTCGGTGACGGTGTCAGGAGGCAGCACCGGCGCGACGATCACCGTCAAGCTCTCGGGCCCGGCCAGCCATGCCAGCTACGGCCTCGGCCACGACGCGGTCGGCGTTAGCTTCACCTGACCGAACATCCGGTGCCGGCCCGCCAGACGGCTACCCGGTGCCGGTGACCACCACGATCGAGACGTCAGCCGTGGTGCGGTTCACGGCCGTTTCGGTGATGAGCCCGAGTGCCCCGTGGTACTTCCCGCTCCCGCCGTTGATGGCGAAGCTCATGGTCGGCGTGGTCACGAGGACGAGCGAGGGGTTCGCCGTGATCTTGCCCTTGTAGATCGCGATGGCCTCGCTACAGGTGGCCTCGGTAGCGCTCTTGTAGAGGCAGCTGAGGTGCCCGGTCCCACCGACCTTCTTGGCGTGCGAGCTGTGGTCGCCGAGGTAGTAGTGCTGGACAACCTCGAGCTTGTCCCCCTTGGCCCCCGAGGCCCCGGCTTTGAGCTTCTTGCCGGCTTCACTCCTCAATAGCCTCTTCACGTCCTTCACGAAGTAATGCAGGGTGACCGCGTGCCGGGTGGGCGGGGCGGACGTCGTCGTGGTCGAGTGGTGCTTCTTGCTACTTGCCGCTGCGGCTCCGCCGAGGCCGAGCACGAGGGTCAGGGCGCAGCCGGCGACCACTGGCCCCCACCACCAGCGAGCCGGGCGCGCCACGAGCAGCCGTTCGATGCGCAACGTTCCTCCAGAGGGTTACCTGCGGACGGTTCAGCGTAGCGACGGTCCCCAAGGTGCGGGGCGCGGGGCGCCCCACGTTGACCTCGGAATCGGCGCGTCGGTGCTGGTCAGTTGGAAGGTTGGTTCAACCCCGAGGGGTTCTTCTCCAGCGCGTGACGCGATCGGGGCAGACCGGTTGGCTTCCAATCCCCGGACCCACCACGTCCCCTATTGGCCCGGCGAGGGCTCCTGTCCGGCTCCTCACCCCTCCGAGATGGCGTTGAGCGCGGCCTGCAGCGTGCTGTTGGCGATGGCCAGCGGCCCGCCGAAGACGGTGATCGAGGTCACCTTGAACCCCGAGCCCGGGATGGGCGACAGCGGGGTCTGGTAGGTGGGGTCGATCCCGTAGGGGCTCCCGGCCTGGTTGAAGAAGTCCGTGGCATAGGTCCCGAGGGTGGTCGGGCTCTCGGCCAGGATGACCGGCTCGGGGCCGGCCGGGATGAACTGGGCACCGAAGTACCCGCCGCCAGTGATCACGCTCGAGGTCAAGGCGTCGGCGAAATAGTCACCCCGGGCGAGCGCCACCGGGATGGTGCAGTCGGCGTAGTAGGGCACGGGATTCGGAAGAATGGTCGTGGCCAGGGGGAGTTGACTGCCGATCGGAGACCGAGTGACGCGGAGCAGACACCCGGTCCCATAGCTCGGGGTGTTGCCGGAGAACTCACCGAGCCCGGCGTTGGCGAGGTTGTTGAGCTCGAACTTGGCCAGCATCACCGAGGTCTCCGAGCCGTCGGCCCCGGCGATCCGAAGGACCGAGATCCCCTGGGAGGCGAGCGAGGCGTTGACAGCGTTGGAGATGGCCAAGGGGCCACCGAGCTCGATCACCTGCTGGATCCCGAGGTCCAGAAGCCCGGTCTCTGCCTCGGTCCCGAGGGCTCCCTGCGGGGTGAGCAGGATCGGCAGGTGCTCGTAGTAGCTCATCCCAGAGGCCGAGGCGGCGTCCTGGAAGAAGTTGTCGGTGACCAAGATGGCCGTGCGCACCGGGATGGTCGGCGAACTGCCCGAGTCGGTGCCGGTGGTGTCGTTGTAGAGGCCGAAGGCTCCCGAGATGTTCAGATTGTTCACGAAGCCCGAGTCCACGTAGGTGGCCACCATCTCGGCCGTGCCGTCGGCGGTGGTCCCGTAGACCCGCTGGACGCTGAGGTCGATGGGCTGGCCGAGGGCGTTCAGCTGGGGTCCCGCCCCACCGCACTGGTAGGCGGGGGTGGAGGCGAGCTGGTTCTCCACCGCCGTCGACACCGCCAGGGGGCCACCGACGATGACCACGTTGGAAACCCCCTCTTGCTGGAGGGCCTGGGCCGTATACGGCGAGAGGGTCCCGGTCGGGGTGAGCAGCACGCCGGTGCGCAGCCAGCTGGCGAGATAAGAGGCCGTGAGGGCGTCCTGCCAGGAGCCGTCAGTGGCCAGCACCACCGAGCTGCCGGTCTGGAACCGGTTGGGGTTGGGGGTGACCCCCGAGGGCAGGCAGAAGCCCGGCCGCGGCGGGTACTGGGTCTCCAGGGCCGCCACCGCGGTCTGGTCGGCCGTGGAGCCGGCCACCCGGGTGTTCCCGGTGGGCTGGCCGACGGCGTAGATGGTCGGCGGCGCGAAGTCCGGGTTGCCCTGGATGGTGAGCGTGGTCCCGCCCGAGCACGCCCCGGCCACGATCGTGGCGCCGACGACAATGGACACCGTCACATCACCGGAGGTGCCCGGCGCGTCCACCATCAGGTTGGAGAAGGTGTAGGTGGTCGGCACGGTGGTGGAGACGACCAGGACGTCCGCCGCGATGGTCTGGAACGAGCCGTTGGCGTTGGGGGTCAACCCGACGACCGCCCCGGTGACCGTGCCGGTCCCCCCGGTGTTGGACGGGTGGAGGGTGATGGTCGGCGACGTCGGGGTCACCACGAACCCGTTAGTGCCCAGGCTCTGGGAGGCCGTGATGCAGATGTAGTTCCCCGAGACCGCGCCCAGCTTGGCCTCGGTGATCACGATGGGGCTGATCGGGGCGTCGATGGCGTTGGGCAGCACCGAGACCGCCGGGCTGTTCGCCGTCACCGACTGCTCGACGATGTTGGCGTTGACTTGGACGTTGAGCGTCTGTTGGTCCGTCCCGGCCGTCCCGCCGACCGGGTTCACCGTGCCCGGGGCGATGCCCTGGGTGTAGGTGGCCACGTTGGTGCCCCCTCCGAACCCGACCGAGCCCGTCCCGGTGTTGGCGCCGACGGTGTAGGCCACTCCGGAGATCACACAGGAGAACGGCGTCGGCGACTGCAGGGTCGGGTTGTTGGTGAAGGTGATCAGCAAGAGGTCGGTCAAGCCGGCGTCGCCAACCGAGTCATTGGGGTTCTCGGTCGTCGTGATCGTGAACGTGGGCTGGGTGGCCCCGGCCCCCCCACCGACGCAGGTCATGGTCGGGATCCCGGCGAACTCGACGTAGGCGCCGGCCGAGAGGTTGTTCACGCCACCGGGGGCGAACACCGGGATGGCGATGACGTCACCGAGCCCCCAGGTGTTGGCGGTTCCGGGCAAGTAAGTCCCGGTGTCCGACAGGTCGAAGGTCCACGAGGTCGCCGGCTGGTCCGACTGACCGACGAGGAGGTTGGTCGGGTGGCCGAAGGTGGCCGTCCCGGTCGGGATCATCTGGATCGAGTTGGGGCCCATGACCGCAGAGATCGGCGTGGCCGTCAGCAATGCCGAGGCGCTCCCGGCGAACCCGAACACCCCGCCGAGCACGCTCACCACGCCGAAAGCGGCCATGGCGAGCCGGGCCGACGGGCCATGGAACGCTGCTCTTGACGACCTGGAGGTCATTCACCTCTCCCATCTCTCCAGAGTGGAGCCACGCCCACCCTCTCCTACCAGGACGACTCCTGGCGCCATCTCCGCCTTCTTCGCCCACGCGAGGCATACGGGAACGCGAGACCGACCCTCCGGGGATGACCACT
>DAHUZS010000123.1 GCA_027315045.1 Acidimicrobiaceae bacterium
GAGGACTCCTACGGCTACCGGTGGCTCCTCTTCGAGGACCCCGAGCTTGAGGACCTAGTCACCCGGGTGCACTTGGCCAACAGCACCCTCACCGACGCTGGGTGGGGTCCCCAGCTCCTGTGTTCGGTGTTCGGGTTCCGACCAGCCGCCGGGGCGGCTCCCGACGCCAAGCCGTTCTTCCTCGTCTACCTGTACAAGCGGGGCACCTTCTACCCCTTCGCCCCCCAGGCCCATGAGCGGCGGGACAACGAACTTGAGCTGCGGATCCAGGCGGTGGTGGGCGCCGACCTGCCCTTCGAGAACGACCTCTCGCGCTGGTTCCCCCTGTGGGACGCCCCGGTGCGCTGACGCGACGCGCGTCGTTCACCCCCATGTCACGAGGGGCCCTCGATACACTCCGACCGATGCCCGAGGAAGCCTCGAGCGGCGCGAGGGAGGCACCCGAGCGGTCGATCCCCCTCGAGCAGGGGCTCAACTTCCGAGACGTCGGTGGCTACCCCACCGCCGACGGCCGCCAGGTCCGGTGGCGGCGGCTCTTCCGGGCCGGCGGCCTCTCCCAACTGTCGCCGGCCGACCTCGACGCCCTGCGTGCGCTCGGCCTCGCGACGGTCGTCGACCTGCGCAGCACGGCAGAGTGGGAGATGGGCCGCTTCCCGGTGAAGGCGCTCCCGGTGGCCCTCCACCACCTCCCAATCGTCGAGGAGATCCTCGACCCCACCCGCTACGAGCTGCCCGAGGGCATGCTGGCCGCCCGCTACCAGGACTACGCCCGGTTGGGCGCCACCCCGATCGCCCGCGCCATCTCGCTCGTCGCCGACCCGGCGACCCACCCGGTGGTGGTCCACTGCCTGGCCGGCAAGGACCGGACCGGGGTGGTGATCGCGATCGTGCTCTCGCTGTTGGAGGTGGACGACGAGACGGTGGCCAGGGACTACGCCCTGAGCGAGCGGGCCATGGGCGAGCTGCGGGCGCGGGCCGCGGAGAGGGACGACACCCCGATCCGCACCCCGGAGCTGGCCGACGAGGTCTTCTCGGCCCGCCCCACCAACATCACCAGCCTGTTCGCCGCTCTGCGGGCGTCGCACGGCACGATCGAGGACTACGCCGTCTCGATCGGCGTCAAGCCCGATGCGATCGAGTCCTTGCGGGCGAACCTGCTCGACTAGCGGGAATCAGCCGGGCGCGTCGAGCGCGTCGAGCGCGGCAGCCAGGGCCAGGTCCCGCTCCGTCAGCCCTCCGGCCGAATGCGTGGATAGCCGCAGCGTGACGGTGTCCCAGCGGATGTCGATGTCGGGATGGTGGTCGGCCGCCTCCGCCAGGGCGCCCACCTGGTTCACGAATTCCAGGGCCCCGGAGAATCCGCGCCGTTTGACCCGTTTGACCAGTTCGCCCCCGTCGCGCTGCCAGCGCAGGGCTCGCTCGGCGAGCGCGGCGTCGACGACCTCGGCCGGGAGCACCTCGGGCAACGCGGCCTCTCAGGGGCTGGTCATCTGCTCGGGCTGCACCACCTTGTCGAACTCCTCGGCGGTGACGAACCCGAGGGCCAGGGCGGCCTCCTTGAGAGTGGTCCCCTCGTGGTGGGCCTTCTTGGCCACCTCGGCGGCCTTGTCGTACCCGATGACCGGGCTGAGCGCGGTCACAAGCATGAGTGAGTTGTTCAGGTGGTGCTGGATCTGCGCGTAGTCGGGCTCGAACCCCTCGACCAGGAACTCCCGGAAACTGCGGCAGGCGTCAGCGAGGAGGTGCACCGAGGACAAGAAGTTGGCGATGATCACCGGCTTGCACACGTTGAGCTCGAGGTTCCCCCGCGAGCCGGCCAGCGCGATGGCGGTGTCGTTCCCCATGACCTGGATGCAGACCATGATCATGGCTTCACACTGGGTGGGGTTGACCTTGCCCGGCATGATCGAGGAGCCCGGCTCGTTCTCCGGGAGACGAAGCTCGCCGAGGCCGCTGCGGGGACCCGAACCGAGCCACCGGAAGTCGTCGGCGATCTTGGTCAGCGAGACGGCCAGGGTCCGCAACGCCCCGCTCGACGCCACCAGCTCGTCGTGTGCGGCCAAAGCGGCGAACTTGTTCGCGGCGGTGACGAACGGGAGTTCGGTCATCTCGGCGATCTTGGCCGCCACCCGCTCAGCGAACTCGGGATGGGTGTTGAGACCGGTGCCGACCGCCGCTCCCCCGAGGGCCAGCCGGTAGAGCCCGGCGAGCGAGGCCTCGACCCGGGCGATGCCGGCGTCCAGCTGGGCCACGTACCCCGAGAGCTCCTGGCCCAGCGTCAGCGGGACCGCGTCCATCAGGTGGGTCCGGCCGATCTTGGTCACCGAGGCGAAGGCGGCCGACTTGGCCGCCAAGGCGTCGCGCAGCGCCCGAACCGAGGGGAACAGCCGGCCCGCGATCTCCTGCACGGCGGCGATGTGCATTGCGGTCGGGAACGTGTCGTTCGACGACTGCGACATGTTGACGTGGTCGTTGGGGTGGATCGGCCGCTTGGAACCGAGCTCCCCGCCCTCGAGCTCGATGGCCCGGTTGGCAATCACCTCGTTGGCGTTCATGTTGGTCTGGGTGCCGCTCCCGGTCTGGAAGACCCGCAGGGGGAAGTGGTCGTCCAGGCGGCCCTCGGCGACCTCGGCCGAGGCCTCGATGATCCGATCGGCCAGGTGGGGGTCGAGCTTGCCGAGCTCGGCGTTGACCCGGGCCGCGGCGCCCTTCAGGATGCCGAAGGCCCCGATGATCGGCCGGGGCATGACCTCGCCGATGTCGAAGTGGTGCAACGACCGGGCGGTCTGCGCGCCCCAGTAGCGGTCGGTGGGAACCTCCATCTCTCCCATGCTGTCGGTCTCGATCCGGGTGCTCGTCACGGCTGCCTCCTCGCCCCCCGTCGACCCCTCCGCTCAGCTTCGGTCACCCTGGCCCGGGGTGCAAGGCATCGGGCCGGCCCGACTCGGCCGCACCCGGCCGGCGCCGACCCGGGCCCGGCGGGCGGTCTTCGTCGAGCGGCGCGCGGCGCGTTGGCCCCTTCGCCTTGACCGGTCGGGACCGGCGGGCCACACTCTGGTAAGTGAGTTAACACTTACTTGGCGTCCTTTGGGGGCTGTCGCGGGGGCTGACGCCGGATCGCTGGGTCGCTGCCGCCCGGGAGGTGCGATGGAGGATCTGAGCGGTCGGGTTGCGGTGGTCA
This sequence comes from Acidimicrobiaceae bacterium, assembly GCA_027315045.1. Lineage (GTDB taxonomy): Bacteria > Actinomycetota > Acidimicrobiia > Acidimicrobiales > RAAP-2 > Palsa-461. The sequence continues at coordinate 3,182 of DAHUZS010000123.1, forward strand.
CCGGAGGGGCCAGCGGGATCGGCTTCGCGCTGGCCGAGCGGTTTGCCACCGAGGGCATGGGCGTGGTGATCGCCGACGTCGAGGCGGCTGCGCTGCGCGAGGCGGGAAGGATGCTCCGGGCCACAGGGGCCGACGTGCTCGAGGTGGTGACCGACGTCCGGGACCCGGGTCAGGTGGCGTCGCTGGCCGATCAGGCGCAGTCCCACTTCGGGGCGGTCCACGTCGTCTGCAACAACGCCGGCGTGGCCGGGAGCACGGCCGTGCCGGTCTGGGAGGTTCCGCTCGAGGACTGGCGCTGGACCCTCGGGGTCAACCTCTGGGGCGTGATCAACGGGGTCCGGACCTTCGTCCCCCGATTGGTGGCCCAAGGTGAGGGGCATGTCGTGAACACCGCCTCGATGGCCGGGCTGATCACCGGCGGAGGTGGGCCCTACGGCGTCTCGAAGCACGGGGTCGTCTCGCTTTGCGAGAACCTCTTCTTCGACCTGCAACTCGCCGCCCCCGGCGTCGGGGTCTCGGTACTCTGTCCGGGTTGGGTCAACACCCGGATCGCCAACGCCGAGCGGAACCGACCGCCCGAGCTCGTCGTCGGCCGGACCGACCCCATGGCCCCGAAGGTCCGCAAGGGCCTGGGCCGGGTGCTCGAGTCCGGGATGGCGCCTGGGGAGGTGGCCGACCGGGTGCTTGGCGCGATCCACGAGAACCGCTTCTACGTCTTGCCCCACGACGACGAGGCCTGGCTGGCGCCGGTCCGGAACCGCATGACCGACATCCTCGAGCGCCGCCAGCCAACCCGGACGCCGGTGCCCGGATCCGACATCCTGATGGCCGCCGCCGCCGAGCCGGACTGAGCGTCGGCGACCCTGATCGGAGAACCGTGACCGAATACCTGCTGAACCTGGCCGACGCGGCCACCCAGTACGACCCGTACCCCTCGTATCAGGAGATGCGCGACCTCGGGCCGGTGCTGTGGAACCCCCTCATGAGCGCCTGGATGGTCTGGCGATACGACGACGTCATGGAGATCCTGAGAGACCCCGAGACCTTCTCCTCGGCGGCCATCCGGGAGCGGGCCCGCCAACAGGCCGCACTGCGCGGCGAGACCTACGTCGACAACTTTGGCGCGCCCGTCATGCTCAACAGCGACCCTCCCGACCATGAGCGTTACCGCAACGTGGTGGCCCGGGCGTTCACCCCGCGGGCAGTCGCGTCGCAGGAGCCGGCCCTTCGTCGGCTGGCCAGGGACCTGCTCAAGCCGCTGGAGGAGACGGGTGCCTGCGAGGTCGTCGCCACCCTCTCCTCACCCCTGCCGATCCTCGCCATCGCCACCATGCTGGGCGTCCAGCAGCGGGACGTCGAGGCCTTCCGGCGGTGGTCGGACGACTTCGTCACCGTCGGTGACTTCCCAACCGAAGCGGAGCACCGGCGCTCTCGCGAGGCCTCCTCGGCGCTCCGGTCCTACTTCGAAGAGGAGATCTCCCGCCGAAGCGAGCGGTCCGACGACGGTGAGGACCTCCTCTCCCGGCTCATCGAGGCGAACGAGGGTGGGGTGCTCAGCGATGGCGAGTTGCTGGCGTCGTGTGTCCTCCTGCTCGACGCCGGGAACGAGACGACCACCAACCTGATCACCAACATGGCCCTGCAGCTGGACCGACACCCCGAACAGCGGGACCGGATCAGCGAGAACCCCTCGCTGATCCCCGGAGCAGTGGAAGAGACTCTCCGCTTCGACGGCCCGGTGCACTGGACGTTCCGGAGCGCGAACCGCGACGTCGAGGTCTCGGGCCAGCCCGTTCGGGCCGGGGACATGGTCCTCGTACTAGTCGCGGCGGCCAACCGCGACCCGGCCAGATTTGCCGACCCAGACACCTTCGACATCACCCGGGGAGCGACGCACCACTTCGGCTTTGGCCACGGGATCCACTTTTGTCTGGGGTCGACCCTGGCCCGGCTGGAGGCCCGAGTGGCCTTCGAGGCCCTGCTCCGGGCGGCCCCGGGCTACCGGGTGGCTCGTGACGGGGCGCCGCTCCAGTACACCCGCTCGAACCTCCGCAGCCCGCGAAGCCTCACGATCGAACGACAGTGAGCGGGCGCGGGCACGTCGTTCTGTCGGCGACCGTGGTCCGGTCGGCCCACGGACCCCTCCTCCGAAGCGAGGGGCGCTAGCGGTGGCCGGTCGGCGGATGCCCTCGGGCCAACGGCGGACCCAGCTGGTGACCAAGGCCCAGGAGGCGTTCCTCGAGGGCGGTTACCGGGGGACCACGACCAAGGACGTCGCGCTGGCCGCCGGGGTCAGCGAAGCGCTTGTCGTCAAGCACTTCGGCTCCAAAGAGGAGCTGTTCCGCCAATCGATGGTCGACCCGCTCCTCGGGATGCTCAACGAGGTCCTGCACAAGGGACCCCCCGTCGGGGTCGACGTCGCCGAGCACCGACAGACCCTCTTCGACTTCTACCGCGACTGGGCCACGGTCATCCGGACGGAGGGTCACCTGCTCTGGGCGGTCCTCCGAGAGGCCCAGGACTTCCCGGACACCGCCGCCACGATCGCCGGGCTGTTCCGAACCCACGTCGAGGAGGTGGCGGCGATGCTCGCCCAGACCATCGACCGAGAGCAGTTCCGGGAGTTCGACATGGAGGTCGCGACCTACATGGGCCTCGGCGCCGCGACCGTGGCCGGCATGATCGGCGGGGACCCGGAGTCCTTCGTGAACCAGATCGTCGGCATCCTCTTTCGCGGCGTGCTCACCCCGGCCGGACGCATCGACCTCGATCACGCCGAGCTCCCGTCGAATCGAGCCGCACTCACCAGCGCGAAGGACCCTCGACAACCCAAGGCCGACGTCGTCTGAGAGGAGGACCCGTGGAGCACACGATCGAGATCCACCAAGGCACGCTCGAAGGAACCCGCCACGACGGTGTGAGCGGGTTCCTCGGCATCCCCTACGCCGCCGCGCCCTTCGGCCCCCGGCGGTTGCGCCCCCCCGAACCGGCCCCCCGATGGGACGGGGTGCGGGCCGCGACGAGCTTCGGACCGACCGTACCCAAGTCGCCCTACCCCTGGCCCTACGACGAACTGCTCGAGGAGCCGACGATCCCCGGCGAGGACTGTCTGAACCTCAACGTCTGGACGCCGGACAAATCGGGCCGCCGTCCAGTCTTCGTCTGGATCCACGGGGGTGCCTTCACCAACGGCTCCGGGGCGGTGGGCCAGTACGACGGGTCGGCGTTCGCCCGTGACGGGGTGGTCACCGTGACGATCAACTACCGGCTGGGCGCTGACGGCTTCCTCGACTGCGGTGACCAGCACACCAACGTGGGGATCCTCGACCAGATCGCCGCTTTGGCCTGGGTGAGGGACAACATCTCGGCGTTCGGCGGGGATCCGGACCGGGTCACGATTGGCGGGGAGTCCGCCGGCGCCATGAGCGTGGGCACCCTGTTGGCGAGCCCGCCGGCGTCCGGGCTCTTCGCTGGCGCCATCCTTCAGAGCGGGGCCGGGCACCACGCGCTCACCCGAGGCACCGCCCGAAAAGTGGCCGCGGAGCTGGCCGCGCGCCTCGGGGTCCCGGCGAGCCGCGAGGCGATCGCCGGCGTCCCCCTCGACGCCCTGCTCGGCGCCCAGAAGGCCCTGTCGCTCGAGATGCAGGTGGCCCCGGGTCCCGGCCGTTGGGCCGAGCTCGCCGGCAACCTGATGCCGTTCGAGCCGACCATCGACGGGTCGGTGGTCCCGGCGTTGCCGATCGAGCGCATCTCCTCGGGTGCCAGCGCCACCATCCCGGTGCTGATCGGCACCAATCGAGACGAGAACCTGCTGTTCATGGCGCCGAGCGGCGCGCTCGGAATGGTGAACGACGACGTCCTGGGCGCCGCGGTGGCCGGCTACGGCTTCGTCAGCGCCGCGGACGTGATCGCCGCCTACGCCACGGACCACGGGTCCTCGCCCGGGCACACCCTGGCCGCGATCACGACCGACTGGATGTTCCGGCTCCCGGCGATCCGACTGCTCGAGGCCCGCTCGGAGGCTCCAGCCAGATCGTTCCAGTACGAGTTCCGGTGGGAGACCCCGGTGCGGGACGGAACCCTCGGGGCCTGCCACGCCCTCGAGATCCCCTTTGTGTTCGACACCCTGTCGTCCCCGGGCGCCGAACTCATGACCGGACCCGGGGCGCCCCGGGCCCTCGCGGCCGAGATGCACGAGGCCTGGGTCCGGTTCATCTCCGATGGCGACCCGGGGTGGGAGCCCTACACGACCAACTCGCGCCTCGTGCGGGTGTTCGGCGGGGCGCAGCGGAGCGAGCTCGACCCGGCCGGAGACCGACGCGAACTGTGGCGGGGCCTCCGTTGAGCGGGACCGGCCCGGCCCGAGTTAACCGGCAGACCTGATCGAGATCGAGAAGAAAGAGAGCACATCACGATGACCGTCACCAGGTACGACAAAGAGGCCGTCTTGAGGCGGTACGCCGAGGAGCGGGACAAGCGGCTGCGCCCCGACGGCCTCGACCAGTACATCCGCCTCACCGGACGGTTCGCCCACTACGCCGAGGACCCCTATACCGAGATGGTCGAGCGGGAACCGGTGCACGACGACGTCACCTTCACCTTCATCGGCGGGGGCTTCGCCGGCCTGTTGGTCGGAGCCCGACTGAAGGAGGCGGGCATCGACGACGTCCGGATCGTCGACAAGGCGGGGGACTTCGGGGGCACCTGGTACTGGAACCGCTACCCCGGGATCATGTGCGACACCGCCTCGATGGTCTACATGCCCCTGCTCGAGGAGACCGGGCACATGCCGACCGAGAAGTACGCCCACGGCCCCGAGATCCTCAAGCACTGCCGCCGGGTGGGCAAGCAGTTCGGTCTCTACGACAACGCCCTCTTCCACACCCAGGTCACCGACCTCGCCTGGGACGAGTCCCGCGCCCGCTGGCGGATCCGCACCAACCGCGGCGACGACTTCACCGCCCGGTTCGTCGGGATCGGGACCGGTCCGCTGCAGGTGGAGAAGCTGCCGGGCATCGAGGGCATCGAGGACTTCGCCGGCCACGCCTTCCACACCAGCCGTTGGGACTACGCCTACACCGGCGGCAGCGCCGAGGGGGCGCCGATGGACCGTCTGGCGGACAAGCGGGTCGCGGTCATCGGGACCGGGGCGACGGCGGTCCAGTGCGTGCCCGAGCTGGCCCGGGCCTGCACCGAGCTGTACGTGTTCCAGAGGACCCCGTCGTCGGTCGACGTCCGAGACAACCGCCCGCTCGACCCGGACTGGTTCGCCCAGATCGCGACGCCGGGCTGGCAGCAGCGGTGGCTCGACAACTTCACGGCCAACTGGGAGGCGTTCACCGGGGTGGGGGTGGACGACGAGCTCGAGGACCTGGTCCAGGACGGCTGGACCGACCTCGCCCGCCGGATGCGTGCCACCCTCCAGACGCTCCCCCCCGAGGAGCGTTCCCCCGAACGGATGATGGACGCGTTCGAGGACGCCGACATCGCCAAGATGGAGGAGATCAGAGCCCGCGTGGAGGCGGTGGTGGCCGACCCGGAGACGGCGGCGAAACTCAAGGCCTGGTACCGCCAGCTGTGTAAGCGGCCGTGCTTCCACGACGAGTACCTCCAGGCGTTCAACCGTCCGAACACCCACCTGGTCGACACCGACGGCAAGGGGGTCGAGCGGATCACCGCCAAAGGGGTGGTGGCCGGGGGCCGAGAGTACGAGGTCGACTGCATCGTCTACGCCTCGGGCTTCTTCGTCGAGTTCGGCATGAGCCTCCCCGAGCGAGCCGGCTACGACCCCCAGGGCCGGGGAGGCAAGCGGCTCTCCGAACACTGGCACGAGGGCATGCGCACCCTCCACGGCATCCATGTCCACGGCTTTCCCAACCTGTTCGTCGTCCAGCTCGCGCAGGGGGCGGCACTGGCGTCGAACGTGCCGCACAACTACACCGAGAGCTCGCAGACGATCGCCGGTGTGGTCAGGCACGCCGTCGAGGGAGGGTTCGACCACGTCGAGGTGACCGAGGAGGCCGAGACGTCCTGGGTCGACCTGTTGGTCGCCAACGGACGGGCGTTCGGGAGTGAGGAGTGCACCCCCGGCTACTACAACAACGAGGGCCAGCCCCTCGGCGGGTCGACCGACCAGGGCAACTTCGGCTACCCGTTCGGCCCGGTGGCGTTCTTCTCGCTGATGGACGAGTGGCGCCGGTCGGGCACCTTCGGCGGCCTCCGGTTCGGGTGAGCGATGAGCCAGGCGAGACCCGATATCGAGATCACCCCGTACCAGGTGGCGGTGCCCGAGGACAGCCTCACCGATCTTCGCGACCGGCTGGCCCGGACCCGATGGCCCGAGCGCGAGACGGTCGACGACTGGTCCCAGGGAATCCCCCTCGGCTACGTCCGGGATCTGTGTGCCTACTGGGGATCGGGGTACGACTGGCGCCCCTGTGAGGTCGCGCTCAACGGCTGGGGGAGCCACCGGGCCCGCCTCGACGGCGGGGGACCCGAACCACTGTGGATCCACTTCCTGCACCTCCCCTCCAGGCACCCCGACGCAACCCCGCTCGTACTGACCCACGGCTGGCCCGGCTCGGTGCTCGAGTTCCGAAAGGTGATCGGGACGCTGAGCGACCCGGTGGCCCACGGCGGCGACCCGGCCGACGCCTTCCACGTGGTGTGCCCGACGCTGCCCGGCTTCGGCTTCTCCGAGAAGCCGACCCGACCCGGCTGGGGCGTGGAGCGCATCGCGGCGGCCTGGGCGCAGCTCATGGCCGGCCTCGGGTACGACCGCTACGGCGCACAGGGGGGCGACTGGGGGTCGGCCGTGACCACGGCCATCGGGCAGGGCGATCCCGAGCACTGCATCGGCATCCACCTCAACATGGCGGTCGCCCGACCCGAGCCCGGGGACATGGCCGATTTGACCGAGGCCGAGCAGGGGGCGCTCGCGGCGCTCACCCACTACGACCAGTGGGACTCGGGCTACTCCAAGCAGCAGTCCACCCGGCCCCAGACCCTCGGCTACGGCCTGGTCGACTCCCCCGCCGGTCAGGCGGCGTGGATCATCGAGAAGTTCTGGTCCTGGATGGACTGTGACGGACACCCCGAGAACGTGCTCACCCGCGACGAGCTGCTCGACAACGTGATGATGTACTGGCTGCCCGGGGCGGGCGCCTCTTCGGGTCGGCTCTACTGGGAGAGCTTCCGGTCCGGCCGCGAGGGTGCCGTCACGCTGCCTGTGGGCATCTCGGTCTTCCCGAAGGAGATCTTCCGGGTGTCGCGGCGATGGGCCGAGCGGCGCTTCAGCGACCTGCGCTTCTTCAACGAACCACAGATCGGTGGCCATTTCGCCGCGGTCGAGCGACCCGGGCAGTTCGTCGAGGACGTGCGGGCCTTCTTCCGGACCGTGCGCAACCCGGCCGGCTGAGGCGCCAGATCGGGCAGTCGTCCGGCCCACGGATCGGGACCGGCGCCCGGGAATTGTCACGGCCAAGTGAGTGTGTTATCACTTACTTGACGCAGAGCGGGGGTGGCGCGGTCCAGTCAGCACGGGACCTGTCCGACGTCGCGGGGAAGTCGTACAGACAGCGTCCAGGGGGGAAGACATGCGTCGTGGGACCGTGAGGCGAGCCGCGCTGGTGGGTGCGCTGGCGATCGCAACGACCACCGGGCTCATCGCCTCGGGCGGCGCCGCCGGTGCGGCCCGCTCGAACAAGAACGCCAAGAACATCGTCGTCGGCCTGGCCAACAACGAGGGCCAGACCATCTCGATTCCCGAGTTCCGCTACGGGGCGCTGGCAGCCGTGAAGTACATCAACGCCACCGGCGGCATCCACGGCTACAGGCTGACGGTCGACACCTGCATCGACGACGGCTCGCCCGAGGGTTCGGTCAACTGTGCGAACAAGTTCGTCGCCGCCCATGCCGTCGTCTACTTCGCCGGGATCGACACCGGCGCCGATTCGGCCATCCCCATCATCAGTGCCGCCAACATCCCCTACGTCAGCGAGTTCCCCTGGGGGAGCCTCCAGCGCAGCAGCCCCGACTCCTTCGGTCTGGGCGCCGCGGACACCGCCTTTTTCATCGCGCCGCTCCACGCCCTGAAGCAGGCCGGCGTGAAGTCGTTCGCCCAGTTCTATTACGACATCCCGAGCTCCCAGGCACTGCTGCCGATCGTGAAGGCGATCGCCACCAGCCTGGGGTTGACGGTGACGCAGATCTCGGTCTCGGCCACCAACCCCGACTGGACCTCGGCCGTGGCCGCCGCCCAGGCGGCGGGCGACCAGTCGATGTGGGGCATCCTCCAGGAAGGCGACTGCACCAACCTGGTCCAGACGGCCCGCTCGGCCGGCTTCAAGGGCCCCATCGCGGTGGGATCGTGCTCCGCCTACATCAATGCGCTCGGCAACAAGGCGGCGAACACCCTGACGACCTGGCCCTACTACTTCCCGCAGCTCTACAACGTGGCGCCGAAGTCGATCAAGCGCCAGATCAAGATCTACGAGAAGTACATGGACGCCTCGGGGTACAAGAAGGACCTGAACGGCTACGCCACCGCCTCGTTCGCCTCGATGGTCGAGCTGTCGGAGGTCATGAAGTCGATCCACGGCACGGTAACCGGGGCCGACCTCCTCGCCGCCCTCAAGACGGCCGACGTGCCGGGGTTCATGGGCCCCAGGGTCGACTGCGCCGCCCACGTCTTCGGCGCCACCGAACCAGCCGGATGCAACGCCAAGGTCCTGCTGCTCAAGGTGGTGGCGACGAAGAAAGGCCCGGTCCGCAAGCTTGAGCTCCCCGGCTACGAGAACACCGCGTCCTTGGCCGGCTGACCGCGCGTCGGGCGGGGATCCCCCGTGAAGGACGCCTTGATCTTCCTTCTCACCGGGTTCGGCGCGGGGTCGATCTTCTCGGCGCTGGCCCTCGGGCTGGTCCTCACCTACAAGGGCACCGGTGTCATCAACTTCGCCGCCGGGGCGATGGGCGCCTGGAGCGCCTACGTCTACAACGCCCTGCACACGGCGGGCAACCTGGCCTTCCCGGTCATCGGCATCCCCGGCTCGCTCCATCTCTTCGGTTCGGGCCTGGGGGCGGTCCCCGCCATCTTGATCGCCGGTTCCTACGGCGCGGCCCTCGGGCTGGTCGTCTACCTGCTGGTGTTCCGCCCCATCCGAAGGGCACCGGTGCTGGCCAAGGTGGTGGCCTCGGTCGGCGTCATGCTGGCCATGCAGGCCCTGATCGTCGAACGCTTCGGCAACAGCCCCCAGATCGTCAACCCCATCCTGCCCGCCTCCGATGTCCAGATCGGCAACCTGGGCATCTCCGAGCAGGTGTTCTGGCTGGCCGGCATCGTCATCGTCGTCACCGCCGGGTTGGCCCTGTGGTTCCGCACCGCCCGGACCGGGCTCGGGATGCGGGCCGCCGCCGACAGCGAGTTCACCGCCTCGCTGGCCGGCTTCTCCCCCAACCTGCTCGGCAGCATCGCCTGGGCGGGGGGATCGGCCATCGTCGGCTTTCTCGTCGTCATGGCCACGCCCATCGCCGGGCTCAACGCCACCAGCTACACGCTCTACGTCATCCCGGCGCTGGCCTGCGCCCTGGTCGGGCGGCTCAAAGCCATCGGGCCGGCGGTGGCCGCCGGTCTGGTCCTGGGCATGATCGACGCCGAAATCACCTTCTTGTCGTCCAAGCCCTGGTGGCCTTCTTGGGCGGGCTCCGGCGTGTCCGACGCCATCCCCTTCCTCGCCATCGTGGTGATCCTGTTCCTGCTGGGCAAGTCCCTCCCCACCCGGGAGGACGCGGGGTCGGGGCGCCTCCCACGGGTGCCGAGGCCGAGGATCCGTCCCGGGGTGGTCCTCGTCCTTCTCGGGGTCGGGGCGGCGGTGCTCGCCGCCACCAGCGGGACGATCCGTTTCGGCCTCATCATCACCCTGGCCATGGGCGTCGTCATCCTGTCGATCGTGGTGCTGACCGGCCTGCTGGGCCAGGTATCCCTGGCCCAGGCGGCCTTCGCCGGCATCGGCGGCGTCGC
>DAHUZS010000124.1 GCA_027315045.1 Acidimicrobiaceae bacterium
CCAAACCCGTCGGGGTCCGCCCCGGACCCGGAGGACCCGGCGCTCGGGGCGGTCCAGCCAAAGCCCTCACCGCGGCAGGCCGGCCGTAGTCGGCCGGGGGCCGCACCGACGCCGTGTCGTGTCCTTGTGGACATCGGGTCCCGCACCGCGCTCCTGGTCGAGGCAATGGTCGCCGGCCACTCAGCGTCGTCGGTACGCCGAGCCTCGATGCTGGATGTGATGGACCGTGACGACCCCTGCACCGTCGTCGATGCTGCAGATGATCCGGTAGTCGCCGCGGCGGGCCGAAGAGAGCCGGCCACGGCCGAGGCGATCGGTTGCCCGGCGACCTGAGCCGCCCCGAGGGCGCCTGGGTAGGGTGACCCCCATGAGCCCCGTCGCCAGAGGAACCTTCGACGTCCACCTCGTCGCGGCCCCCGCCGAGGTCGACGGGGCGGTGCACCGGTACGACTTCACCAAGACGTTCGCCGGGGACCTGGAGGGGACGGGCGCCGGCATGATGCTGTCCGTCGGCGACCCCCAGAGCGGCTCGGCCGGCTACGTCGCCATGGAGACGGTGCGGGGCCGGCTCGGCGAGCACGCCGGCGCCTTCGCCCTCCAGCAGTTCGGCACCATGCACGCCGGGTCCCACACCCTGCACTACGAGGTCGTGCCCGGGTCGGGAGCCGAGGGGCTGGCCGGCATCGCCGGCCGGCTCCACCTCACGATCGACGAAGACGGCACGCACCGCTACGAGCTCGACTACGAGCTGTGAGCCGGGCGGCGACGGGGCGCAGGGGCGGTCCGCATCGGCGGGGGCCGGCCCGGCGCGGCGGCACCCGGGGGTTGGGTCATGAGCAGCGGCTTCGCCGGGAGCGTCCCAGCCGCAGCCGGCCCACCAGGCCGTTCGCCCCCGTGGCGCTCCGCCATCCCTCCGGCTTCTCGATCACCAGTCCGACCGAGGTCGTGACGTACTCGCCGAGCGCCGTCCGCAGGTGGACGTTGCTGAAGGGCGGAACGTCGACGTGGCGGTCTTCGGGGGTGTCGCCTTCGGAGAGATCACAGGCGATGCGGTAGCCGGCCCTTCGCAGGCTCCGGACCAGCTCCTCAATGTCCCGTCGCCGGTAGAGCACCGTGGGACCGCTCTCGACCGTGTCGGTGCCCGACGAGACGTTGAGCTCCGTGGTGTGCACGGCGACGCCGCCCGGGCGCAGGCAGCGCATCTGGGCGAGCACGAAGTCGGCGCCCGCCGCGAGGCTTCCCAGGTGCTCGAAGGCGCAAGATGACCAGGTGAAGTCGAAGCCGGCCAGGTCGCCGGGGACGTCGTGCATGTCGACGTGGCGGTAGGTGACCCGACTGGTGAAGACGTCGGACGGGCACAGCCCGTGCTCGTTCAAGGCCTCGAGGGCGCCGGCGTACTCGCTGCCAGTCTCGGTCCACCCGGCGGCGCGCGCCTGGCCTGGGTCGAGGTCGGTGGCCACGACGTCGCAGCCCATCGACGCGAACAGGGCAACCAGTGGCTCCTTGCCGACCCCGAACCCCAGCCCCCGCCGTCCCGGTCGCAGCACGTCCTGTTCGGCGAGCGCCTCGCAGATGAACAGCCACTCCCACA
>DAHUZS010000131.1 GCA_027315045.1 Acidimicrobiaceae bacterium
TCTATTGGATCGACGAAGACGAACGCTTCGTCTACGTAGACCGCGTCGACCATCGAAGCGACGTCTACCGTCCGAAGTGACTGCGACCCGACCAGGGCGGTGGAACGCACTTGGAGCTTGTACCCGCGCATCTCACTTGGGGCGCCGAGCCGCTTACGATAATGCCGGTGACGACTCCCGGCGGCTTGCCAGTCGAGCCAAAATTTGTGGTGCAGCTTCGTCGTAGGTGCGTCCAGCCTTGATGGAGTTGCACATCATGCAGCAGGTTGCGAGGTTCTCAGCGGTGTTCGGTCCGCCCTTCGATACCGGAGTGATGTGGTCGAGCATGGCGGTATCAGCGCTCACAGTATTGCCGCAATAGCGACAACGCCGCGCGTAGCGCTCAAAGAGTGTTCGGCGCAAATTCGGATCGTTGTAGTAGTCGAGTTGGATCGATGACCCGGGAGTGGCTACAACCTTGCACTCGCGAACTGACGTGACTTCCTCGTTGGCTGACCCGAACGAAGCCAGCCTTGGCCAGAACTCGGACCGCTTCTGCTCCCGAGAGAACCGGAAGAGCCGGACTCACGCAGTGAGGCGCAAGGTGGCGATGATCGGCGGTTCCAAACCGACAGGGAGAACCTCGCCTTCGAAGTAGAGGTCGAGGGCTTCTTTGAGGTTGTCAAGGGCCTCCTCGACTGTCTCGCACTGGCTCGCGACCTCAACGTCCAAGCACCGCGGCACGTACCAAGGATCCTCGTGGGTAATCGCTGCCGTAAGCTCCAAGGCCCCATCGTACCGGACGGTTCGCGCACCTTTCCGATCGCCGATACGAAGGTGCAGGTCACAGACCGTGGTGGGCCTGAAGGGACTCGAACCGACGGAGCAGGTCAACCGCTTGCCACCGGTCGCCACCAGGCGCCGGTGCTCAGAAGTCGCTGTCGCCGTAGCTGGTGATCGGGAACCAGGCCAGCACCCGACGCAAGGTAGCCAGCTGCTCGTGGTCGAGCCGCCGCCGCCACGAGTCGGACAGCTCGGAGGCAACCCGTCTCACGACGAAGCCCGAGCCCGGCGCGTTGTGATCGGCAAGGAACTCCTCGGTGGGTGCGCCCCAGGGCAGCCCGAGCTCGGAGAAGAGTTGGCGGAACTGTCCCTCGGGGTCGTCGCAGAGCTGTTCGTGGGTCCGGAGCGCCCAGTCGGGATGGCGGGCGGAGACGCTCTCGATCACCGCGAGCAAGAGGCCGATGCGCCAGCTCATCCGTTCGACTGGGTCGGGTCCGGGCAACGGGACGCCCCACGGTTCGAGGTAGGTCGTCCGGATCTCGGCACGGGTCTCGAGGGTCGAGTTGCGGCCGTCCTTCAGGTTGAGCTCCATCCAACTTGCCAGCACACTGGCCGGATGGCGGAGCAGCAGCAGCACCTCGACGTCGAAGCTGGCGGCCAGCCACTCGATGGCGAACTGGGCGTGGATCGACTTGGCGATGATGCGCTGACCGCCGGTGCCCGCACCGGTTGGTGATGCCGGCCGGGGCTCTCTGGCCAGGGTGGCCGCCATCCAGGTGACGGGGTCGAGACGGCCCTCGTGGATGCGCCGGTCCGACCCGGGTCCGAGGAGGTGCCGGGCGAGCAACGAACGGCGGTTCTCAGGGGCGCCGTCGAAGATCCATTCCCACAGCCGCCGGTAGGTGGGCGCGTCGTCGCCGACCCGAAGCACCGGGTAGCGGCCGACGGCACGCTTGGCGTGGATGGCAGCCGGGTACTTGTCCTCGTTGTCCGGCTCGAGGATGGCTGCGGTGCCCGCGGCACTGCCCAGTGCCCGGAGCGTCCAGGTGGTGCCACCCCGGGGCGGGCCGACCACGACGATGGGCTTCCGGGCGCTCACGATCGTACCCGGGCGGGCTGCTCGGTTCCGGCTCGGGGCCCGACGAGGCGCGCGACGAGGCGCGCCGGCAGTCCGGGATCGCCGAGTCGGGCACCGATGATGCCTGCGGCGGCACCGGCGACGAACAGCGAACCGGCAAAGGTGGCGGCTGCCGGAGACCCGAGCTGGGTCGCCGCACGTGCGGCGACGGCCGGCCGGCCCCCTCTCAGATGGGAGACGGCGAGTTGGTGGTAGATCCGGCATGACGTAGACATCGACGCTGCATGCTTGTCCAGGAATCGCTGGCGGCCCACGGCCGGTCCGTCGTTCCCCCTGGTCACCCGCGCGCCGCCGTGTTGGTGGTAGGTGTACAGGGCCCGGGGGATGGTGCAGATGGGCCGGTGTTGCGCGCACCTCAGCCACAGGTCCCAGTCCTCGCACGACGGCAGGGAGGTGTCCACCGACAGCTCGCCGGGGAAGAGCGTGCGACGGATGACCCCGAAGGGCAGGGCCACCAGGTTGTACCAGAGCAGCTCCGCCTCCCCGTAACGCACCGGACCCCGGAACACCGCGACGGCGGCGCTCCCGTCGTGGACCACGCGGTGCCACGAGGTGACCACACCTACCATCGGTTCGAGGGCGAAGCGGTCGCGCACGGCGGCGGCTGCTCCAGGCACCCACGTATCGTCGTCGTCGCAGAACCCGACCAGGTCGCCGCGCGCCGCTTCCATCCCTCGGTTGCGGCTGCCTCCGGGGCCGAGGGAGACCGGGTTGGCGACCACACGCACTCGACGGTCGGCAGCCAGGCGTTCGGACACCACCGGCGTGTCGTCGGTCGAGGCGTCGTCCACGATGATCAGCTCGAGCTCGCCTTCTTGGGCGAGCACGGAACGGGCTGCCCGCTCCAGCCATCCGGATCGGTTGTGAGTTGGCATGACGACGCTCAGGAGGTGCGCGGCCACGCTGTCCGTCCCGGTAGCTGCCGTCCAAAGGGTCGAAGCGGGGGTCGCTGCGACGCCGGCTGTTCGGGTCGCCGACTCGGCCCCAGTTCGAGAACCCACCGGTCCGGCAGGGGCCGACCGACCCGACGTCGGGCACCGGTCGTGACGTCGTCGAGCCACCCCTTCACTTGGCGAAGCGTAGCGAAGAGTGGCGGTGGTCGGTCGCGTCCGACGGTTGTCGGCGCGATCGGGCCTGTGGCAAGGTGAAGCGATGCGCCCACCCCGCCTCGCCCGGGCGGCGTTCAGGAGGCTCTCCCCGAGGACGCGCAACGCGCTGCTTCACCGTGCCGGGCTGTTCGCGCCCTGGGAGGACGGGTTCGACTTCTCGCCCCCCTCCCTCGGTCCGGACGAGGTCGCCGGACCGCCGGACTTCGTCGGAATCGGCGTGCAGAAGGCCGGCACCAGCTGGTGGTACGAGCTCATCGCAGAGCACCCCGGGGTGTTCGCCCGGGACGATCTCCACAAGGAGCGCCACTACCTCGTCCATCGGGCCACCGCTCCGTTCGGGATCGCGGAGGTCGAGAACTACCACGGGTGGTTCCCCCGGCGACCCGGCACGGCGACCGGCGAGTGGACCCCTGACTACCTGTGCGCCCCCTGGGTGCCGGGGATGCTCGCCCGGGCAGCACCGGATGCCCGGTTGCTGGTCATGGTCCGCGATCCGGTCGAGCGGTTTCGCTCGGGGCTCTCCTTCCGGTTGTCGATGGGCGCCCCGGACACCGATGCGACGGTGGCCGACGCGGTCCGTCAGGGGTTCTACAGCCGGTGGCTGCGTGGCTACCTCGCCTGTTTCCCCATCGATCGGATCCTCCTCCTCCAGTACGAGCGCTGCGTGGCCGACCCGGCCGGTGAGCTGTCGGCCACCTACGGGTTCCTCGGCCTCGACGCCCACCGACCCGCCGACCTCCGCCGTTCGGTCAACGCCTCGGGCACCAAGCGTCCGATCGACCCCGAGGCCCGGCATCGACTGCGCGAGCTCTACCGGCCCGACGTCGAGGACCTGGTCACCCTGTTTCCGAACATCGACCTCGGCCTGTGGCCGAATTTCGCCGACCGTGCCGCCTGAGACCCCGCCCGACGACTCCGCTCGGACCAGCGGGTCCGAGGTGTCTGTGCCGACCCGGCCGAGACCGGCGGCGGCGTCAGCTACTGGGGCCCTCGGCGAGGTCCTGCACCGCCTGCCCTCTCGGATCCACCGGTCGATACCCCCCGAGCAGCGGGCGGATCTGCGCCACCTGGTGGGCCGGTACCGGCCCTGGGAGCGCGGCGCTCACCTCTCCGCCCCTCTGGCACCTCCGGGTCAGGCGACCGGACCGCCCGATTTCGTCGGGGTCGGGGTGCCCCACGCCGGGACGAGGTGGTGGTACCGGCTGATCGCCGACCACCCCGAGGTGTCGTCCCGAGCGGAGCTTCCGATCGGACTGCACTACTTCTCGCGCTTCGCCACCGACCGCTTCGACGCCGAGTCGATCGCCTGGTACCACCGGTGGTTCCCCCGGCGGCCTGGCACGATCGCCGGCGAGTGGACGGCGAGCTACCTTTCCGATCCCTGGGTCCCGCCGCTGCTCGCGCGAGCTGCGCCAGAGGCCCGGGTGCTCGTGCTCGTGCGCGATCCGGTCGAGCGGCTCCTCAGTGCCCTGGCGCAGCGCGCCGGCGAGGTGGGTTCCCATCCGGGGTCCGAGAACGCCGACGCGGTCGATCGCGGGTTCTACGGACTCCAGCTCGGTCGCCTGCTGACCTCGTTCGGCTCCGAGCGGGTACACGTCCTCCAGTACGAACGATGTGTCGCCGATCCGGCCGGCCAACTGTCGGCCACCTACGAGTTCCTCGGCCTCGACGACCGCCACCGTCCCGTCGGACTCGGTCCACCACCGGCGTGGTCCGGTCGCCCGGCGCGCGGGGTGGATCCTTCGACGGCCGGCCGGCTGGCCGAGCTGTACGCCGCCGACGCCGACGCCCTGGCTGGATTGGCCCCCGGGGTCGACCTCTCGTTGTGGAGCAGGAGGTCTGTGAGGTGATTCCGAGCGGGATCCTCGAGCGACTGCGGTGTCCGGAGTGCGGTCGACCGGTGGAGACAGCGGACACGGGAGATGGCATCACCTGCCCGGTGGGCCACCACCATCGCCAGAGCAACGGCTACCTCGACTGCTCGTCACCGGCGACCTCGGAGGGCTCGACCGAGCGGACCTTCGCCAGCTTCGGGTTCGAGTGGAACCACTTCGACGATGTGCGGGACGAGGACGAGGAGTTCGCCGAGGTCTACTTCCGCGACCTCGACCTGGACGATCTCGAGGGTAAGGTCGGTCTCGATGCAGGTTGTGGCAAGGGGCGGTACTCGCGGTTCCTGGCGCGGCACCTCGGGGCGCTGGTGGCCCTCGACGGATCGTCGGCCGTCGAGGCGGCGGCCCGCAACCTGTCGGGCAACCCGGCGGTCCTCGTCGTCAAGTCCGACCTCCGTGCGGCACCCTTCGCCCCGGAGAGCTTCGACTTCATCGCCAGCCTCGGTGTGCTCCACCACTTGGACGATCCCCGGGCGGGGTTCGAGGGGCTGATGGGGTATCTCGCTCCCGGCGGGCAGGTCCTGGTCTACCTCTACAGCCGGCCGTCCTCCCCCGGTCTGCGGGCTCTCGCCCTGCGGGTGGCTGCCGCTCTCCGCACGGTGACGGTTCGGCTGCCCCACCGGGTACTGAAGGCGTTCAGCGCTCCGATCGCCATCGGCCTGTATCTCGGCGTGGTCCTACCCGGACAGTACGGGGAGCGGTGGCGGGTGGACTCGTTGGCCGGGCTGCCGATGGCGGCCTATCGGGGCAAACCCGCCCGCAGCCTGGTCCTCGACACCTTCGACCGCTTGAGCGCCCCGGTCGAGCACCGCTACGTCTGGACGGAGCTGGCTCCATGGTTCGACGAGGCAGGGTTGGTGGTCGACGCCGCCCGGGACGAGACGGGCTGGTTCGTGCTGGCCCATCGTCCGTGAGTAGGGATTCGGTGACCATGCGGGCCGGCGACCAACCCGATGGCGCGGCGATCGGCCCAACCGGTCGCCATCGCAGCATCGTGGCCGTGGTGTTGACCCACAACGCTCCGCATTCGCTCCGCCGGTGCCTCGACGCCATCGCCGTGCAGACCGAGCGACCCGACTCGGTGGTCGTCGTCGACAACGCCAGCCACCCTCCGGCCGAGGTCGAGTCGCCGGCGGCGTCCGCGGTCGGACTGCAGGCGCAGCTGGTCCGGTCCGAGCAGAACACCGGACCGGCCGGGGGCTGGGCCCGGGGGCTCGACGAGTTCCTCGCCACCGGGGGTGGGCACGCCTGGGTGTTGGACGACGACATGCTCCCCGAACCGGACTGCCTCGAGCATCTGTGGCAGGCGGTGGCCGACGATCCCGATGGCGCCTTCGCCTTCCCCCGCTCGCGCGAGGACGGTGGCGAGCTGGCGGTGTGGCCCTCGTGGTGCGGATTCCTCATCTCGCGCGAGATCGTCGACGCGGTCGGCCTGCCCATGGCCGACCTGTTCTGGTGGGCCGAGGACACCGAGTACCTCCAGTGGCGAATCCCCGAGACGGGCCACCCGATGCAGGTGGTCACCGACGCGGTGGTCAACCACGACGCCATCCGCCAGGGCGGCGGTGTCCCCCTGTGGAAGTACTACTACGAGGCCCGGAACATGCTCTACGTGCACCTGCACGTGAAGCACCGGGTGGGGCGCTATCCGAGGAGCCTGTCCAAACTGGTGGCCCGGGCCCTCGTCAGAGGGGGGGGCGGTCGGCTCGGCCGGTTGGGTGCGATCGCCCGTGGTCTTCGGGACGGTTACCGGGGAAACCTCGGGATGCGGTTCCCCGTCGAACCCCTGCACGAGCACGAGCGCTGACCCGCACCGCCGGTTGCGGCTCAGTAGCCTCGAGGAAGCAGAGCCTCAACGCAGCCTGCGGAGCGTCCTGTCGGTGGTGGTGACGTAGGCCGGCGGCGGGATGGTGCCCGGCCCGGTGCTCTGGCAGCTGTTGTCACTGGTCGGGTCGATGGGGGCGGCCAGTGCCGGCGGGGTGAGAAAGGCCGGGGACGAACCAAGGTCGACGCTGTCGAGGAGATCGTCGGCATGGGCGTCTCGGTAGGTAAGCGCCGGCAGGTTCCACTTGGTCTCGATGAGCTTGAGGATCGAGGTGTGGTCGTGGACCACGTCGGAGACGTAGTTCGGCCTCGCGTACGGGGACACGATGCCGGACGGCAGTCGAAAGCCGTACCGGTTGAACACCCGGCCGGGCGGGTCGGTGGAGGCCAGCACCGGCGGAACCAGATCAGGCCGGATCGCCCTGGGCGGTGGCACGTGATCGTAGTAGCCGCCGCCCTCGTCGTAGGTCCACACGAGGAGCGTGTGGGGCCACTGGGGCGACTTCATCACCGCGTTGACGACCTGGGAGAGGAACTGGTCGCCGAACTGGACGTCCTGGGGGTTCTCCTCCGAGGACGTGGAGTAGTTGGGGTCGATCATGCTGTAGGCGGGCAGGTTGCCCGCGGCGGCATCGCTGTAGAACTGGTCGATACCGACGGCGTTGGAGGCGATGTCGGGCCGGTCGTGCAGGTACGTCCAGATCAAATACGAGGGCGTGTCCGAGTAGTAGTTCCTCCACGAGATTCCGTAGTTGTTGAGCATCTCGAAGATGGTGCCGTTGGGCGGCACGTCCAGGTTCAGGTCGTCGGCGATCAACCCGAGGGAGGTGCCGGCCATGAAGTACCGGCGGTTCGGGTAGGTCTGAGCCATCACCGAAGAGAAGTAGCGTGAGCACACCGGGAAGGTCGAGGCCAACGAGTTGACGAAGGGCATCAGCGAGGCGTCGTAGTAGCCCATCGACACCGGACCACTGTTGCTTCGGACGAACCCGTCCATCCGCGCTTCGTTGAACGAGGTGTGACCCGCTTCCCAGGTGTTGTAGGGATGGGCATCGACCTGGCACGGGGTTGGCATGGGGAACGACGACAGCACCGCTCCGCGTTCGGGAGGTGCGATGACCGAGCGCAGGGGCCAGGGGTTCGAGTTGGTCGGTTGCCCGTTGGCACCGAGTGTGAACCCGGCTCCGTTGGGCACCATCCCGAGCAGGGAGTCATAGGTGTGGTTCTCCAGCATCACCGCCACGATGGTGGTGATCTCGGGGAGCTGGTCGGTCCCGGGCCTTGCGGCCGGATTCGGCAGGGTGCCCGGACCCGGCTTGTGCAACAGCGCGCGCCCGTTGGTGGAACCGGAGGCAGCGCCGGCCATGCCCGGAGGCAGCGCCATGGCGGTTGCCCCCGCCAGCGCACCGCCCAGCAGGGCCCGTCGCGACACTCGACGATCGTCCATGCCACGAGGCTAAACCGATGGCAGGGATGTGACAAGTGGGCACCAGCTGTCGCATCGCGCGATCCGCGTTCCGGCCGGGGCCCCGGCCTACCATGTCGGGCCGCGGGAGCCACCGAGACGACCAGTACGGAGGAGCTCGTGGCTGCGCAGATCGAAACCGGTCAGATCGATACCCGGGGAAGTGGATGGCGGGTGTTCGCCGGCATGCTCATCCTGCTCGCGGGCTTCTTCAACTTCATCGACGGGGTGGTGGCGGTCGAAAGAGCGAACTACCTCAACGACCACCTGGTGTTCGGCGATCTCAAATCCTGGAGGCGGGCCATCCTCGTCCTGAGGGTGATCGGGGTCCTGGTCGGCCTTCGTGGGCATCGTCTTCGCCATGGTCAACGCCATCGGCCAACTGCTCTACCTGCCGGCGTACCCGATCTGGTCGGTCATCATCGCGGTCGACCTGCTGGTCATCTACGGCCTGGCCGTGTACGGAACGACCCGCTCGCCGAGTATCTGATCCGGTAGACGCCGAGGCGCTTCGGGTCGGCCTGGGTAGGCTCGCGGCGATGCCTCGGACGCTCGGTGACCACCTGCTCGTGGTCGACGGCGGCCGCACGGTGGGCTACTGCATCTACGGCGATCCGTCGGGCGAACCAATCCTGAACTGCCACGGCGGCCTGGTCAGCGGCCACGATGTCGCGCCGGCCGATGCCGACGCCCGCCGGCTCGGACTGTGCGTGATCTCTCCGGACAGGCCCGGTGTGGCCCGAACCGATCGACTTCCCGGCCGCGGGATGATCCCCTGGGTGGACACCGACCTCCTCCCGCTGCTCGAGCATCTCGATGTCGACCGGTTGAGCGTGATGGGCTGGTCCGCCGGCGGTCAGTTCGCCCTGACCGTCGCGCACCGGCTGGCGGAACGGGTGGTTCGCTGTGCCGTCATCGCCGGCTGCGTGCCGCTCGACGACCGTGCGCGTGCCCGCCAGCTCAGTCCGATCGACCGGACGCTCACCAGGCTCTCCCTCCGCGCGCCGTCACTGGCACGGTTGTACTTCCACGTCACGCGCACGCTCTCCGGGGTCGCTCCCGGCGTGCTGATGCGGTCAACCGTCCGCGAGGCGCCCGAGGACGAGGCCGCTGCGATCCGCTCCGAAGGGCGCTGGTTCCCCACCATCCTCGGTGAGGGTGCCCGCCAGCCGAGCGGCGGGGTCGACGAGTATCTGACCGGCTGCGCTCCCTGGGGGTTCACCCCCGAGGAGGTGTCCGTGCCGGTCAGGATCTTCCAGGGCGAGGCCGATCGGCTGGTTCCGCCGGCGTGGGGCCGGGAGCTCGCCAGGCGGATCCCCCACGCGACCATCACCAGCTATCCGGGGGAGGGTCACTTCATCGCGCTGACCAGACGGCGTGAAGTCCTCTGTTACCTCGCCGGCACCGATGTCGGTCCTCCACCGTCGCCCTGATCTCGCTGCCGCTCAGGGGCGTGCAACCTCCGGCCGGGCCAGGGCGTCGAGGACGCTGCTCTCGGCGTCGTCGCGCAGTGCATGTCGATCGTCGAGGGTGAGCGCGCCGGTGTCGATCTCCTCGAGGAACTCGACGGTGACGACACCCGGCCTTATGGCGAGGTGGTGGCGGGGGGGCAGGACGTCGGCGGTGCGGTGGATCGCCACCGGGATCACCGGCGCGCCGGTCCGGGTGGCCAGCGCGAAGGCTCCCGACTTGAACGGTAGGGCCCGGTCGTTGCCACCGATCCCACCTTGGGGGAAGATGACCAGGCTCATGGTCCGTCCGGCGCACTCTTCGACCAGGGCTTCGAGTTGACTGCGAGCGAGGGCCGGATCGCGTCGCTCGAGCGGTACCGTGCCGAGTGCCCGCATGGCGGATGCGAGCAGCGGGATGCGGAAGAGCTCGGCGGCGGCGACGAAGCGGGTCTGCGGGCCGATGGCGAGCATCGCCGCGATGTCCATCGGGCTCGAGTGGTTGGGTGTGTAGACGGCCGGGCTCGGCAGTGAGGTCACCGGCGTTCCGCCGAGCTCGAAGGTCACCCCGCAGAGGCGGGCGGCGATCAGGATGGTCCGGCGGGCGACCGCCCGGCCTCCGCCCCGGCGCAGGTGCTCGCCCACCGCTATCGCGGGCAGTGCGACGAGCAGCGCGACGGCAGCCAGGACACGATTCAGTTGGGGTCTGATCATCGGCAGGGAGTGGATCACGAGTGGGGGGTCCTCACTGGGTGCCGGTTGGGACGGCTCGAGATCAGGCAGCGGCGCCGACCGCTTCCTGGAGCAGGTGCAGTCCCTCGAGGCCGGGAAGGCGGTCGACCCGGCGATCGATGCGCTGCGCCATGGACCGGCCCGCTTCGTCTCCGAAGAGGTAGGTGCGGAGGAAGTCGACCTCCCTTTCCGGCACCACACCGGTGCCGACAGGCGACCAGAAACGCCGGAGTGCCCACCTGGTCATCCGCTGTGCCGCCTGGCTGCCGCCCAGTCGCCCCTTGGCCTGGGTCGCATAGAAGTCGATGTGCCGACCTTCCTGCTTCATGATCCGGCCGAGCAACTCGGACAGTGTGGGATGGTCGGCAAGTTTGGAGAGTCGGGCATAGGCGGCCTGGGTGGTCCACTCGTTCACCGCGCCCCAGGTCATGTGGATGGCGGTGAGGTGGGGTGTGATGGCCGAGGCGATCTGGAAGCCGAGTGGCTTCCACTTGTCGCTCTTCGGAAGCCGCTGTCGCAGAGCAGCGATCCGTCCGCTGCCGGCCAGCTCGTGGTGCGCGTCGAGCACCTTGGCGATCGCGTCCCCGTGCCAGAATTCCTCGTAGTTCCACATGGTGAGGAACGACGTGATCTCGGGGTCGCGGTGGGCCCGGGTCACCAGGATGTCACGCAGGTAGCAGACGGTGTGGTTCTCGACGTCGTGCATGTACCTGAGGCAGCGCAGCGCCTCGCTGTCGAGCGGCTGATCCCGAAACGAGTCGAACTCGATGTCGGCGGTGTACAGCTTCTCCGAGCGCCGCTGGTAGTCCGCACTGTCGAAGCTCATGCACTGTATTCGCTGCCGGATCGTTTCGGGATGACGATTTGGCTCGAAGGAGCGGTCTCGAGATACGTGAAGTTGGGCCAGCGGCCGAGGTCGATCTGCGGGTAACGGGCGCTGAGCGCCACGACATCGGGTTCGTAGAGCTCGACGAGCAGGCGCTCGAAGCCGTCGGTCACCGTTCGCTTGGTGACCGTCTTGTTGACCGCGGACCGCAGCTCGTCGGGCACGAACGAATCGTCCAGACCGAGGAAGCGGTAGGTGGCCGCCAGCTGCGCGGCCGGTTCGGCCGTGCACGCTTCGTACTGGAGCACGAGGACGTCCTCGGGAGGGAAGGTCTCCTCCCAGGGGCGGAGCTCGGCCGAGTAGAAGCCGCGGGCGAGACCGCGATAGCGCACGTTCCGGAGCCGGCGACGGGGCATCGGGCGGGAGATGTCGGACTTGTAGCGCTCGACTGGATCGCGGAGGAGGATGAGGATCTTGCAGTGGGGGGCGGCTCGCCGGAGCAACGGGGGGAGCCGGTAGGAGAACAGATAGGACGGCGTCCATTCACCGGACTTTGACCCGGCGGGCCTCGGGAAGAAGCGGTGGTATGCCTCGAGTTGGGCATCGGTGACACCGAAGCGACGCTCGCGCTCGAAGAAGTTCCGGTTGAAGAAGAGGAGCTCCTTTCGCTCGGGACCGATCACATCCGGGTGGGCGAGCACCAGGCTGAACCACCATGTGGTCCCCGCCTTGGGAACGCCCACGCCCACGAAGTCGGGCGCCCCGGTGGTCATGCCCGCCGGACAACTGGGCGCGGTGGGCGGCCGCCCGTTCTCCCAGGGGGCGTAGCGACCCAGGCGGTGGCGCAACAGGGCCTGGACCGGGTCGGGAAGGGAGAGAAACGCGGTCCGGGCCGAGGTGGAGAGGGACCTCGCGTTCACGGCGAGGTGCGCTTCCGGGCGCGGTCGAGCCTGGCTAGCGAATCGCGTAAGGGTTTGGTCGCCTTCCAGCTGGTCGAGGCGTAGAGGTCTTCGAGCTTTCCTGTGGCCTCGGCCAGGGCTTCACGTTGCGCGTCGCGCTCGTCTTTGAGGGCGTCGCGCTCGCGCTCGGTGGCCTCGAGTCCGCGCCGGACGTAGTGGAGCTCCGAGTTGGCGTGCTCGAGCTCGCGCGACAGCTCGGCCAGCCGCCGGCGCACCAGCTCGACCTCGGACGCGAGCTGGTCACGCCGGAGCGTCACCGGGCGGAGGGATTGGAGGACGGCCGACACGCCGGGGGTCTCATCTCCGATCGCCGGCGGTGCGAAGGCCCGATGGGGACCATCCAGCCCGGTGAGGATCGAGACCAGCTCGCTCTGCTCGGCCGAGACGGCGGGCGACCCGCCGGGCTCTGGCACCTGGTGGCGGAGCCCGGCGGAGATGGAGGCCACAGCAGCCTCTGCGTCCGGCTGGCCGGCGGCACTCAACCCGTCGGGCAGTCCGGCCAGCCATGTGCCGACCGAGGCGACGAAGGCGCCCGGCTCGTCGACGACCGTTCCGTACTCGACGACGTAGGTGTCGAGGCCGTCGAGGCTTGCGAGGGCGAGCCGGTTGTAGCGCTCCCACAGGGCGAGACCGTGGGGGACCGGCATCCCGTCGCGCTCGAGGAGCGAGCGGGCAACGGGGAGTGGGGAACGCCACACGAACAGGGCGGCGAGGGGGCCGGGCAGGCGGCTCCTCCAGTAGGGGAGGAGCAGGCAGATCCGGGGGTCCTTCCACGCCGAGGGTCTCTCACCGCGAAAGGCGGCGGCGAGGGCCGTTTCCGGGTCGGCGCCATCGGACACGGCGCCATCGGACACGGTCACTTCCCGCTCCCAGCCGGGGGTAAGCACCGGTGGTCCGTCCCAGGTGCCGCCCAGGCGGTGGAGGAGAGCCTCGTCGAACAGCGAGAGGGACAGGCTCTCCCAGTGCTCGGGGTTGGACGGGCTACCCGCGATTCGGTCCTCGGCGACCGGCATCGCGTAGCCGAGGAGCCCGAGGGCGCCGGTGACCGCCGAGGTGCCGCTGCGGTGCATCCCGACCACGAGCAGAAGGGGGGGGTGGTGGTCGGCGTCGCTCAACGCAGGCGCCGGTAGACCTTCTGGAAAGCGGCTCCGGTGCGGGGCGAGCGGTAGACCGTGGTGATGGCCACCTGCTTCCAGCGGGGCATCCCCCCTTGGGAAGCCGGTCGGTCAGCCCAGCTGCGCCTGCTGCCCTCACTCGCCACCAGGCCGACCGAGGTCAGATACGAGCGCACGGCGTGCTCGTCGATCGGCTCGAGCTCGGAGCGCGGTCCTCCGCCTTCGGCACCCACCGCCTCCAAGTAGGTGGACGGAGTCGAGGGGACCGGGACGGGACGGAGCGACCACACGAACTGCTGCACGGTGGGGTTGGGGTTGAAGGCCTCGGAGACCACCCGCAGGGCGCCGACCATCTCCACCGGCAGCCGGTCGGCGAGCTCGGTGTCGTGCTGGTCGGTGGAGACCGTGCAGTAGTCGTCGCGCCCGGTGATCCGCCATCCGCAGCGCTCGAGCAGGCGGCGCAGGGTCTCCTCGGTGAAGAACCGCAGGTGGGTGCTGTCGAGCATGCCCGTTTCGGTGGGGATCCACCGCCCGCAGAGCAGCCGGAACGCGATGTCGAAGTGGGCCACGTTCGGGACCGAGACGACGAGGGCCGGCTCACCGTGCTTGAGCGACCAGGCCGACAGGGTGCTGAGCAGCTCCTGAGGTTGGGTCAGATGTTCGATGACGTCGAGCAGCATGAAGGCCCCGACGTCGCCGATGCCCTCGAGGGCGGCAGTGACCGCGTCCCGGTCGGTGAGGTCGCACTGGGTGGCCTCGATGCCCGCTTCGTGCATGAGTCGCACGGCGACCGGGTGGAGCTCCAACCCGTGGTAGGAGAGGCCGGCCCGGCCGAGAGCCTCGCTGACGACGGCACTTCCCGCACCGAGGTCGACGACGGTCCGGTCCGGACCGAGCGCGAGGTCCCGCACGAGGCCGGCGGCGTTGCCCACCGCGCTCTCGTGCTGGAAGGGGTAGATGTAGTCGTAGGCCCGGTCGGGCTCAGTGGCCCCGGTCGTCGGGTCGGGCCCTCGGGCTTCGCCGAGCATCACCGCGCGGGTGGCCTCGAGGAACGCCCGACCGTAGCGTTGGTCTGGCTCCAGGTGGTTGCCTTCGGCCCACTCGTTCCAGGCCACGACGAACACGAAGTTCTCCTCGGGCCGGACGTCTTCGACCGACGCAACCGTCTGGCGGAGCCAGCGTTCGTAGGCCTCGGGGGTGGCGCCCTCGAAGATGGTGGCGGCCCGCTCGCGCCGGGGAGTGTTGTCCCAGCCGACCATCACCGAGGGGAACCGCTTCCACGTGGGCTGGGGCTTGTGGAGCTGGGCCTGGACCGCGGTCGGGTAGTCGAGGATTCGGTGGCCCCGTGCGCCGTCGAGGGGCAAGAAGACCTGGTCACCGTCCCAGGGCATGAACCCGACCGAGGCATCCAGCCCGAAGAGCGCCGGCCCCCCGGGTGGCGGACCCCAGCTCTCCACCCAGCAGAGGTAGAGGTCGGGGAAGCCGGCCGCCTGGGCCTCCCTCCGCCACAGTTCGGCGGTGCGCTTCATGTCGGGGAGGCGCTGGGCCCGGTAGACGAGCATCAGCGGCCGGCCGTCGATCTTGATGTAGCGGGGATCGGCGAAGGCGGTGAGCAACCACCGGATGTGGGCCAGGTCGTCGGCCTCGCTGAAGTGCTGGGGCATCAGCACCCGCCCTGTCTGGGCGTCCCAATTGCGGGTCCACTCCTCGTTGGCCCAGCAGAGGGCGAAGGGGAAGTCGGGCGAGCCCGAGGCCAGCACCTCGTCGAAGGGGCGCTCGAGGAGCCGCTTCCCGTTGAACCAGTAGTGGTAGTAGACGAACCCGCTGATGCCGTGCTCGGCGGCCAGATCGGCCTGGGCCTGGCGCACCTCGGGCAGGCGCAGGTCGTAGTAACCGAGGTCAGCGGGGACGTGGGGCTGGTAGTGCCCGGGGAACAGCGGGCGTGCCCTGGTCACGTTGGTCCACTCGGTGAAGCCGGTTCCCCACCACGCGTCGTTCTCGGGGATGGGATGGAACTGGGGAAGGTAGAAGGCGAGTGCGCGTGCGGCCGGTCGCCTGGCCGCCGGCTCGCGCAACGATCCACCCGCCCGTGCTCGCGCCTTCGCCGGCGGGCTTCCCTGTGCGGCTGCGCGCTCGCCCCCCGAAGCTGGCATGGTCGAATGATACGGCAGAGCGGTGGTCGAGACGCAAGGGCACGGGACCACCCTGACGCTCAGCGAGCGGTGGCTCGAACCACGTCGGCAACCCGAGCCTGATCGGCCGGGCCGAGGGCCGAACCGGTGGGAAGGCACAGCCCGCGGTCGAAGACGGCGGCACAGGCGGACCCGCCCACCACCGGAGCGTCGGTGAAGACCGGCTGGAGATGGAGGGGCTTCCACGCCGGGCGAGCCTCGATGTCGGCCTCCTCGAGGGCGAGACGCACCCGCTCGCGGTCGGCCCCGAAGGCGTCGGGGTCGATGGTGATGCAGGTGAGCCACCAGTTGGGCTCCCCGTAGGCGGGCACCGGCATGAAGGCGATGCCGGGGAGATCCGAGAACGCCTCCCGGTAGCGCTGTTGGATCAGCCGCCGCCGGGCGATGTGGTGGTCCAGCCCACCGAGCTGCGCACGTCCCAATGCGGCCAGCAGATTGGACAGCCGGTAGTTGAAGCCGACGACCGAGTGCTGGTAGTGCGGTGCCGGATCGCGGGCCTGGGTGGCGAGGTACCGGGCCCGGTCGGCCAGTTCGGCCGAGGCGCTGACCAGCATGCCGCCCCCGCTGGTGGTGATGATCTTGTTGCCGTTGAACGAGAGGATCCCAGCGGCGCCGAAGGACCCCGCTGCACGGCCGCGGTAGGTGGCACCGAGGGCCTCTGCGGCGTCCTCGACCAGAGGCACGCCGTAGGCGCGGCACGCCGCGAGCAGCGGGTCGTAGTCGGCGCACGCACCGTAGAGGTCGACGGTGACCACTGCGGCCGGCAGCCGCCCCTGCCGGGCCCGCCGCTCGAGCTCGGCGGCCACCAGGTCGGCGTCGATGGTCCAGTTGGCGGGCGAGCAGTCCACCAGCACCGGGGTGGCCCCGAGGTAGCACACGGCCGAGGCGGTGGCGACGAAGGTGAAGGACGGGACGAGCACCTCGTCGCCGGCGCCCACCCCGAGGAGCAGGAGCGCCAGGTGGAGCCCGGCGGTCCCGCTCGAGACTGCCACCGCGTGCTGGAGGCCGATCCGCCCGGCCAGCTCGGCCTCGAAGGCGTCGATGTCCGGCCCGACCGGTGCGATCCAGTTTGAGTCGAACGCGGCGAGCAGCATTGCCCGTTCGGCGTCGCCCACCTCGGGCGGGGAGAGGTAGATGCGGGTCACGGGTCGGCCTCCTGTGGGGAACGGAAGGCTCCGGTCGATGCGGCCAGGGCCACCAGCACGATCGCGCCGGCGGCGTCGACAGCGACGGCGACGGCGGTCGTCGAACTTCGGGCCACCGCGACCGCCGCCGCCACCAACCCGGCCTGGACGGCGACGTAGGCGAGGCTGGCTGCCGGGCGGGGCCAGCCTCGAGCCACCAGCCGGTCGTAGGGATGACCCCGGTCCCCTTCGAGCAGCGGCCTTCCACTTCGGGCCCGCCGCACGACGGCGAAAGCCACCCCGGCCACCGGCACCGCCACCCTGGCGAGCGCGGCCAGCCCGATCCGGAGCGGCAGGCCCGGTGCCCATGCGTCGGCCACCAGCACGGCGATGGCGGTGCCGAGCAGGTATGAGCCCCCGTCGCCCAAATAGATGCGGGCCGGTGGTCGGTTGTAGACGAGGAACCCGACCAGTGCCGCCACGAGGGCGACACCCAGTTGACGGCCGGACCCGTGCACCACGGCGGTGAGTCCCGCGGCACCGACCAGGCAGACCCCGGCGGCCAGCAGGTCGAGCCCATCGATGAGGTTGACCCCGTTGACAGCGAGCACGGCGACCACCACGACGAGGAGGGTGCCGATCACACCGGGCAGGTGCACCGGCGAGGTGGCGGCCACGGCGAGGCCGATGGCCAGCTGTCCGGCCAGCCGGGGCGCCGCAGCGAGGTCGAAGCGATCGTCGGCCACGCCGAGGACGAGGGCGAGCGCGAGGGGGAGCAGAACGCTCGGCCGCCCGGCGGCAGCACCCACGCTCAGCCCGAGGAAGACGGCCACACCCCCGAGATAGGGGACGGCCGACGACTGCGGCTTCAAGGGCCCGGGACGGTCGACGATGTCGGTTCGCCTGGCCGCCGCCATGACCATTGGGGTGGCGAGGAGCACCACCACGAGGGAGGCGGCGGCGATGACCGGGTCGCTCACGGTTCGTTCTACGAGCCGGGGACCCACTGCATCAGCAGCGAGGCGGTGCCGAGGTGGAGCTCGAACCGGTCGGCGGTGTGGAACCCGGCCCCGCGGTACAGGGCCACCGCCGCAGGGTTGTCCTCGCCGACGACCACGTATGCGTCGGTGACGCCCCGACGGGTGATCTCGTCGAGGAAGGCGGTGACGAGGGAGCCTCCGATGCCCTGGCCGTGCCCGGGGGGATCGACGGCCACCGCGAGCAGTTCGGCCCCGCGGCCTGGCGCGCCACCCCCCGAGGAGCCGTGTGCGAGGGTCTCCGCCACCCGGCGCCAGTGACGGAGGAGGCGGCCGGCCACCGGCGCGGCCGCGACGATCCCGTCGTGGCGCAGGAAGCTCCGGTAGAGGGCCCGGGTGTCCTCGGATCCGGCGATGAAGCCCGCCACCGTGCCGTCGTCCCGTTCGGCCACGATCAGGAAGGACCCGGGCTCGCACACGATCCTGCGGTACAGGCGTCGGAGGAAGCGGGTCCCGAGCAGGGGGAGGAAGCCGGTGGTGATCCCTTCAGCGTGCAGCCTGGCTGCGGCCGTGCTGTCGGCGACGGTGCCGGCCCGGATGCGGACCCCGAGCGGAGGGTGGGGGACCGGGCCCTGTGCTTTCGACCTCGGCCGAGGTGGGACCGGCTCCTCGCTCGGTGTCACCCCCATGCCCATACCCCCGACGTCGGCTGCCAGGGCCGGGTCCGCGGCCCACTGCTCGATCCGCCGCGCAGTCTACGGCCTCCGCCGACCGGTACCGTCGTTCGACACTCATCGGCTAAATTGCCGGCCATGGACGGGCGAGGGCGCGCGGCAGCCGGCGGTCCGGCAGGGCCCGGCCGGTACCAGCTCTCGCACCTGGAAGCGATCGAGTCCCACTCGGTCCACATCATCCGCGAGGTGGCGGCCGAGTTCGAGCGGCCGGTGCTCCTCTTTTCGGGGGGAAAGGACTCGGTGGTCATGCTCCGGCTGGCGGAGAAGGCCTTCTGGCCCGGGAAGATCCCGTTCCCGGTGCTGCACGTGGACACCGGGCACAACTTCCCCGAGGTGCTCGAATTCCGGGACCGCACGGTCGACGAGGTCGGCGCCACCCTGTTGGTGTCCTCGGTACAGGCGTCGATCGATGCCGGCCGGGTCAGCGAGCCGCAGGGCCCCGATCCGTCGCGCAACCGCCTTCAGACGCGGACCCTGCTCGATGCCATCGCCGAACACCGCTTCGACGCCGTGTTCGGTGGGGCACGGCGCGACGAGGAGAAGGCCCGGGCCAAGGAGCGGGTGTTCTCGTTCCGGGACGAGTTCGGCCAGTGGGACCCGAAGAACCAGCGTCCCGAGCTCTGGTCCCTCTACAACGGGCGCCACCGCCAGGGCGAGCACATCCGGGTCTTCCCCATCTCGGACTGGACCGAGCTCGACATCTGGCAGTACGTGGCCGACGAGGGGATCGGTCTCCCCTCGATCTACTACTCGCACCGGCGGACGGTGTTCCGCCGGGACGGGATGCTGCTCGCCACCGGGCCCTTCGTGACGCCTCGCCCGGGCGAGGAGGTCTTCGAGGCCACGGTGCGCTACCGGACCGTCGGGGACATGACCTGCACCGGGGCGGTCGAGTCGATGGCCGCGACCGCCGAGGACATCGTGGCCGAAGTGGCCGCCTCGCGGCTCACAGAGCGGGGGGCGACCCGGGCCGACGACCGGGTGAGCGAGGCTGCCATGGAGGACCGCAAGCGCGAGGGGTACTTCTGATGGAGCTGCTCCGGGTGGCGACGGCCGGGTCGGTCGACGACGGCAAGAGCACCCTCATCGGACGGCTGTTGTTCGACTCCAAGGCCATCTTCGAGGATCAGCTCGAGGCCGTCGAGCGGGTCAGCGCCCAGCGCGGGGACGACTACACCGACCTCGCCCTGCTCACAGACGGGCTCCGTGCCGAGCGCGAGCAGGGCATCACCATCGACGTGGCCTACCGCTACTTCGCCACCCCGGCCCGGAAGTTCATCATCGCCGACACCCCGGGCCACATCCAGTACACCCGCAACATGGTTACCGGGAACTCCACGGCCGATCTCACCCTGGTGCTGGTGGACGCCCGCAAGGGGATCGTCGAGCAGACACGGCGCCACGCCTTCTTGGCCTCTCTCCTCCGGGTTCCCCACCTGCTGCTGTGCGTGAACAAGATGGACCTGGTCGACTACGACCGGGGCGTGTTCGACGCCATTCGCGACGAGTTCGCCGCCTTCGCCACCCGGCTCGATGTCGCCGACCTCTCGTTCGTGCCCATCTCGGCGCTGCAGGGGGACAACGTCGTGCAGCGGTCGGCCAACATGCCCTGGTACGAGGGAGCGTCGCTGTTGCACCACCTGGAGGAGATCTATATCTCGTCGGACCGCAACCTGATCGATCCGCGGTTGCCCGTCCAGTGGGTCGTGCGTCCCCAGACCACGAGCCGCCCGGACTACCGCGGCTATGCCGGACGGATCGCCGGGGGCGTGTTCCGGGCGGGTGACGAGGTGATGGTGCTGCCGTCGGGGCTGACGACGACGGTCTCCGGCATCGACAGCTTCGACGGGCCGGTCGACGAGGCGTTCCCCCCGATGTCTGTGACCGTGCGCCTGGCCGACGACATCGACGTGTCGCGCGGGGACCTCATCTGTCGGCCGCACAACCAGCCGACTGTCGGCCAGGACCTCGACGCCATGGTGGCCTGGATGACCGATCGAACCGTCGCGGCCGGTGATTTCCTCAACCTGAAGCACACGACGCGCTGGGTCCGGGCAGTGGTGCGCGACGTCCACTACCGCTTGGACGTGAACACCCTGCACCGCGACGAGGGGGCGGCGTCCCTCGGACTCAACGAGGTCGGTCGGCTCAGCCTCCGGGTGACCCAGCCGCTCTACTTCGACAGCTACCGGCGCTACCGGCAGACCGGTTCGTTCATCCTGGCCGACGAGGCCACCAACGTGACGGTCGGTGCAGGCATGCTGCACGGACCCGACTGAGACGGAACCGACCGGGACGGAACCGACCGGGACCGTCCGACCGAGGTCGTGGTGAGCGAGCCGTCCTCACCCGACGTGACCTGGCATGAGGGCCAGGTCACCCGCACCGAGCGCTCGGCGGCGCTCGGTGCACGGGGGGCGACCATCTGGCTGACCGGGCTGTCCGGTTCGGGGAAGTCGACGGTGGCATCAGCGGTGGAGGAGCGCTTGGTGGCCGCCGGTCGTCCCGCCTACCGGCTGGACGGGGACAACCTCCGGTCCGGTCTCAACGGTGACCTCGGTTTCAGCCGCGAGGACCGTGAGGAGAACGTGCGTCGGGCCGGCGAGGTGGCCTGCCTCTTCGCCGATGCCGGGGTGGTGGCCGTGGTGGCGCTCATCAGCCCGTACGCGCGCTCGCGCCGGCGTGCGCGCGAGGTGCACGAACGGGCGGGGGTTCCCTTCGTCGAGGTGTACCTGTCGGCCTCGGCCGAGCTGTGCGCCGCTCGGGATCCGAAGGGACTCTACGCGCGGGCACAGACCGGGACGCTGCCGTCCTTCACCGGTATCGACGATCCCTACGAGCCCCCCGAGGAGCCCGAGCTCACCGTCGACGCCCGCACCCCGCCGGACGAGGCGGTCGATCTGGTGCTGGCTGCACTGGCCACAGCTGAGAGCACCGGAGGGCGGTCCGAGGCCTGAAGGTGTCCTGGATAGGCCCGTTCCACCACGAAGCGTCACCGCCTGATCGCTCCCCGTCATAACCCGTGCCGGGACGCGCGCCCCGCTGGCATACTCGGTCGTGGTGCTCAGTCCGGCGTGCGACCACGGGGACGTGGATGCAGGTGTTTCAGCGGGTCGTCGGTTGGGTATCCGGGTCGGACGGATGACGGGCTAACAGCGAGGCTGGGACGAACATGGACAACGGGCGACGACATGGCGCACACCGCTGGCTCTCGATCGCGGCGGCGGTTTGTCTCGTGGCCGGGGTCACCCTGCTGAGCGCAGGGACGGCATTCGCCGCGGGGTCGAGCGCACCCTCTACGAATCCGATCCTCCAATTCGGGACCGACAGCGTGTCCTTGATCATCCCCACCCCGCCGTGTCCGGGGACCCACACGGGCTGCGAGTGGATGCTGTTCGTGAACGAGCCGAACGTGCCTGGCCAGCCGACGGTGGGCTATGCCGTCGGAACGTCGGGCACCCTGACCGTTGACTACCCGGCCAACTTCTCCGGCATCATCCAGGCCGACGTGTTGGTCGGTCCGCCGTACAAGCTCAAGTTCGGTCGCAAGCACCACATCGACACCACCCCCTCCTCCACGACCACGACCACCCCGTCGTCCACCACGTCGACCACGGTCCAGACCAAGGCCACCACCGTCCTCCCCTTCACCGGCAATTCGACCGGTTCGGGGGGCGGCGGCACGTCCGGCGGAGCCGGTGGGCAGGGTCCGAGCCAGCTCCCCTTCACCAGCGCCAACTCGAGCAGCCAGCTCCCCTTCACCGGAGCCGACATCACGCCGTTGCTGGTGGCAGGCACGGTCCTCGTCCTCCTCGGGCTCTTCATCCTCACCACCCTGGAGCAGCGCCGCCGGGCCCTTCGCCGCCTCAGTCAGTCGGCACGGACCGTCCCGGTGGGGGAGTACACCAACCGGGCCTCACACTGGTTCCTCGGGGAGTAGCCGGCTCGACGGGAGTCTCGTGCGGCGGGTTCGACGGTGCCTCGATACCGTCGCCGTCCCGAGCGGCGGACGGCACAAGAGGGGCCGATCGCGACTAGCCCGAGTCGATAGAGAATGGATCGAGTCATGCCGGCCAGCGGCAGGCGGACGACCATGACGAGCGAAGCCTGTCGTGCTGACCGGGTCAGGCATTCTGTGGTCGGTCCACCTTGACGCGTCGGCTCTTCATCCGCATGAAGGGTCGTTCGATCAGGAACCACGACGCAATGGACAGACTGAGAGTGGCCCCGATTGCGACCACGACTTTGACGATGTCATTCCAATGTGGCCCGTAATACCGGATGGCGAAGAAGATCGGCAAATGCCAAAGGTAGACACCATACGAGATCATTCCGAGTAACACGAGAGGCTTGAGCTCGAAGAGATGCCTGCCTCCCCAGCGTCCGTCAACGATGG
>DAHUZS010000141.1 GCA_027315045.1 Acidimicrobiaceae bacterium
TTGTCGAAGGTCGGGGGCCTGAACGCGGCGAGGGTACGGCTGCCGAGCGTGAGGCTCTGCCCGGGGTTGACGAGGTGGACCCTGTCCATCGGCAGCGGATCGGACACGCTCATGATGCCGACACCCAGGAACGTGGTGATGACCTTGAGGTCGGGGTACTCGGCGAGTAGTTGGCCGAGGGCTCCGATGTGGTCGCCGTCGGTGTGGGTGAGCCAGATCCAACGGAGGTCAGCCGGGTCGATGACCGACTTGAGTGCCGTCATGAAACTCTCACGTTCGACGACCGGACCGGTGTCGACCAGAATGGGGACGTCCCCCTGGAGCACGAAGGCGTTGATGGCGAGTTGGCCGAGGCCGGGGATGGGGAAGTTCGTGGTCAGGACGTCGATGTCCGGTGCTGCCTTGTAGGTGGTGATCATGAAGGGCTCCTTGGCGTTGATCGATCGGATGGTCACGGAACGGGGTGCATCGGGCATGGCTTCGCCCAGGGTCGGTCCCATGGGACCGGTTGGACGGGTGGTCTGACGCCTACGGCGAAGTGATGTCGATGCCGTGCCGTAGGGCTGCGGCGACGAGTTCTCCTTCGCTGCGGGGGGACAGGTCGGGAGGCGGAAGGGTCCTGGCCATCGCCGGCCGGCCGCACGCTCGGGTGAAGTCCTCGAACCCGGCCGGAGTGACGAGGATGAGGAATCGGGCCATCTCGGAGTCGACGCGGAACCGGTGGCGAACACCCCGGGGGCCGAAGACGAAATCGCCGGTGGTGGCCGTGCGGGACTCCTCACCCAGCCAGAACGTCAACGCCCCCTCGAGGATGTACCAGGCCTCGTCCTCGTGGCGGTGCGTGTGGACGGGCGACCCCGACCCGCGGGGTGCACGGACCTCGGCCAGGGCGAGCTGTCCGTGCGTCTCGTCGCCGGTCACCTTGTAGCTGAGCAGGCTGTCTGCGAACCAGACCCCCTCGCCCTCGTCGGGGCCTACCAGGAAGGCGGCGGGCGCCAGCTCGGTCGTCACGACGTCACCTCTGGCGCGATGGCCCTTTCGGCGGCCGTCTTGAGCCGGTCGAGCGTGTGGTCCATGCTGTCCCTCAGTTCGCGAGCCCGGTTGGTCGGGACGTCCACGATCCGGGCCCACAGCGGGATCCATCGCACCAGGTAGGACTCGACGACCCGGGTACCACCCTCGATCCGATCGAACCGGAAGTGCCACTCGGTGGAGTCGCGCCCGCCCTCCTCGGTGACGAAGGCGAACTCGCGACCCGGCTCGGCCGTCAGCACCCGGCCCTGCCGGGACCACTTCATCAGGTTGGCCGGTCCCCCGACGTTGTGTCCGAGGAACGTCGCCCCCACGACAGGGTCGGCGGAGCCGTCCGACCACTCCACCCGCTGGCACTCCGGGCTCCACTCCCCCATCCGGGGCAGGTCGGCGACCAGTGCGTAGATGCGCTCGGGTGACGCAGCGATGACGGTCTCGGTGCAGTCCTGCGTCAGCCACCACCGCGTGCTCGTCTCGGCCATGTCTCCTCCATCGATCGGCGCAGTCCTCATGGAACAGAAAGCTAATACCATTAGCTAATGCTGTCAAGACTCTTTTATGCTATAGTGCAGACAATGACGAGGACGACCAGCTCGGAGGCGGCCGCCATGCCTCCGGCGGACCGCCGAGCCCGCCGACGGCAGGAGACCATCGACGAGATCCTCGACATCGCCGTGGCCATCATGTCCGAGGAGGGCGTGAACGGGCTGAGCCTGTCGGAGGTGGCGAGGCGGCTCGGCATCCAGCCCCCCTCGATCTACAAGTACTTCCCCTCGCTCATGGCCATTTACGACGAGCTCTTCCTGCGGGGTCAGACCATGCACCTGGAAGTCATGCGCGACGCCATGGCCACCGCCGATCCCGGACTCGATGCGCTCGTCGCCGGCCTCGAGGCGAGTGGGCGCTGGTTGCTGGCCAACCGCGCGGTGGCCGAGCTGCTGTTCTGGCGTCCTGTTCCGAAATTCGAACCCTCGCATTCGGCGATGGCCATCAGCCGGGAGATGATCGACATCCAGCGCGCCGCGTTGGTCGACGCCGTGACAGCCGGCCAACTCGGGCCTGGTGCCGACTCCGATGAAGCGGTCTTCCTGGTCTCCACGCTGATCATCGGGGTCCTGAGTCAGGCGTTCGCCAACGAACCCGATCTCGAGTGGGGCACGGGGCGCTTCACCCCACTGTTCCCCAAGCTCATGCGGCTGCTCGTCGCCGTCTACCCACCTCCGTCCTGAGGGGTGAGGTGAACGTAGAGCTCGGCCTCGAAGGCCAGCGCGCCGGTGCTCGCGTCGTAGAGCGGGAGACGCAGTCCGGAGAAGTCGCAGAACGCCTTCTCTCCGGCACGGTGGTCCTGGTCCATGACGACGTCCGCCTTGGCCTGCCAGGCCCGGAACAGGTGGCAGAACTGGCTGTGGCCATAGTGAACCGGCCCAGGTCCGGACGGGGATCTGGGTCTTGAGCAGGGAGCCGGGCTTGGTATGGCTCACCCCCCGGAACCCGGCGAGCACCTTGGCCCCGGCCAGGCGCCGGTCGATGGTGGCCGGGCTCATGGCCACGAGGAGGTCGGCCTCCGCATCGGTGAGGTCAGCTCGCCGTCCCGGCGGAGCAGGGGGACGAGGACGCAGAGCATCGGAGCGAGCCGCTTGCCCGCCGGCGTCCGGGCCGCCCGCCAGCACAGCTCGAGCGCCGACACCACCCGGGGCGGGTACCGCGGCGTGCGCGGCGA
>DAHUZS010000143.1 GCA_027315045.1 Acidimicrobiaceae bacterium
CGACGATCTCTTTCACGAGCCCGAAGCCCAGCCGAAATGCGTCACCGCCGAGGTTCCTCCCGAGACCACCGTAGGTGGCCCACCACTCCTGGAAGTGGCTTACCTCAGTGATACAAGCCGGTGATCTGGAGGTGATGGCTAGGGTGCCTTCACCGTGGACGCCCCGAAGATGCTGGCGATCGAGGCGTCGAGGAGGGCGTTGAACTCGTCGTCGGACTGGTTGGCCGAGAGCCCCTCGGTCAATGCGCGGGAGAAGCTGGCGACGACGCCGTGGTTCCGGGCCAAGAGCGCGTTGGCCTCGTCCCTCGTGTAGCCACCCGAGAGCGCCACCACCCGGAGCACGTTCGGGTGCTTCACCAGTTCGGCATAGAAGTCATCGACGTCGGGGAGGGTCAGCTTGAGCATCACCGACTGGTCTGGCCTCAGTGCGCCGAGGTGCTCGTGGATGGCCGACCGCAGGAGCTCCTCGGCCCCAACCTTCTGCGGGCTGTGGATGTCGACCTCGGGCTCGATGATCGGCACCAGCCCGGCGGCCAGGATCTGGGTCGCGATTTCGAACTGCTGATCGATCAGGTTCTTGATGCCCCGCTCGTCGGCCAACCGGCCGACCGAGCGCATCTTGGTGCCGAACACGCCTTTGGCCAGTGCCCGCTCGAGGAGCTCGTCAAGGCCGGGAATCGGCTTCATGATCTGGACGCCGTCGGACTCTTCGGCCAGGCCCTTGTCCACCTTAAGGATCGGGACCACGCGCTTGGTTCCCCACAGGTAGCTCGGAGAGTCGATCCCCTCAATCTGGCGGTCCATTGTCCCCTCGAAGAGGATCGCTGCCAGAATCCGGTCGCCGCTGAAGCTCGGACTGGCGATGATGCGGACCCGCATCGCGTGGATGAGGTCGAACATCTCGTCGTCGTTCGAGTAGGCGTCCCTGGCGATTCCGTAATGCTCGAGCGCCCGGGGGGTGCTCCCGCCACTCTGGTCCAGGGCGGCCACGAACCCATCGGCGGACCGGATCTTGTCGAGTTGCTCCTGGTTCACGGCCACTCCTTCGACCTGGGCTGACGGCGCTCGTGCCGTCACGACGTCCACCCTAAGTCGGTCACCGAGCGACCGTCGCCTCCCGGATCGGACCCCCTGAACGGGGCGATCGTGGTCGAGGGGTCCCTCGCACTCGGCGGTATGCTGGCTAACGAATCGAAACAAAACAGTCATGGGCCGGCCATCGGATTGCCCTGGCGCCGCTGGGTTTGGGGGAAACGCCGTCCGACTCCGCGTGGCGCGCCGACACCAAAAGAAAGGCTAGATCCAGTGGCAACCGGAACTAAACGGGACACCGAGCGGCTCGAGCGGGTGGTCATCCGATTCGCCGGCGACTCGGGCGACGGGATGCAGCTCACAGGGGACCGCTTCACCACCTCGAGCGCGCTGCTCGGCAACGACCTCTCCACCTTCCCGGACTTCCCAGCCGAGATCCGAGCCCCGGCCGGCACGCTGGCCGGGGTCTCGGCGTTCCAGGTCCACATCGCCGACCGCGACATCCTGACTCCGGGCGACGCCCCCGACGTGCTGGTGGCGATGAACCCGGCGGCGCTGCGAGCGAACATCGGCATCGTCCCGGCGGGCGCGACCCTCATCGTCAACATCGACGCCTTCGACGATCGCAGCCTGGCCAAGGCCGGGTACTCCGGCAACCCCTTGACCGACAGTTCGCTCTCGGCCTACACGGTGTACGAGGTCCCGATGACCTCGCTCACCCAGGAGGTGTGCAAAGAGGCCGGGGTGAAGCCCCGTGATGCCGAACGGTCGAAGAACTTCTTCGCTCTTGGCCTGATCAGCTGGCTCTACACCCGGCCGATCGAACCGACGCTCGAGTGGATCACCGCCCGCTTCGGGTCGGACAACCCCGTCGCCGAGGCCAACACGCGGGCCTTCCGGGCTGGCTACCACTTCGGCGAGACGGCGGAGCTGTTCACCTCCAACTACGAGGTGCGGGCGGCCCCCTTCGAGCCTGGCGAGTACACCCAGATCACGGGGAACCAGGCCCTCGCCTGGGGCCTCCTCGCGGCCGCTCGCCTGGCCGGGTTGTCGTTGTTCCTCGGGAGCTACCCGATCACCCCGGCGTCGGACATCTTGCACGAGCTGTCACGCCGCAAGGACTTCGGTGTGCGCACCTTCCAGGCCGAGGACGAGATCGCCGGCGTCGGCTCGGCCCTCGGCGCGGCTTTCGGTGGCTCCTTGGGGGTGACGACCACGAGCGGACCGGGCCTCGACCTCAAGTCCGAGACGGTCGGCCTGGCCGTGAACCTTGAGCTCCCCTTGATCGTGGTCGACGTCCAGCGAGGCGGTCCGTCGACCGGTCTGCCGACCAAGGCCGAGCAGGCCGATCTCCTCCACGCCATGTACGGCCGCCACGGCGAAGCCCCGGTCCCGATCGTGGCGCCGAGGACCCCGGCCCACTGCTTCGAGGCGGCCATCGAGGCCGTCCGGTTGGCCGTCACCTACCGCACCCCGGTGATCGTGCTGTCCGATGGCTACCTGGCCAACGGGGCCGAGCCCTGGCGGCTGCCCGATCTCTCGACCATCGCGCCCATCGACCCGGCGTTCGCCAGCGAGCCGAACCACGTCGACGAGGACGGGACTCCCACGTTCCTGCCCTACGTCCGCGATCCCGAGACCCTGGCCCGGCCTTGGGCGCCTCCCGGGGTACCCGGGCTGGAACACCGCATCGGTGGGCTGGAGAAGGCCGATCTGACCGGGAACGTGTCCTACGACCCTGCGAACCACGAGGCGATGGTGCACTGGCGGGCCAACAAGATCGCCGGCATCGCCAAGGTGCTCCCCGACGTCGAGGTGGACCACGAGGACGGGGCCGAGGTCCTGGTGCTCGGCTGGGGATCGACCTACGGGGCGATCACGGCCGGCGTCCGCCGGGTCCGGGGCCGGGGTCTGAAGGTGGCCCAGGCCCATCTCGACTTCGTCAACCCCTTCCCCCTGAACCTGGGTGAGGTTCTGGCGCGGTACCCCAAGGTCCTCGTTCCCGAGGTCAACCTGGGTCAGTTGAGCAAGCTGGTGCGGGCCGAGTACCTGGTCGACGCCCACTCCCTCAACAAGGTCCAGGGCGTGCCGTTCAGGGCGGCCGAGATCGAGGACGCGATCGTGAAGCTGATCGGAGGCACGCTATGACGGCCATTCCCGTCACCACCCGCAAGGACTGGACCAGCGACCAGGAGGTTCGTTGGTGCCCGGGATGCGGGGACTACTCGATCCTGGCGGCGGTGCAGATGCTCCTACCCGACCTAGGGGTGCGTCGCGAGAGCACCGTGTTCCTCTCGGGCATCGGGTGCGCGGCGCGGTTCCCCTACTACATGAACACCTACGGGATGCACTCCATCCACGGTCGGGCCCCGGCCATCGCCACCGGCCTGGCCACCACACGGCCCGATTTGGACGTCTGGATCGTGACCGGCGACGGCGACGCCCTGTCGATCGGCGGCAACCACCTCATCCACGCGTTGCGCCGCAACGTGAACATGACCATCCTCATGTTCAACAACCAGATCTACGGACTGACCAAGGGCCAGTACTCGCCGACCTCGGAGATCTCCAAGGTGACCAAGTCGACGCCCTTCGGGTCGATCGACACCCCGTTCAACCCGATCAGCCTGGCCATCGGGGCCGAAGCGACGTTCGTCGCCCGGACCCACGACATGGACCGCGGGCACATGCAGGAAACCTTCCGTCGCGCCCACGACCACAAGGGGGCCGCGTTCGTCGAGGTGTACCAGAACTGCAACGTCTTCAACGACGGGGCGTTCGAGAAGATCACCTCCCGGGACGCCCGCGCCTCGATGCTGATCCCGCTGGTCCACGGGGAGCCCATCCGCTTCGGCGCCGACCTCGAGCGCGGGGTCGTGCAGCGCAGCGACGGCCACCTCGAAATGGTGGAGGTGGCCGAGGTCGGCGAGGGAGCGTTGGTGGTCCACGATGAGGTGCGCGAAGACCCCGGTCTCGCCTTCGCCCTGTCCCGGCTGGCCTCCGGCCCCCACGAGCCGACGCCGATCGGCGTGTTCCGGGCGGTCGAGCATCCCGAGTACGGCGAGGAGATGTCGCGCCAGATCGTTCGGGCCCAGGAGCGAGCGGGCGCGGGGGACCTCGAAGCTCTGCTCCGCTCCGGATCGACCTGGACGATCGAGTAGCGGGATCAGGTCCCGAGCGGGCGGATCACCATCCCGGTGCGCGGCTTGGGGCTGAAGTAGGTCGTCTTCGGCGGCATGCGCCGCTGTTCGTGGGCCCAGGTCGAGATCTGGGCGACCGTCGGCGCCCGCAGCAGGACCGCCACCTGCGCGTCGCCGTTCCTGACCGACGCCGTCGCCTCCTGCCAGCTGTGCCGGTGGGTGGTCTGGGCCCCCGGGACCCCCTCGAGCGCCAGGGCCACGAGGCTCGAGTCGAGGTCGCTGTGGGCCGCCTCGTAGGCCTCGGGCCGGGGCGTGAGCAGCCAGGCGCCCCCGGCGCTCACCACGGCCAGTGACCCGGACTCCCCGAGTGCACCGACCACCCGGTCGGTCCCCTCGCCGGCGCGAACCAGGTCGAACCACTGGCCGAAGGCCTTGAGGAGCTCGTCGGGGTTGGCGAGGCCGTTCACCACCCGGTGGATGGGCCGGACCGAGAGCTGCTCGTCGGACAGCTCGACGACCAGGGCCATCACCCAGTCGT
This sequence comes from Acidimicrobiaceae bacterium, assembly GCA_027315045.1. GTDB lineage: Bacteria > Actinomycetota > Acidimicrobiia > Acidimicrobiales > RAAP-2 > Palsa-461. Next base: position 4,711 of record DAHUZS010000143.1, read on the forward strand.
GATCGCCGGGCGCGTCGCCCCGTTCGGCGCGGACCTCGCGCTGGTAGGTACGGGCGGTTTCGTAGCGGTGGTGCCCGTCCGCGATCACTACCGGCTCGGCACCGACGGCCGCGCCGATGGCCTCGACCCGGGAGGCCCCGACCACCCAGAGCTCGTGGCGGACCCCGTCGTCGTCGTGGACGTCGATCTCGGGGTCACCCGCCGGTTCGAGCACCCCCGACAGTCCGGTGGCGAGCGAGAGGCCCCAGATGGGGGAGAGGTTGGCCTGGGTCGCCCGCAGCAGGTCGAGGCGGTCGGTGCGCGCCTTGGGCAGGGTCTCCTCGTGCGGCAGGACCTGTCCTTCCTCGCCCTCGGCAGGCAGGCCGAGGGCGCCGATGACCCCGAGGGTGGAGCGACCCTCCGCGGTCATCCGGTACAGGTAGAAGGCGGGCTCCTCTTCCAAGACGAGGACCCCCTGGCCGCGCCACAGCGTCAACAGTCTGGCGGCGACCTGGTAGCGGTCGACTCTGGCCCGCAGGTCCGCCTCAGGGAGCTCCAGGTGGACCGAGTTGAACGAGGACCGGGTGCTTAGCCGCACCCGCTCGGCCGGCTCGATGACGTCGTAGGGAGGGGCGATGGCCTGGGCCAGGGGGACCACGGAGGGGTCGTAGCGGAGCCCGCGAAAGGGGGCGAAGCGAGACATGGCTTCCCATGCTGACACAGCGGGATCGCAGGTCATGACCGCCCAGCCGTCGTCCGGGCCGGCCGGAGCCGTCGATCGTAGAATCGGGTCGTGGGGTCCACGTCGGTCGGCACCGAGCTTGGCGGTGCCAACGACGAGAGCGCGATCCTTACCGTCCCCAACCTCATCTCGGTGGTCCGGCTGGCGTGCCTGCCCGTCTTCGTCTGGCTGGTCTTTGGCGTCGGTGACCAGGGTCCCGCCGCCATCCTGCTCGCGGTCCTCGGCGCCACCGATTGGATCGACGGCTTCGTGGCCCGCCGCTTCCACCAGGTCTCGACCCTGGGCAAGGTGCTGGACCCGCTCGCCGACCGGCTCCTCGTCGGCACGGCGGTCATCGTGATCATCGTCCACGGGGCAGTCCCGGTGTGGTTCGGGGTGCTCACCCTCAGCCGAGAGGCGCTCGTCGGCGGGGTGGTTCTGGTCCTGGCGGCTCTCGGGGCGGCGCGCATCGACGTGCTGTGGGTCGGCAAGGCCGGGACCTTCGCCCTGATGTCCGCGTACCCGGCCTTCCTCATCGGTCACGGCACGGCGTCGTGGCAGGAGGGGATGCGGATCTTCGCCTGGGTGGCCGGCGGGGCCGGCCTCACCCTCGCCTGGGTCGCCGCGGCCGCCTACCTCGGCCCGGCCAGAGCGGCGTTGCGGGCCGGGCGCCTCGGTCGAGGAGCCCCCGAAGACGAGCGCACGGAGGTGTCGGCGTGAAGGCGGTGATCATGGCCGGTGGCGAGGGGACCCGTCTGCGGCCGCTGACCTCGAATCAACCGAAGCCGATGCTGCCGATGGCCAATCGCCCGCTCATGGAGCATGTCGTCCTCCTCCTACGTCGGCACGGCTTCGAGGAGATCGTCGTGACCGTGGCCTTCATGGCCAACGCCGTGCGTTCGTACTTCGGCGACGGCTCGGAACTCGGGGTGCGGATGGTCTACGCCACCGAGGAGACCCCCCTCGGCACGGCGGGGTCGGTGCTGAACGCCCGCGACGAGCTCGACGAGCGGTTCCTCGTGATCTCCGGCGACGTGCTGACCGACGTCGATTTGGGGGCGATCGTCGACTTCCACGAGCAACGGGGTGCCCTCGCCACCCTGGGCCTGCACTCGGTCCCCAACCCGCTCGAGTTCGGGATCGTCATCACGAGCGAAGACGGGTCGGTCGAGCGGTTTTTGGAGAAGCCGACCTGGGGCCAGGTGTTCAGCGACACCATCAACACCGGCATCTACGTGCTGGAGCCGGAGATCTTCGACTTCATCCCGAGCGAGGGCGCCTCGGATTTCTCCGGGGAAGTCTTCCCGGCGGTGCTGGAGGCGCAGAAGCCGATCTACGGCTGCATCTCCAAGGGGTACTGGGAGGACGTCGGGACGACCGAGGCCTACCTGAAGGCCCACAACGACGTGCTGGACCGCCGGGTCCTCGTCGAGGTGGACGGCTTCCAGCTCCGGCCGGGGGTGTGGCTCGGGAAGGGCTCCACCATCGACCCGAGCGCCATGGTGGAGGGGCCGGCCATCATCGGGGACAACTGCTCGGTCGGCCCGGGCGCGACCCTCGGCCAGTACGCGACCCTGGGCGACAACGTCCGGATCGCTGACGCCGCCGAGGTCCGCCACTCGGTCCTCGGCAACAACTGCTACGTCGGGTCCGGGGCTCGGGTCGAGGGGGCGGCGGTCGCCCGGGCCTGTGATCTACGGGAGCACTCGCGCTGCGAACCCGGAGCGGTGCTTGGGGAGAGCTGTCGCATCGGGGCCGGGGCCGAGGTCCGAGCCGGGGTGAAGGTGTACCCGTTCAAGGTGGTCGAGGCCGGAGCCCTGGTGAACTCGTCGATCGTCTGGGAGTCCCGAGGCTCGCGCTCGTTGTTCGGGCGCGACGGCGTCCGGGGCATCGCCAACGTCGACATCCACCCCGAGCTTGCGGTCCGGCTCTCCATGGCCTGGGTGTCCACGCTCGGCCGGGGGGCATCGATCACCGCGTCGCGCGACACCTCGAGGACGGCCCGAATGCTAAAGCGGGCCATGATGGTCGGCTGCAACGCGGCCGGGGTGAACGTCGGCGACCTCGAGGTGGCCACCGTGCCGGTGGTGCGCCACCACATCCGCAACACCCCGAGCCGGGGCGGGATGACGGTACGTCTGGCCGCGGACGACCCCCAGTCGGTGGTGATCCGGCTCTTCGACGCCGAGGGTCTCGACATCGACGAGAACACTCAGCGCAAGATCGAGCGGATGTACTACCGGGAGGAGTTCCGCCGGGTGCTCGCTCCCGAGATCGGTGACATCGACTTCCCGGCGCGCGCCGTCGAGCAGTACACGGCCGACCTGGTCGCCTCGGTCCCTCCCCAAGACGTCCGGGCGCCGGGTGTGAAGCTGGTGCTCGACCTGTCCTACGGCTCGGCCAGCTTCGTGATGCCCAACGTGTTGGCGAAGATCGATGCCGACGTGTTGGTGGTGAATCCCTTCGCCCACACCGCCGGCATGATCTCGGTCGACCGCAGCGCCAACGCCCTGCGAGTAGCCGAGCTGGTGCGGGCCTCGGGCAGCCAGCTCGGTGCGGTGGTCGACGCCGACGGGGAGCACCTCACCATCGTCGACGATCAAGGGGCGGTGCTGAGCGACGACCAGGCGCTCCTCGTGCTGCTCCAATTGGTGACGGCGAACGAGCCCAACGCGCGGGTGGTCCTGCCGGTGTCGGTGCCGGACGCGGCGGCGAGGATCTGCGAGGAGGCCGGCGCCACCATCACCTACGCCAAGCTCTCCTCGGCCAACCTCATGGAACTCGCCGCTTGGCCCGGCGTGGCCTTCGCCGCCAGCCAGTCGGGTGGCTTCATCTGGCCGCGTTTCCTCCCCGCCTACGACGCCACCGCCACGGTGGTGATGCTGGTCGACCTGCTGGCCCGTCGTGGGGAGCCGTTGTCCAAGCTGGTGGCCTCGCTCCCGAGCGCCCATGTCACCCACCGGACCGTGCCGACCGCCTGGGAGTCCAAGGGCCTGGTCATGCGGAGCCTGGTCGAGGCGCTGTCGGGCCGCCCGACGGTCCTGGTGGACGGGATCAAGGTGGTCGAGCCCGACGGCTGGGCCCTGGTGCTGCCGGACCCCGAGCATCCAGTCACCCACATCTGGGCCGAGGGGGTGAGCCGGCAAGGGGCTGAGGCCCGGGCGGCCGAGTACGTGGGGCTGATCGAGGGGTTGACCGCCGACACCTCGGCCTGAGCACCGGCCGTGAAGCGGTCCGGGCATCTCCGGTAGGGTCGCTCGCCGTGATGGTGCCCGACGAACTGCGCTACTCCAACGACCACGAATGGGCCCGCCTCGAGGGTTCACGGGTTCGGGTCGGTATCACCGATTACGCCCAGGACGCGCTGGGCGACGTCGTCTTCGTCGACCTGCCCGAGGTGGGCACGGTCGTGGAGGCCGGCGCGCAGCTGGGGGAGGTCGAGTCCACCAAGTCGGTGTCGGAGCTTTACGCGCCGGTCAGCGGACGGGTGGTCGAGGTGAACGCGGCGCTCTCGGACGCGCCGGAACGGCTCAACGAGGATCCCTATGGCGAGGGGTGGATCTGCGAGCTCGAGCTCACCGACCTCGCCTCGATCGACCGTCTTTTGGACGCGGCCGCCTACCGCCAGCTCATCGAGTCGTGAGCCCCTCCGCCGCGCTGGCCGAGCGGGGCCGAGATCGCCGAATCGGACCAGAGACCGGGGTCGGAGAACCGACTACCGTACTGGGGGTGTTCTGCCACAACTGCGGGCACCGGAACCCCTCGGGGGTGAATTTCTGCTCGTCTTGTGGCACCGCCCTCCACCACGACGCATCCGAGACCACCATCACCCTGCAGCCGGTCGACGAGCACGGTGAATCGCCCGACGAGGAACCGACCGTCACCCTGGTCGAGGTCCCGCGGGGCCAGGGCGTTCTCGTCGTGAAGCGGGGCCCGAGCGTCGGCACCCGCTACCCGCTCGACAAGCCCTTGACCAGGGCGGGAAGGCACCCCGACAGCGACATCTTCCTCGACGACATCACGGTGTCGCGTCGCCACGCCGAGCTCGAGCGGCAGGACGACGGCTCGGTGGTGATCCGAGACGACGGCTCGTTGAACGGCACCTACGTCAACCGGGAGCGGATCGAAGAACAGCGCCTCGTCGGCGGTGACGAGGTCCAGATCGGCAAGTTCAAGCTCGTCTACCTGGTGGCGGGGGACGAGTGAGCACCCGCACCTACCTGTCGATCGGCGACGTCCTCAGTCTCTTGCGCCAGGAGTTCCCCGACATCACCATCTCCAAGATCCGGTTCCTGGAGAGCCAGGGGCTCGTCGATCCGGAACGCTCGCCGTCGGGCTACCGCAAGTTCTACGAGCACGACGTGGACCGCCTCCGCTGGGTCCTGCGCCAGCAGCGTGAGCACTTCTTGCCGCTCAAAGTCATCCGGGATCGTCTCGTCTCAAACGGCGGGGACATCTCAGACTTCGACGACCTGGACGGGCCCGTGGATCTCGACGACCTCGTCGAGGAAGAGACTGAGGATGCACCAACGGTGATCGAGGACGACACCGAGGCTTGGGAACCTGACGGGTCCGAGCCGTCGACCTCGCCCGAGGAGGAGCGCCGCGAGGTCGGTGTCGTCGCGGCGGCTCGTCAGGCCGACGGCCACGAGGCGGAGCGGGACGACGACTGGCGTCGAAAGACCGCGGCGCTCGGTCGCGACGTCCGGGCCACGAACGCGACGACGCCCCGGCCGAGCGCCGAGCGGGCGTCGGCACGAGCCGAGCCCTCGGCTCCGGCCGCCGAGCCCGAGCCACCCGCCCCGGCCACCGAGCCCGAGCCACCCACCCCGGCCCCACGGCGTGCCGAGACGCCTCCCTCGGAGGTCGGGGCCAGCCTCACCCTCGACGAGCTGTGCGCCGCGAGCGGCCTCGGGGCGATCGAGGTGGCCGCCATCGAGGGGTTCGGGCTGATCGAGCCCCTGGTCGTGGGGGGTGCCCTCTACTACGACGAGGAGGGCCTGGCCGTGGCCCGACTGGTCGCCGACTTCGGCCGTTTCGGCATCGAGCCCCGCCACCTGCGGCTCTTCCGCAACGCCGTGGACCGGGAGCTCGGGCTGATCGAACAGGTGGTGACGCCTCTGCTCAGGCAGCGCAACCCCGAGGCCAGGCAGCGGGCGGTGGAGACGGCCGCCGAGCTGTCTCGTCTCGGCCAGACCCTGCGTGCTGGCCTGCTGCGACGGGCCTTGCGGCACCACCTGGGCGGCTAGCACCACGACCACGAGGGCCGCTAACGCCGTCGACTCCGACGGGCGGCGGCGAAGGCTCGGGCGCTACATTGCGTGCATGGTCGAGGTGCGACTGAGGGCAGTCAGAGTCGACTTGCAGTCCAACACCCCGGTGCTCCTCCTGCAGGAGACCGACGGCGAAGGACGCACCCTGCCGATCTTCATCGGCACCCCCGAGGCCGCGTCGATCGCGTACGCCCTCCAGGGGGTCACGATGCCGCGCCCCATGACCCACGACCTCTTGCGCGACGTCCTCATGTCCCTCGACGTCGAGATCGAGCGCGTGGTGATCACCGAACTGGAGAACTCCACCTACTACGCCGAACTCCGGTTGCGACGCGGCAACGACGTCACCGTGGTATCGAGCCGGCCTTCCGACGCGGTCGCGGTGGCGGTGCGGACCGGGAGCCCACTGTTCGTCTCCGACGAGCTGATGGACGCCGAGGGCATCGTGCTCGCCCCCGAGAGCATCGATGACGAGGACGACGAGGAACCGCCGCCCGAGGAGTTGATCGGCCAGTTCCACGAGTTCTTGAAGGAGATCAAGCCGGAGGACTTCGCCACCTGAGCGGATCCCGCCGCCGGTGGGCCGGTCTTCCCGCCGATCGCCGGCGCCTAACGGTCCGGTCGGACCAGGACCTTGCCTCGGACCGCCGAGCGCGCAAGGTCGTCGAGCGCCGCGCTGATCCCCTCCAACCCGATCTCGCGTTCGACCATCGCCTCGACCCGTGCCGCCGGAAAGTCCGAGGCCACCGTGGCCCAGACCGCTCGGCGCTCGGCGATGGGCGTGAGCACCGAGTCGATGCCGACCAGGGTGACGCCGCGGATGATGAAGGGGTAGACGGTCGAGGTGAACTCGGCTCCACCGGTCAGGCCGGTCGCGGCGACCGCCCCGCCGTAGCGGACCGAGCGCAGCACGGCCGAGAGCGTCGGACCGCCCACGCAGTCGAGCGCGGCGGCCCAGCGCTCGGCACCGAGTACCCGGCCGGAGTCGCCGCCCACATCGTCCCGTCCGATCACCGAGGCGGCCCCGAGCGCCCGCAGGTAGGGGTGCTCGGCGGCCTTGCCGGTCGAGGCCACCACCTCGTAGCCGCGGGAGGCGAGGAGCGAGACCGCCATGCTGCCGACGCCGCCGGTCGCGCCGGTGACCAAGACCGGCCCGTCCGCAGGCGACAGCCCGTTGCGCTCCAGGCCCCGCAGCGAGAGGGCCGCGGTGAAGCCGGCCGTCCCGACCGTGGCCGCCTGGCGGGTGCTCACGCCCTCGGGCAGCGGCACCACCCAACCCTCGGGCACCCGGGCCCGGGTGGCGAACCCGCCGTGGTGGGCGACCCCGAGGTCGTAGCCGTGGACCGCGACGGCCGTACCGGCTGCCAGCGCGGGGGTGGCGCTCTCGGCCATCGTGCCGGCCAGGTCGACGCCGGGCACCAACGGAAAGGTGCGGGCCACCCGGTTGCCCGGCTGCACCACCATCGAGTCCTTGAAATTGAGGGCCGACCACTCGACTTCGATGACGACCGGGTCGTCCCCGAGCTCGTCCTCGGCCAGGTCCTCGACCGCGCGTCGCAGGTCCTCGCCGTCTCGCCGCACCACGAATGCCCGAACGCCCATCGAGCCACTCTAGGAGGGCTACGGTGCGCTCGGAGTGCCCCCGACCTCGCCCTATGGCACCTGGCCCTCGCCGCTGTCGGCGGCCGACGTCGCCGGCGCACGCCTCTCGCGCTCGGCGCTCGCGTCCGACGGCACCTCGCTGTGGTGGCTCGAGGCCCGGCCGCAGGAGGGTGGCCGGAGCGTGCTCGTGCGGCTCCGGCCGGGATCTTCGCCTGCGGTCGTGTCGCCTGAGGGGACCTCGGTGCGCTCCCGGGTGCACGAGTACGGCGGCGGGGCCTGGTGCCTCCTCGATGCCGCCGACGGCGCCTTCGCCTTCGTTGACGACCGGACTCAGCGGGTGTTCGCCTCGGTCCCCGGTGGCCCGACGGTCCCTCTGGGCGCCGAGGGACCCGAGGACCCAGAGAAGGAGCGATGGCGCCACGGCGGGCTGGTCGCATTGGGGGACCGCAGCGTGCTGGCGGTGCGCGAGCGGCTGGGCGAAGGCCCCCCGGCGCGCTCGATCGTGCGCCTCGCCGCCGAGCACCCGGTCGAGTCAACGTTGTGCTCGGGACGGGACTTCTACGGCTCGGTCGCCGTGTCGCCCGACCGCCGCCGCCTGGCCTGGGTGCTCTGGGACCACCCCGACATGCCCTGGGACGCCACCGAACTGTGGGTGGGGGAGCTCGGGGCCCGGGGCGTCTCGGGTGCCGTCCGGGTCGGTCTCGGGGTCCTCGACGGGGCGTCGGTCGACCAGCCGGTCTGGACCGGACCCGACACCTTGTGCTTCGTCGCCGACGCAGCCGGCTGGTGGCAGCCCTGGCGCATGGAGGGCGGCCGCCTCGAGCGGCGCTGTGACCTGGAGGCCGAGTTCCAAGGACCGGCGTGGACCTTCGGCCAGCACACCCTGGTCGACCTGGGGGAGGGCCGCCTCGGCTGCGTGTGGCGCCGTCTCGGGGTCGACCACGTGGGGGTCCTCGAGCCCGACGCTCGGCTCGTCCCCCTGGACCAGCCGTGCGTGGCCGTGTCCTCGCTCTGCGAGACCGGCGGGGGCCTGGCCTGGCTGGGCCAGCGCGAGACGACCCTCCCGGGGCTCTGGTGGTCCCGGGCCGGGGGGCCGGCCGTGGAGGTGGCCGGGGGTGGCCGCCCGGGGGCCCTCGCGAGCGCGGACGTCTCGGTGGCCGAACCGCTCAGCGTCGGGACCGCCGAGGGGACGGTGCACGCCGCGTTCTACCCCCCGGTGCACATCGGCTGGCGGGGCCCCGAGGGCGCGGCGCCCCCGCTCGTCGTGTGCTGCCACGGCGGGCCCACCTCGAGCGCCACGGCGGGCTTCGACCCGGTGGTGCAGATGCTGACCACCCGTGGGTACGCGGTGGCCACGGTCGACTACGCCGGCAGCACCGGCTACGGGCGCCGCTACCGCCAGGCCCTCGAGGGGCGGTGGGGGGAGGCCGACGTCGACGATTGCGTGGCGGTGGCAGGGTTCCTGGCCGACGCCGGGCGGGTCGACGGGGAAAAGATGGCCATCCGTGGCGGGAGTGCCGGGGGACTGACGGCCCTCGGCGCGCTGGTGCGCTCCGACTGCTTCTGCGCCGCGGTGTCGTGGTACGGGGTGAGCGATCTGGCCACACTGGTGTCGGGCACCCACGACTTCGAGTCCCGTTACACCGAGCGCCTGGTCGGTCCGCTCCCCGAGGCCGCCGCCGCCTATGCCGAGCGCTCGCCGGTGCGCCGCGCCGACGACATCGACGGGGCGGTCCTGCTCCTCCAGGGCGAGGACGACCCGGTGGTCCCACCCGGACAGACCCTCTCGATGGCCGAGGCCCTGCGGTCCCGGGGGCTCCAGTGCCGGACCCTCCTCTTCCCCGGCGAGTCCCACGGGTTCCGACGGGCCGAGACCCTCCTCGCCGCCTACCAGGCCGAGCTCGCGTTCTACGCGGAGATCCTGGCGGGCGGGGACGGGAGCCCGCCGTGAGGCCGCCCCGGGCCGAGACCCCGCTGGTACCCTGGGTGAGAGGACGAGGGCGCGTCCCGCCGGGCGTGCCGCGGGGAGACGGGTGGTCAAGAGCCTGAAGGAGCGGGCGGGCGCCGCGGTTCGAACCTGGGAGCCCGAGGAGGGAGACGCGCTCGTCTACGCGCTCTCGGCCCTCTTCGCGCTGTGCACCATCTACGTGTCAACTGACGTGCTCTACCGCCAGTGGGCCACCCTGGCCCTCGGGCCCTACCTGCTGGCGGCGGCGGGGTCGATCGGGATCGGCTGGTACCGCCGGACCCGGGGTCGGCTCCAGCCCAAGACGGCCGAGCGTCGTCCCCTGCGCAACTGGTCGGTGCCGCGGGTGGTGCTGTTCCTGGTCGCGCTATTCGGGGCGACGCTCATCCCGCTCTCCTTGGAGGTCGCTTGGCGCACTGACGGGAACGCCGCGGCCCACGCCCAGCCGGAGGTCGCGGTGGTCGAGCAGGCCGGCCAACGGGCCGACCAGGGCCTCAACCCGTACCACGCCTCGGTGCGGAACGGGAAGCCGGTGTCGATCGTGAAGGGCGAGCCGACCTACGAATCCTTCTACCCGTACCTGCCGCTCATGACGGTCTTCGGTCTGCCGAGCGGCCTCAACGCTCCCCACCGCCTCACCGACGCCCGGGTGGCCTTCAGTGGCGTGACCCTGCTTGCCGTCCTCTTGGCGTTGGCGCTGGCCCGGGCCCCGAGCGAGGCCAAGGTCCGCACCCTCCAGGTGCTCACCGCGCTGCCGACCGCGGCCCTCCTGCTCGCCACCGGCGGCGATGACATGCCGATCGTGGCCCTGCTCCTCTTGGCCATGGTGCTGGCCCAGCGGCGCAAACCCGGGTGGTCGGGGATCGTGCTCGGGATCGCCTCGGCGATGAAGTTCACCGCCTGGCCGCTGGCGGTGCTGGCCCTGTTCGCGGCCCGCGACGCCTCGGGTCGGCGCGCCCCGCGACGCATGGCCCTCGGGATGGCGGCGGTGGCCGGCCCGGTGGTGGCGCCGTTTTGGATCCACGACCCCCACGTGTTCGTGGTGAACGTGATCCTCTTCCCCCTCGGCCTCGCCGGCGTGGCCTCCCCGGCCGCCAGCCCGTTGCCCGGCCACCTGCTGGTCAGCGCGTTCCCGGTCCTGCACCACGCGCTGCCCATCGCGGCGTTCGTGCTCGGCGGGGCGGTGCTCGTCCGCTGGCTCGTCCGCCGCACCCCGGCCTGCCCAGCCGAGGTGAGCGCGCTGGCCGGTTGGGTCATGCTGGTCGCCATCCTCTTCGCCCCGGCCACCCGGTTCGGCTATCTGATCTACCCGATCAACTTCTTCGTGTGGGCAGCGTTGTTCCGGGGGGCCGACCGTAGCGAGCGCCTCGACGCCGTCCTGGCCGAGGTGATCCCGGCCAACCGCTCACAGCTGGTCCTGGACCTGGAGGATGCGCAGCGTGAACCGGGTGATGTCGGTGGTGCCCGACGCTGAGAAGGTGCTCGGCGAGACGATCACCCCGAGCTGCCAGTAGAAGCCGTCGTCGCCAGGGAGTTGGCCCACCACCTGGCTGCCCGGCCGCCTGGTGGCCGGGCCGCTCGTCACGGTGTGCCAACCCAGCGCCTTGAACTCGGCCTTATAGAAGCCGAGCACCGCGCTCTGCGAGGCGTGCACCGAGAAGCTGACCTGACGGTCGTAGGACGACCCGGCGCCGGGGTTGGACGAGGCGCCGCGGACCGCCCCCTTGGGAAGGGTGATGGCGTCGAGGACGTTCGCCGGGGGCTCGCCCCCGGTCTCGATCACCGACAGGCCGGCTTTGGCCGGCACCGCCAGCAGGCTCGACCCGGGCACGTTTGCCGGCCGGTCGGGCACCTTGGCCTGGGGGGTGGTGGTGTTGGTCAGCGCGGCACCGATCGAGAAGCTGGCCACGATGGCCACGGCCAGCGCGCCCACGATGAGCGCCGGCTTCATGGAGAAGTTCTTCTTTGCCGGAGGCCGGGGCGCGTCGGCCATGACGCCCGAGCCTATGGCGCCCGCGACGGGCCCCCCGGCGCGTCGGCCCACCCGAAGTGGTCGATCGGCCCGTGGCCGGACCCGAGCCGCCAACCGACCGCCCCGGCCAGCGCCCGGTGCACGTAGGCCTTGGCCGCCACGACGGCGTCGAGCGCCCCGGCCCCGAGAGCCAGGTTGGCGGCGATGGCCGCCGACAGCGAGCAGCCGGTGCCGTGGTCGTTGCCGGTCGGCACCCGGTCGGCCTCGAGCACCCGGGTCCCCGCCGGTCCGACCACCACGTCGGGCGAGGGGGCGCCGGCGTTCCCGCTGGCCGCCCCGAGGTGCCCGCCCTTCACCACCACCGAGGTCGGGCCGAGGGACCGGAGCTCCTCGGCCGCCGCCACCATGGCCTCCAGGCTCCCGAGGTCCTCCAGCCGGCGCCGGCAGAGCACCGCCGCCTCCCGCAGGTTGGGCGTGAGGACCTCGGCGGTCGGGATGAGGTGGCGCCGGTAGGCCTCCACGCCCCCCTCGTCGACCAGGGGGTGGCCGGTCGAGGACACGAGCACCGGGTCGACCACCAGGTGGGGGAGCCGGCCCGCCGCGGCCAACGACGCGACGACGGTCACGATCGGTCCGCTGGCCAGCATCCCGGTCTTCACCGCCCCCGGGTGCAGGTCCGACAGCACCGCTTCGATCTGGGCGACGACGAAGGCCGGCTCGAGCACCACCACCCCAGTCACCGCCGTCGTGTTCTGGGCGGTCAGCGCGCTGAGGGCGCTGGTGCCGAACACCCCCAAGGCGGCGAAGGTCTTGAGGTCGGCCTGGATGCCGGCGCCGCCGCCCGAGTCCGACCCGGCGATGGTGAGGGCGACCGGCGGGGTCATCGCCACCGGGGGGACCCGGAGGGGCCGGTAGGCTGCGGGACCATGGAGCGCGAGAGCGCCGATCCCTTCATTGTCGCCGGCCGCACGTTCTCGTCCCGGCTGTGGCTCGGGACCGGCGGGATGGCCAGCCTCCAGGCCCTCGACGACGCACTGGCGGTCTCGGGGACGGAGCTGGCCACGGTGGCGGTGCGCCGAGTGGACCCCTCCGGGCGCGGCTCGCTGCTCGGGGTCCTGCGGGCCAGGCAGGTGGCGATCCTGCCCAACACGGCCGGCTGCGTCACGGCGTCCGAGGCAGTGCTGACGGCCAAGCTGGCCCGGGAGGCGTTCGAGACCGACTGGGTCAAGCTCGAGGTCATCGGGGACGACCGTACCCTCCTGCCCGACGCGCTCGAGCTCCTAGCGGCGGCGGAGCAGCTGGTCGACGACGGCTTCGTGGTCCTGCCCTACACGAACGACGACCCGGTCCTGGCTCGACGGCTTGAGCAGGTTGGCTGCTCGGCGGTGATGCCATTGGGCTCGCCCATCGGCAGCGGGCTCGGCCTGCGCAACCCCCACGGCCTGAGCCTTTTGCGAGAGGCAGTCGGGGTCCCGGTCGTGCTGGACGCCGGGGTGGGCACGGCCTCGGACGCCGCGCTGGCCATGGAGCTCGGCTGCGACGCCGTCCTGGCCGCCTCGGGCGTCAACCGGGCCCAGGACCCGGCGAGGATGGCCCGGGCCATCGCGCTCGGGGTTGCGGCCGGCCGGGCGGCCCGGCTGGCGGGCCGGATCACTCCGCGCTACTACGCCCAGGCATCCTCGCCCCTCGATGGCCGGCCCGATCTGCTGATCGACGAGAGCGTGGACTAGGCACCCGGCTTCGCCGCTCACCCCCCACTGCCTCGGAAAATACCGCCATGTAATTACCTCCGTGTGATGTCCCTGGGGTAGTGTGGCCGCGGGAGGAAGTACGGCGGAGGAGGAGATTGTGGCGGAGGGCAGCGCAGTGTCGCGCGCCGCGGTCACGGCTACGGCCGGGCACGCGCGCGGCATCCGTGTCGGCAGCATTCCGGATCCCGGGTCCGAAGGGGACGACGGCTTCCGGGGACCACAGGTCTGTCAGCTGGTGGGGATCTCGTACCGACAACTCGACTACTGGGCCCGGACCGGGCTGCTGCGGCCGTCGCTGGCCGAGGCGAAGGGGAGCGGCACCAAACGGCGCTACTCCTATCGCGACCTGCTGGAGCTGAAGGTGATCAAGCGCCTGCTCGATGCGGGCCTCTCCCTGCAGGCGGCCCGCCGGGCGGTCGGCTGCCTGCGCGAGGAGCTCGGGGCCGACCTCGCGTCGGCGAACCTGGTGCTCTCGGACACCACCACCGTCCTGGCCCACACCGACGGGGAGCTGGTCGACCTGTTGGCCGGGGCCCAGGGAGTGTTCAACGTGGTCCCCCTCGCGGGGGTGGTCAACGAGCTGGCCGCCGACATCGTGGCCATCTCGCGGCCGGCGGTGCTGGTGGACGACGTGCGAGCCAGCGCGAGAGCGTCGGGGGAGTGAGCCCGTCGGACTCGCACCGGGCGTCCCACCCCTCGGCCCAGCGCGCCGCCTCCGTGCGGTTCGCGCATCCCTCCGAGCGCCTGTTCGCCGCCCTGCTCGATGTGCACGGGGTGGAGTGGGAGTACGAGCCGGTGGAGTTCGCGCTCGACTGGGGCGAGGACGGCTCGCCGTCCTCTGGGTTCCGCCCCGACTTCTGGCTGCCGGCCGAGGGCTGCTTCGTCGAGCTCACCACGGCCGACCAGCGGCTGGTCACCCGCAAGAACGCCAAGATCCGCCGGCTGCGCCAGCTCTATCGCGACGTAACGCTGGTCGTGGTCTACCAGCGGGACTTCCTTGCCCTGTTGGTCGGCAACGGTCTCGACCCGCTGGCGCTGCGGGCCGCGTGAGGCGCCCGGTCTCCTAGGCTCAGCGGGCGGTGAGCGAGCGCAAGACCGCAAGACGGTCGCCCCTCTTCCACGCGCACCGGGAGCTCGGCGCGAAGCTGGTCGACTTCGGCGGCTGGGAGATGCCGCTCTCCTATCCGACCGGGACCGTCGCCGAACACCTGGCCTGCCGGAGCAGTGCCGCCCTCTTCGACGTGAGCCACCTCGGCACGGTGCGCGTTGAGGGCGCGGGTGCGTTCGACCGGCTGCAGGCGACCCTCACCAACGACCTCGCCGCGGTCTCGACCGGGCGGGCCCAGTACACCCATCTGCTCGCCGAGGACGGCTCGGTCGTCGACGACCTGATCGTGTGGTGGCTGCGCGACGAGGTGTTCGACGTGATGCCCAACGCCTCCAACACCGCCGGGGTGCGCGCCGTCCTCGGCGGCACCGACACGACCGAGGACCGGGCGGTGCTCGCGGTCCAGGGCCCCCGGGCCCGGGCCCTGTTCGGCGCGGTGAGCCCGGAGGCGGCCGAGGTGGGCCGGTTCTGCGTCCGTCCGGTGGTGTGGGACGGGATCGAGGTGACGGTGGCCGGGACCGGCTACACCGGCGAGGACGGCGTCGAGTGCGCCGTGCCGGGCGAGGCCGCCCCGGCCCTGTGGCAGGCGCTCGTGGCGGCCGGGGTCACCCCGGCCGGTCTGGGGGCGCGCGACACGCTGCGTCTTGAGGCCGGCCTGCCCCTGCACGGCCACGAGCTCGGCCCGGGGATCACGCCGTTGCAGGCCGGCCTGTCCTTCGTGGTCGGCTGGGACAAGCCGACCTTCCTCGGCAAGGAGGCCCTCGTGGCCGAGCGCCGCGGTGGGGTGCGCCGCCGCCTGCGGGGCATCCTCCTCGATGGCCGCCAGCCGCCCCGGCACGGCTCGAAGGTGCTGGCCGACGGCTCGGTGGTGGGCGAGGTGACGAGCGGCGACTTCTCGCCCACCCTGCGCGTCGGCATCGCCCTGGCGTTCATCGACGGCGCCGTCGGCCTCAAGGTCGGCGACCCGGTGGCGGTGGCCGAACGGGGGCGCGAGCTGCCCGGTCGGCTGCACCGGCTGCCCTTCTACGTCCGGGGCGCCTGACGTGCCCGACTACCTGCCCCACACCGACGAGGACATCACCGCCATGCTCGAGTTCCTCGGGCTGGCCTCGCTCGACGAGCTCTTTGCCGCCGTCCCCGCCGCCCTGCGGCTGACCCGGGACCTGGCGCTCGAGGCCGGGCTCCCCGAGCCCGACGTCCTGGCTCGAGCCCGCGCCCGGGGCCGGGCCAACCGGGCGGCCGAGCTGATCTGCTTCGCCGGGGCCGGCGCCTACGACCACGAGGTGCCGCCGGTCGTCCGCCAGCTGGCGTCGCGCTCGGAGTTCGTGACCGCCTACACCCCCTACCAGCCCGAGGTGGCCCAGGGCGGGCTCCAGGCCATCTTCGAGTTCCAGACCATGGTGAGCCGGCTCTTCGGCCTGCCGATCGCCAATGCCTCCCTCTATGACGGGGCGAGCGCGCTGGTCGAGGCGGTGAACCTGGCAGTGGGGGCGACCGGTCGACATCGGGTGCTCGTCTCGGCCGGGGTCCATCCGAACTGGCGGGCGGTGCTCGCCACCTTCGCCGCCGGCACGGGCCACCAGCTGGTCGAGGTCCCCCTCGTCGAGGGGAGGAGCGACTGGTCGGCGGCCGGCCCCGAGGAGGCCGGGGCCGTGGTGGTCGGCTACCCCAACTACCTGGGCTGCCTGGAGGACCTGGGGGCGGCACGGGCGGCAGCCGACGCCCGCGGGGCCCTGTTGGCGGTGACGGCGGACCCGGTGGCGGCCGGGATCCTGAAAAGCCCCGGCGAGTGGGGCGCCGACGTGGCAGTGGGGGAGGGCCAGCCCTTCGGCACCCCGCTCGGGTTCGGCGGCCCGTACCTCGGACTGTTCGCCTGCACGTCGGCCCACGTGCGCCGTCTGCCGGGGCGCCTGGTGGGCGAGACGGTCGACGCCGACGGCAAGCTGGCCTACGTGACCACGCTGCGGGCCCGCGAGCAGGACATCCGTCGGGAGAGGGCGACCTCCAACGTCTGCACCAACCAGACCCTGATCGCGCTGACCGCCGCCATCCATCTGGGCTGGTTGGGAACGGCCGGCCTGGCCGACGTGGCCACCCGGTGCGCTCGTGGCGCGCAGCACTGCCGCCGCGGTCTCCTCGCCCTCGACGGGGTCCAGCCGTTGACCGGGACCACCCCCACCGTGCGCGAGTTCGCGCTCGGGCTCCCGGTCCCCGCCGCCGTGGTCCAGGCTCGCCTGGCCGATGAGGGGTTCTTGGCCGGGGTGGCCCTCGACCAGCTGGTCGGGGAGGACGGCGACGGCTCGGTGGGGGCCGAGGAGGCGCCGAACGCCCTCTTGGTCAGCGTCACCGAGCGGCGGAACCGGACCGAGATCGACCGCTTCGTCGCCGCGTTCGACAAGGCGCTCCGGTGAGCGCCGCGTTCGACAGGGCGCTCCGGTGAGCGCCGCCGGGGGCCGGGCGGCCAGCGCGCCGCTCGTCGGACGGGAGTCCGAGCCGACCATCTTCGAGCTGTCCCGGCCCGGCCGCACGAGCTACCAGCTCCCGACGTCGGGCCTCGAGGAGCCGGGTCTCGACGAGCTGGTCCCGCCCGAGCACCGCCGGTCCGAGCCGGTGCCGCTGGCCGAGGTGTCCGAGCGCGACCTGGTCGGGCACATCACGCGGCTGAGCCATCGGCAGTACTCGGTCGACCTCGGCGCCTACCCGCTCGGCTCGTGCACCATGAAGTACAACCCGAAGGTCTGCGACGCGGTTGCCGCGTTGGCGGGCCTGTCCGAGGTCCATCCGGCCGCCCCCGCGGAGCTCGCCCAGGGGTGGCTGGCCACGCTGGCCGAGCTGGAACGGGCCCTGTGCGAGCTGGCCGGGATGGCGGCGGCCACGTTGCAGCCGGCCGCCGGGGCTGCCGGTGAGCTCACTGGGTTGTTGCTCATGCGGGCCTACGACGAGGCGCGTGGCGAGCGTCGCCGGCGGGTCATCATCCCCGACTCGGCCCACGGGACCAACCCGGCCTCGGTCACCCTCGGGGGCTACGAGGTCACGACGGTGAAGAGCGACGAGCGCGGGTGCGTGGACGTTGGCGCGCTCCGTCAGGTCCTCGACGACGACGTGGCCGGCATGATGCTGACCAATCCCAACACCCTCGGGCTCTTCGAGGAGGACATCGTCGAGATCGCCGACGCCGTCCACGAGGTCGGCGGGCTCATGTACTACGACGGCGCCAACCTCAACGCCATCTTGGGGGTCGTCCGCCCCGGCGACATGGGGGTCGACATCGTGCATCTCAACTTGCACAAGACCTTCGCCACCCCCCACGGCGGGGGTGGCCCCGGCGCTGGGCCGGTGGCGGTGGCCGAGCACCTGGCCGACTTCCTCCCGGGACCCCGCGCGCTGCGGCTCGAGCCGGCCGGGCCGGACGACCCACCGCGCTACGGCTGGGCGACCCCGGCGCGCTCGATCGGGCGGGTCCACGGGTGGCACGGCAACGCCCTGGTGCTGGCCCGCGCCCTGGCCTACATCGAGGTCCACGGTCGCGACGGGCTGCTCCGAGTGGCCGAGCGGGCGGTCTTGAACGCCAACTGGCTCCGCCGGCGCCTCGCGGGCACCCTGGCGGTGCCATTCGACCGTCCCTGCATGCACGAGGTGGTGTTCTCGGCCGCCCCGGTGCACAAGCGGACCGGGGCCAGCGCCCACGACGTAGCCAAGGGGCTCATCGACGAGGGCTTCCACCCGCCGACCGTCGCGTTCCCGCTCATCGTGGACGACGCCCTCATGGTGGAGCCGACCGAGACCGAGAGCTACGAGACGCTCGTCGCGCTCGCCGAGGCGATCGAGCGAGTGGTGGCCCGGGCCGAGCGCCACGAACTCGCCGACGCGCCGACCACCACCCCGGTGCGTCGGGTCGACGAGGCCCGGGCGGCGCGCACGTTGATCCCGACGTTCGACGCCCGGCGCTGAGGGCGCCGCGCCGGTGCCGGGCGGTCAGCCCGACCGTCGTCTACTGCGCGATCAGCGGGTGCGGGGCCGACAGCAGTCGGGGGGCCGAGGTCATCGACACCATCGTCGAGGCCCTGAGCGGCCCCACGGCGACGGGTGGTTCGCGCTGGTGGCCCCCCAGGACCACGCGGTGGCAGCGCGGTTCGGCGCCATCGGCCGCCCCGAGCCGCTCGGTGACCCGCGCTTCGCCGCCCGTGACGGGTGGACCAAGTCGACGAGCTTCCCGCCGAGATCGAGCGCTGGAGCCGTCCTCGGGAGGATCGCCCAAGTGATGGCGGTCCTCACGCCGCCGGGGGTGGCGGCGCCGGCCCCCGGCCCCGGCCGAGGCGGGTCCTCGACGACCGGTCACCGCCCGCGCCGAAACCCTCCCGGTGCTCCACCGCGTTCGGGGTGCCCCTGCGCTTCGCCGGCTCGCCGCTCGGGCCTCCGGGGTTCAGTCCAACAGGTCGGGCTGGTCGCGCACGATCCGGTCGAGCAGCGGCCGGAAGTTGACCCGACCGGCGCCAGCGCCGCCAACCTGGGAGTGGGTGAGCGCGGCCTGCTCGGGCTCGATGAGGACAGTCTTCCCGGCGGCCGAGGCCAGCAGCTGGGCCTGGCAGGAGCGTTCCATGGTGACGAACCACCAGACCGCCTCCTCGACGCTGGTCCCGACGGTCAGAAGCCCGTGGTTGCGCAGGATGACCGCCTTGTTGCCGCCGAGCGCGTGGGCGATCCGCTTGCCCTCCTCGGTGTCGACCACCACCCCTGTGTAGTCGTCAAACAGCGCATGGTCCTGGTAGAAGGCGCAGACGTCCTGGGTGATGGGCTCGAGCAGCCGGCCCAGGGCCGACCAGGCCTTCCCGTGGACCGAGTGGCTGTGGGCAGCGGCCACCACGTCGGGCCGGGCCGCGTGGACCTGGGAGTGGATGGCGAAGGCGGCCCGGTTGACCGGCCGGTCGCCGGAGATGACCTCGCCGGCCGCGTTCACCTGGATGAGATCGGAGACCGAGATGTGGGCGAAGGCCATGGCGAAGGGGTTCACCCAAAAGGTCTCGGTGTCCTCGGGGTCCCGGGCGGTGATGTGGCCGGCCACCCCTTCTTCGAACCCGAACCGGGAGAAGAGGCGCAAGCCGGCGGCCAGTCGCTGCTTACGGTAGAGGCGTTCGGTCGCCGGATCGTCGTAGGGACGGCCGTTGGGCGGGGCGGGGAGCAGCTCAGGCATGGGACCCTCCTCGAAGGTGACGACCCGCCAAGCTTACGGGCCACCGGGTCCGGTGGCCGGGTGGGGCCGGTCGTGCTCAGCGCTTGACGCAGGCGAAGCGGGCGTAGGTCCGCCGGCGGTCGATCTCGACCTCCACGACGTCGAAGCCGGCGTGGGCGAGCATCGGCTCGAGGAGCCAGGTGAAGGTGGAGAACTCGGTGCGCACGTGGGTGGCCAGCTCGGGGGCGGTGTAGCCCTCGGCCGGGTCGTCGACGGCGGCGTCGAACCACCCGCCCAAAACCTCGCCCACCTCGGTCGGCTCGAAGGCGTAGACGAGGTCCCGCAGCCACAGCAGGCCGCCGGCCCGGAGCACCCGGGCCACCCGGGTGAGGGCCAGTACCTTCCAGAAGTCGGGGAGCTGGTGCAGCGCGTTGCGGCTGTAGACGACGTCGACGGGGTCTTCGGTGTGGACGTAGGTGAGGAACCCGCCCCGGACGACCTCGACGTTGGAGACGCCCTGGGCGCCCGCCCGCTCCACCAGGCGCTCGAGCATCGGCGCCGACACGTCGAGCGCGATCACTCTGGCGCAGTGGGGGGCCACGGCGAGGGCGAAGGTGCCGGTGCCGCAGCCGAGGTCGAGGACGACCGAGGAGGGGCTGAGCCCGAGCCGGCGGAGAGCTTCGACGTCACCGGCGGGGTCGAAGCGCTGCTTGGCGTCGTAGCCGGCGACGAAGCTCGGGTCGAGGTGCTCGGCGCCGGCCGACGCCAGCTCGTCGAAGACGACGCCTGGGGCGGTGGGGTCGGTCGGCCACCGGGATCCCGCTGCGGTCACGGCGGCCACGGTAGCCACCGGCGTCTCGGGTCACCGGCGCCGCGGGGGCGCCACCGGGTGCCGTGGCACACTGGTCCGATGGATCGGGGCGCCGGGCTCAGGGTCGCGCGGCGGGCGCTCCGCCTCTCCCGGCGCCTCGCCCGTCGGGCCCGGAGCGAGGCGGGCCGCCTGGTGACCAGCAGGTTCACCTTCGAGACGCTCCCGACGGAGGCCGCCCTGCGTCTCGCCTACGAAATCATGCTCGGGCGCGAGCCAGACGAGGAGGGGATCCGGTACTTCACCGAGAACCTTGCCAACATGACGATGCGCATGACCGACGTGCCCCAGGCCATCCGGTCCTCCGAGGAGTTCCAGAACGTGGTCCGCTTCGGCGGGCACATGCTCGGGTTCTCCATCCACGCCGGCCGGTCGCAGTTCATCAAGAGCCTGCCCAAGGCGGCCCGGATCGTCGACCTCGGCGGCACCCACCTGCACCGGGCCGAGGGGGCCCTGTACGGCCTCGGCTACCCCTACCATTTCGAGGAGCTGACCGTCGTCGATTTGCACCCCGACGACCGGCATGTGATCTACCGGGCCGGGCTCAACCCGGACCGGGTCGACACCGACCACGGACCGGTGCGCTACCGCTACCACTCGATGACCGACCTCTCGGCCTTCGCCGACTCGAGCGTGGAGCTGATCTACTCGGGCCAGTCCTTCGAGCACGTCACCCGAGAAGACGGCCAGGTGGTCGTGAAGGAGGCGATGCGCGTGCTCGCTCCGGGCGGCCACCTGGCCCTGGACACCCCGAACGCCCGGGTCACCCGGATCCAGCAGGCGGCCTTCATCGACCCGGACCACAAGGTGGAGTACACCTACCCCGAGCTGCGGGGCCTGCTCGTCGGGGCCGGGTTCGAGATCGAGAGCGCCAAGGGGCTCAACCTGGCCGAGCACACCGTCGCGACCGGGGTCTTCGACGCCGACGAGGTGGCTGGCCACTGCGGCCTCTTCGACCAGATCGAGGACTGCTACATCCTCTGCGTGGTGGCGAGGAAGCCCGAGGTCGCCTAGTCGGCGAGCGCCGCCGCGAGCTCCCGGTACCCGGCCAGCGGGACCCCCTCGCGCGGGTCGGTCACCACCTGGAGGCAGACGTGGTCGGCACCGGCCTCGAAGTGCCGGCGCACCCGGGCCGCCGCGCTGGCCGGGTCGCCCCAGCACACGACGGCGTCGACCAGCCGGTCGCTCCCGCCCGAGGCGAGGTCCTCGTCCACGAAGCCGAGTCGGCGCAGGTTGTCGGCGTAGTTGGGGAGGGCGAGGTAGCCGGAGGTGAAGGTCCGGGCGACCTCGCGGGCGCTGGCCGGGTCAGCCTCGAGCACCACGGTCACCTCGGGTGCGAGGAGCGGCGCAGCCCCGAGGGTTTCGCGGGCCATCGCCGTGTGCTCGGCCGGCACGAAGTACGGGTGGGCCCCGAGCGAGCGCTCGGCCGCCAGGCGCAGCATCCTCGGGCCGAGGGCGGCGAGCGCGCGGCGCTCCGACGGCACCGTCGGGGAGGCGGCGTCGAGCCGGTTGAGGTAGCGGACCATGGTGTCGTAGGGGCGGCGGTAGGCGGGCACGATCGGGCCATGGCTCCCCCCGAGGCCGAGCAGGAAACGGTCCGGGTGCTCGGCGGAGAGGGCGTCGACCGCCGCGGCGAGCACCTCGGGTGGGGTCAGCCAGATGCTGACGATTCCGCTCGCCACGACCAGGTGCTCGGTCGAGGCGAGGAGCCGCCCAAAGCGTGACGCTAGTCCCGGTTCGAAGCCACCGGAGGACCACAGGGCGCCGTACCCCATGGCCTCGAGCTCGGCGGCGACGTCGACCGAGTCCTCCGGGCCCCGCCACGACCCGCTCCACCACACGCCCAAGCGTCCGAGCTCCATGGGCGCTCAGGGTACCGGCGGTCGCGCCGGGCCCGCTCGTCAGTCCTCGGGGTCAGCCGGCCGGACCGACCGTCGGGGTGGCGCCGGTGAAGCTGAGGGGCCGGATGAACAAGAGCCGGGCGTTCGGGTACCCGACGGCGGCCGGCAGCCAGCCGTGGAAGGCGATCTGCGGGTTCCCCTGGGCGTCGAGGAAGACCGAGGCCCCGCCGGGGCCGGCGAAGGATGCCTGCGAGGTCAAGATCGGACCGGCGAGGGGTTTGGTGCAGGGTCCGAGCGGTCCGGCGCAGGTCGCGACGCCCTCGGCGTAGTCGGCGCTGTCCCAGTTGTTGGCGGAATAGAAGAGGTCGTAGGCGCCGTCCGACGACCACATGAAGGGCCCCTCGACGACGCCGCCTTCCCAGCTCTGGGTGGGCTGGAGCAACGCCACCGGAGCGCTGCCGGGGGCGAGCGCGGTGCCCGAGGTCGACAGGGCCTGGGCCCAGACGGTCGCCGGCTGTCCCGAGCCGCCGTTGGACTTCCACGTGAGATAGGGCGCGCCCGACGCCGACAGGTAGGGGGAGGGGTCGATGGAGCCGCCGAGGGTGCGCTGGCAGAGGAGGGGTCCGGTGGAGTGGTCGACGAAGGGACCGATCGGGCTGGTCGCGGTGGCGACCGAGATGCACTCGGTCCGGCCGTCGTCGGTCGCGTAGAACATGACGAAGCGCGACCCGAGCTCGAACACGCCGGGGGCCCAGGTGTCGCCGGGGGTGGCCCAGTCCGGGAGCTCGGGCAGCGCGTCGCCGACCAGCGCGAAGTGCGTGAGGTCGGTCGACTCGATGATCTGGACGTTCCCGCCGGCGGCGTTGGTGCCGTAGCCGTAGGAGGTGCTCCCGACGTCGATCAGGTCGGGATCGGGGAAGTCAAAGGGATAGACGGGACCGCCCGGCCCCGGGCCCTCGAGGCTCTCGCAGGCCGGCGCGACACCACCGATGAGGGTGATGGCCGACTGGTCCTGGCCCGAGGCGATCGCGGCGATCGCCCCCTGGGTCCCGGTGATGCAGGCTTTGATCGCGGCCACGTCCAAGTTGGACAGGGCCAGGCCCGCCTCGGCCTGGGCGAGACGTTGCTCGGCGGTCGCGAGCTCGCCCTCCACCACGTTCAACGCCGCCTGGTCCACGTGCTGGCCGGCGGCCAGGCGTCGGAGCATGCCCTGGGTGATGTGGAGGACCCGGCCGGCCAGTTCGACCGCGTGCCTGGTCTGGGTCTGCTCGACCTCGGTGTGGTGGAGCCGCACCTGGGTGCGCAAGTCGTCCACCAGGCCGACGATCAGCGCGGCGACCACGAGGAGGACCGCCGCGACCCGCCCCCAGCGGATCGGTGCCCGATGCCCGGCCCCCCGACGGCGACCCCGGGGCGCGCGCGGCCCCGGGAGGCCGACGACCGGCGGGGGCGTCGTCCGGTCCGAGGAGGCCGGTTCGAGCGTCGAGGTCGGGGAACCTTGCGGCCCGCTCACGGTGCCACCGATTGGCAGGGCGTGGCAACGGCCTCGAGGGAGCTGACCGCGCTGCCTACCTGGCCCACGGCCACCTGGTCGAGCGCCTGGATCACCCCGGTCAGGCATCCGTTGAGGGTGGCGACGTCGATCCCGTCGTAGAAGATGCCGACGTCGGTGGCGCCGATCGAGGCGTTGGTGTTGGTCAGGTCGACCTGGCTGCCGGCGGTGGCCGACTCGACCTGGCGGATCTGGTCGTAGCCCGACTGCATCTGGCGCGACCCGGCGACAAGGGCGCTGCGCTCTTCGGCCAGCCGACCCTCGGCCGAGCCGAGCGCGTGGGTCGCGCGGCCGACCTCGGTCCGTCCGGTGAGATCGGTCAGGACCAGCGTGACCCCCGAGGCGAGCACCAGACCGGCGAGCACGAGCCGGGCCCGGCGGCGGGTCCGCCGCCGCTCGGCCCGGGTCCGCGGCCGTCCCCGGGGTCGTCTCCGATCGACCAGAGGCCGGGACACCGGCGCGTCGGCCTCGCTACCGGGCGCCGGGGGTGGACGAAGCGCGCGTGCGACCTCCGGTCCAGGGCGTGCTCGGACTCGGCGCACGACCGATCATGGGGACCCCCGACACGAAACTCGCCCTTCATTCTGGCGCCCGAGGGCGGTCGGCTGGTCGACACCCGGCCGCCAGGGGAGGAAGCGTCGGTCCTAGCCCAGGGTGATGCCGGCGGCGGGTCTCGGGTGGACGACGTGGACCGTGAGTCGGCTGTGCCGGCGGACCGTGGCGCCGGGCCCGGGGTCCTGGGCGACGACGGTCCCATCGCCGCCGCTCGGGTTCTCGGTCAGGCGCACGAAGTTGATCTCGAGGTCGGCCCGGGCCACGGCGTAGAACACCTCGCTCGCCCTCAAACCGCGCACGTCGGGCACCACCACGGTCTTGGCGGCCCGCCGGCGCGGTGCGAGCCAGTTCGCCAGGATCTCGAGCAAGGTGATGGCCGGCACGACGTCGCCTTGCTCGGAGGGGACTGAGACCGGCCCTGCCAGCCCGGCCTCGTCAAAAACCGGCCGCTCGACGCGCGCTCGTCGGTCGCCCGTCGAGATGTCGGGCAGGACGCTCGGCGGCTCGAGGCCGTAGACCGGCGAGAGGGACCAACCGAGCTCGCGCTCCAACGCCCACACCCGCTCGGCCCGGGTCTCCTGGGAGTCCGTTCTAGCCTCCAGCTCGTCGTCGTAGGCGGCTCGGAGCACGGGGTCCCCCAGGATGCGCCACGCCGCGTCGACGAGCGCCGACGCCTGGGCGAGGGCGGTGAGGACGTTCGGTGGCGCGTCGGGGAAGCGCTCCGGTCGAAGCTGGGCTGTCCGGGCCAGATAGGCCCGCCGGAGCTGGTCGATCGAGGTGTCCCTCGGCACCCCGAGCGTCTCATAGTGGTTCACCGAGCCCATCGGACCATCTCGGGCCGCCAGGGGCCCAGTCGGTTGGCGCGGTGGCCGCGGAGCGCGTTGGACCGATCCCCGCCCTACAGCGCGAGCACGGACTCGAGGACTGGGCGGAGGTGCGTGAGGAACCGCTCGGGGTCCTCGCACATCGGGAAGTGTCCGAGGCCGGGCATCACGGCGAAGGTGGAGCCGGCGATGGCCTCGTGGGCGGCGGCCCCGTGGACCACCGTGGCGCTGTAGTCGTACTCGCCGGTCAACAGGTGGACGGCCACCTTGGAGGTGTCGATCCGTGCCCCCTCCTCGCGCAGGTCGTGATCGACGAGGTAATAGTGGAGGTCGCCCAAGAACAGGGGCGGCCAGCCCTGGCTGTACGCGAACACCGTCTCGCGCTTTTGGGGTTCCGGCGACTGGGGAGCCATGAGGCCGTACATCACGTGCGCCTTGAACTCGCTGTTGACTCGGGGGTGCCAGAACCCGGCCAGCTGCCCGACGTCGGTGTCGACCTTGAGCGAGGGCTCGAGCGCGATGACCGCGCGGAACCGTTCGGGATGCCACCGGGCGAGGTCCAAAGCGAGGGACCCGCCGATTGAGCACCCCATGAACGCCGGGCGGTCGAGCCCCAGGGCACCGGCCAGCGCGACGGGGACGGACATGGCGAACTCGGTGGTCAGTCGGTAGGTCTCCTGCCACCAGGCCCGCCCCTCGGGAGGGAGGGACTTGCCGTGGAAGGGGAGGTCGTAGGCGACCAGGCGGAAGTTCCCGCTCACCCAGGGGTCCTCGAAGAGGTGCCGCCACTGCGCCCCGTGGGACCCCGCGGTGTGTTGGAGGAGGAGGGGGAGCCCGGTGCCCGCCTCCTCGAAGTACACGCGGTGGTCTTGGCCACCGAGGTCAAGGTGGACATAGCGTCCGACCGGCGAGTCGAAGCGAGGCGTTGGACGACCCGCCGGCGTCCGGTCCGGCGCCTCGGCGCCGGTGGGGTCGTGGTGACCGGCCCGCTCGACCCGGGCGACCCGCAGCAGATCGATCACCCGCCGGATCGCGGGGTAGTACTGCCACAGGGTTTCTTGGTCACCTTCGATCCGCAGACCGAAGGCCTGGGCCGGCATGATGTCGTTGTGGTAGGGGTCCGGGGTGGGTGCCAACAGCCGGTCCCAGATCTCGGCGGTCCCAACGATGCCGACGTGCCCGGGCCCCGCTCGGGTCGCTCGCTCCGTCCGAGTGGCAACGGGGACGCCATCGACCAGCACCAACTCGACTCGGTCGCCGTCTGACTCGAGGGCGAGCGTGCCGCTCCAGTAGCGCGCCGCGCCGGTGAACTCGCTGTCGGCCGCACAGCGCGCGGCGAACCCGTCGGGGATGAGCGTCATCGTCGCCTCCTCTGCCGGTCGCATTCTCCCAACCCTCTCCCGACCGTGGGGCGAACGAGCGGCGAAGGTAGGGACTTGATCGGTGGCACCGGGCGGCTCGCGCCCCGTCCTGGTGGGGCGGTTTCGTCCCCTGGCTGCCGGTGCGCCTCGAAGGGTGACCCCTCGGAGGTCCCGGGGTCGGTCACCATAGGCAGCCGTGCGAGCCCGCTTGCCCGTCAATCGACGGGTTTGCCAGCCCATCGTCGCGGGAGTGGCGGTCCTTGCCGCCACCGTGCTGATTGGTCTGCCGGCGTCGGCGACCCCGGTTCTCCCCTTGTACCTGGCCATTGGGGCCTCCGAGTCGTTGGGGGTCCAGCCGACCGTGGCCGCACCCCACGGACACCCGACGAGCGATGGCTACGCCAACGACGTCCTCGCCATGGAAGCTGCCCGTTGGCCCGGTCTCGAACTCGTGCAGCTCGGCTGTCCCGGCCTGACGCTCCCTGAGGCCCTCGACGGCGGCGGCCGCTGTGCCTACCGAAAGAACTCCGAGCTCGGCGATGCGGTCAGCTTCCTCCGGGCTCATCGGACCTCGACCGTGCTGGTCACGGTGGACCTCGGATTCAACGACCTGCTCCCGTGCATCGAGCACCGCGTCGTCGACCAGAACTGTGTCACCCGGTCCATCGGGGCGATTCGCTCGCTGCTGCCCCGATTCCTCGCCGCCCTGATCGCGGCCAGCGGCCCCGAGACGCACATCGTCGGGCTCGAGCACAACGACCCCTACCTCGCCCTCGAGCGGTTCTCGCGCACCGAGACCTTCGCCACCGACTCCCAGTCGGTCCTGGCTGAGCTGAACCAGACGCTGGGGAACCTCTACGCCCGGGCTGGCGCGCTGACCGCCGATGTGCCGAGCCGATTCGAAGGGACCGCCGACGAGGGGGGAGCGGTTGGCCCTCCCACCACTGGGTCGTGCTCGCTCACCTGGATGTGCGCGAAAGCGCCGTTCGGCCCCAACCTCCATCCCACCGACGCCGGGTATCGGCTCATCGCCGACGGCATCGCGAACGCTCTCAACCGAGACCTCGGCAGCCCGCGAGCCACGGGCTAGCCGGGGCCGGGCCCTGGTCCCCGGTTTGCGCGGGTGTTCGGGCCGCTGGTAAGGCATCGGTGTTGAGGCTTGGGCGGCTCGGACAGAAGATTTGGCCAGAGTGGATCGATCACGATCTGACGATCGTGCTGGCTGCTCGCCTCTGCATGAGCTCGGCCCGGGCGGTCGCCGGTGTGATCACCGCGATCTACCTCGCCGCCGAGGGGTTCTCGGCCCTGCGCATCGGCCTCTTGTTCCTCTGCGTCGCGTTGGCCTCGGCGGTCATGTCGAGCACGTTCGGGCTCATGTCGGACCGGGTCGGCCGCAAGGTCTTCCTGGTCGCCGTTCCCTTGGTGGCGTCGGTCTCGGCCTTCATCTTCGCCTTCAACCGGACGACCGCCATGCTCTTCGTCTTCGGTGCCCTCGGGAGCTTCGGTCGTGGCGCTGGCGCCGGCGCCGGCAGCGTCGGCCCCTACCAGCCGATCGAGTCGGCGTTCGTCGCCGAGAAGGTGCCCGAACGGTGGCGGACCGACTCCTTCGGGCGCCTGGCGTTTGTGTCGTCCCTAGGCGCGCTCGGCGGCGGGCTTCTCTCGAGTCTCGCCCGGCCCGGCTCGTCGGTCGGCGCCGCCGCCACCGCCGCGTACCGACCGGCGTTCCTCGCCGCCGCAGGGCTGAGCGCGCTGGCCGGGCTGCTCGCCCTCGGCCTGACCGAACCGGCGCGCCAACGCGAGCACGAACGCGGTCGGTTCGTCTTTCCCCGTCGTTCCTGGGGGATGTTGTGGCGGTTCTGGATCACCAACGGCACGAACGGCATGGCGATCGGCATGTTCGGACCGTTCGTGAGCTACTGGTTCCACCGACGCTTCGGGGCAAGCCCGGGCGAGATCGGTGCGCTCTTCGCGGTCGTGAACCTGGCGACCCTGGTTTCCTCGCTCGTTGCCGCCGACATCGGGAGACGGTTCGGGACCGTTCGCTCCATTGTCTGGGTGCGGCTCGTGGGTGGCGTGCTGCTGGTCCCGATGGCGCTCTCCCCGAGCTTCTTCGTCGCAGGAGGGATCTACCTCGTCCGGATGCTGGCCCAGCGAGTGGGGCTCCCGCTGCGCCAGTCGTTCACCCAGTCGGTCGCCGATCCCGAGGAACGGGCGAGCCTGGCCGCCCTGTCGGTCCTCCCGGCACAGGGATCTCAGGCGGGGAGCCAGGTCCTGGCGGGTTACCTCTTCGACGAGGTGAGCCTGGCGACGCCCATGATCCTCGCCGGTGCCCTCCAGACGATCAACGCCGTGACCTACGCCAAGCTGTTCGGGTCCTTCGAGACCGGCCAGACCGGCGTGGAGCCGGTCGAGGAACCCGAAGGAGACCTCCTCCCGAGTGTCATCCCCTCAACCGCCCCCGTCCCGAGGGAGTGAGTGCCGGTCTTCGGTGTCGGCAGGGTTAGTGGGGGTCGGGGTGGCGAGGCCGGCTGGCGGCCGACGCAACAGGGTTCCCACCGCGGTCGCTGCCAGGTGATCGGCGACTCGGTCACTGAACGACCTCAGTAACGACAGGGGGGCGACCACGAGCGCACCGAGGAGGAAGCCGGCCACCACGTCCCCCGGGTAGTGCGCGCCCACGTACACGCGACCGAAGCAGACCAGCAGGCTGAGCACGAGCGCGAGCACCCCGAGGGCGGTCGCGCCCCGCACGGTGAGCCCGCCGCGTGCAGATCCGGGCGCCGGCGGCGTCGTTGCAGACACTCGGGTCCGAGGTGCTCGGAGGAGCGCCAATGCGAACAGGGTCGAGGCGAGCAGGACGCCGGCGATGGTGGCATGGTCTGAGGGGAAGGCGTAGTCCCCCGCCTTGCCCGCCAGGACGAGGACGTGCGGGTGAGTGACGTAGGGACGCAGCTCTTTGGTCGCGTGGCTCACGGCCAGGGAAAGGCCGAAAGCGATCGGGATCCCCACGACGCTCAGCAAGAGGAACGCCGTCACGCGACGCGCTCGAAGCCACCATGCGACGACGTAGAGGCCGACGAGCAGCACCCCGAGCAACAGGAGTCCGAGCCACAGCGCGTAGGCATCCATGAAGCCATGGGCCCAGACAGTGCTCCGGGCAATTCGGTTGACGTCGAGGTAGAGACTCGTGTTGAGGCCGCCGGGGAACAGGACCTCCACTCCGATGAGACGGCCGAAAAGAACCACCGCTGAGGGGTTCAGCGATCCAAGCATCGTCGGCTCAAGTCGACGGTCCAGTTCGTTCGTCGCGCGCTCACCGAACGCCCAGGTGCGTTCGACTGAACGCCGGGGCACGCCCGGCCACGTGCCACAGCCCCACACCGTAGGTCAGATCATTTGCGCTCCGTTCGTGGGTGAAAGAGTGTCGAACCCATCCACTCGGGCACGCGGAGCGAACCTCACACTGGCGTGGGGGAGGGGGCGCTGGCCGGTGCGCCAGACATCAGGAACCAGGACGCCTCTTGCGCAAGGGGCCGCCCCTGTGCCGTGTGTCGGTGTACAACTTCTGATGTCGCATCGCGTACGGCCTGATCTGTCGTTCCCGCGTACGACCTGATGTGTCGGTCAGAGCCCGGCGATCCACCAACTGATCGCAGGTAATGGCCATCCTCCGGACTGCAAGGACAC
>DAHUZS010000005.1 GCA_027315045.1 Acidimicrobiaceae bacterium
TGACGCCCTGCGCGGCCCGGGCCGGGGTGGCCACGACGCCGATGGTCGACGGCGCCACCGGCGCCATCTGACCGAGCGCCTCCATCGGCCACACCCGCAAGCCCCGGACCTCGCGGCCGATCACGCCGGGGTCGGCGTCGAAGAGCGCCTGGACGTGGAACCCGCGGGTCGAGAAGCCCTCGGAGTTGACGAGCGCCGTGCCGAGGTGGCCGATCCCCACCACGACGAGGGGCCGGTCCTGCCCGGCCCCGAGGGCCCGGTCGATCTGGGAGAGGAGGTAGCCCACGTCGTAGCCGGTCCCTCGGGTGCCGAAGCTGCCGAGGAGCGAGAGGTCCTTGCGGACCTTGGCCGCGCCCACCCCGGCCAGCTCGGCCAGCTGGATCGAGTGGACGGTCCCCTGGTCCTCGGACAGCAGCTCGAAGAGCACCCGGCGGTAGACGGGGAGGCGGACGACGGTGGCCTCCGGGATCCGACGCCCAGCCGCCGGTCGGTCGCCGCCCGGGACAGTCACTCCCAGAGCACGGGGTAGAGGCGCTGGGCATCGCTCACGCCCTGGAGCTCGACCGAGCGCACCTCGCCGAAGACGAGGTCGGCGGTGCCGGCGGCCGCGTCGTAGAGCGTCGCCGACACGAGGATCTCGTCCGCCCGGGCCTGGTCCGTGATCCGGCTGGCCAGGATCACGGTCCGACCGAGGAAGTCCCCTCGCTGGTGGATCGCCTCGCCGGAGTGCATGCCGATGTGCACCCGCAACGGGTCGCCCTCGTCGCGCTGGTTGTACCGACGCAACGAACGCTGGATGTCGACCGCGCAGCGGATCGCATGGTGGGGGACGGCGAAGGCCACCATCGCTTCGTCTCCGTGACACTTCACCTCGTAGCCCCCGTGAGCCGCGATCTGCCCCCGAACGATCTGGAAGTAGGTGTCGAGCAGCCGTTGGCTCTCGCGGTCGCCCAACCGTTCGGTCAGCTCGGTGAACCCCGAGACGTCGGAGAAGAAGATGGTCACCGGCCCGTCGGGCGCGAGGCGGGACCGCGGCCGGGACTCCCCCGGTCGCCGGGAGCCCCGGGACGAGGGGAACACCGCGCCGAGCACGTCCATGATGTCGTCGGCCAGGGCCAGCGCGTCGCGCACGTCGAGCAGGTGGTCGCGGCGGCGCCCGCTGGGGTGAGCGATCGCGCCGGCCCCCACGGTGGTCCCGTCGGGCCGGACCTCGCGGGAGCGGGCCTCGATCACCGATTTCACCTCGTCGATCAGACGCCGCGGCGAACGTTTCGAGCGGATCGAGACGCCGCCGAAAATGGGGAAAGCCCGCACCTTGATGACCGGGCTGCCCGGCACGACCGGCACGTCCGCGAGCTTGGCGTCCTTGCCCCCGAAGAAGGAGAAGCCCGAGAGCTCCACCGCGACCCCCTCGGGCACGACGATGTCGATGCCGCCGAACACCGCTATCGCACGGATCTCGACCTCGGGAGCGTCCACCTCGGCGTTGCGCATGTCGATGTCGATGCCGCCGAACACCACCGTGGCCAACAGCCGCCGACCCGGCCGCCAGCGCCCCTTCCTCGAGGCCGCGCCGAACACGGCCACGACCGAGCCCGAGGTCGGCACGGTGCGGTTGCGGGGGACGACGTCGGCCGGCAGATCCCAGGTCGCCCGGTCGAGCTCGGCCTGGGTCCGCGCCGCCAGCACCACCTCGACCCGCTGGGAGAACTCGTCCAGGGTGAGGCGGCCCTCGCTGCAGTGCTTGGCCATGAGCGCGGCGACCCGATCGCGCTCGGCATCCGACACCTGGGTCTCGGGCCTTCGGGCCTCCGGCTCGGGCACCGTGCCAGCCTGCCCCATCTGGCGCCGCCGCGCTCGCGCCCGGCCTGGCGCCTCAGGTGGGGGGCTCGGCCAGGCCCACCACCTGACCGGTCTCGACCCCGAGCTGTGAGGCCGCCGAACCCTCCCGCAGCACCAGGGCCAGGTGCCCGTTGGCGTCCACGATCAGCCCCAGCTCCCCCTCCCGGAGCTCGGCGAAAGCCCGGACCCGGCGGACCATCCGGTCGCTCGCCCGGGAGCCCGGGCCCGGCTCATCCTCCGGCAAGGCCAGGGCGAACACGTCGGGGTCCTCCTCGCTCGGCGCCGCGCTGAGCTGGAGGTTGCCGAACCGGTCGATCCAGTCGACCTGGCACCACCGGACGATCCGGCCGTCGGCGAGCCGGGAATGGCGCGGCAGCGGCAGGAGCAGCCGGACCAGGCTCTCGGGGTCGATCGGGGTACCGAGGTCGCGCAGCGGCACCCCGTTGCACAGTGCCGCCGCCGCCGGTGCGAACACGTCGCGGCCGTCGAAGGTCGCCGTGGAGAGCTTGCCCCGAGGATGGGGGAGCTCGACAGCCTCGGTCACCGTCGCCCCGGCCAGCTCGGCCGCCGGCAGGAGGAGCCCGTTGTCCGGCCCGACGAAGAGGTGGCGCGAGGCGACCCCGGCCGACAGGGCCACGCCGCGGCGGGCCGAGCCGACGCCGGGATCGACCACGCCGAGCACGACCCCGTCACCGAGGTGCGGGAGGGCCCGCACGAGCGCCCGGGCCCCGGCTGCGACGTCGAATGGCGAGATCTCGTGGGTCAGGTCGATGACGACCGCCGCCGGGGCGAGCCGTCGCACGACGGCCCGGACCACGCCGGCGAACTCGTCACGGGACCCGAAGTCGGAGAGGAAGAAGACCGTGTCGAGGTCGGCCACCTCTCGCCCCGGTCAGCCCGCCGTGCGCAACCGGCCGTGCAGGTAGCCCTCGACGTCCTCGGCCCGGAGCCGGACGGAGCGCCCCACCTTGACCGACGGCAGCTCACCCGAGGAGACCAATCGGTACACGGTCATGGTCGACACCCGGAGCGCCGTCGCCACCTCCCGCACAGTCAGGTACCGGGCCGACGTCGGATCGTTGGACTGGTCCATGGCTTACCCCTCCTCCGAGGAACGCGAACACTACGCC
Organism: Acidimicrobiaceae bacterium; assembly: GCA_027315045.1. Taxonomy (GTDB): domain Bacteria; phylum Actinomycetota; class Acidimicrobiia; order Acidimicrobiales; family RAAP-2; genus Palsa-461. The sequence goes on from DAHUZS010000005.1 coordinate 2,973, forward strand.
CATGCGGGCCCGGGCGCCTCAGTGTCCGAGCTGTCGTGAGCGCTCCGTCGCCGCCGCCACCGCCTCGAGGAAGGCCGAGCGCACCGCCCGAGCCTCGAGCGCGCGCAGGCCGGCGGCGGTCGTCCCGCCCGGGGAGGTGACCTCGGCCCGCAGCTCCTCGGGCGCTCGCCCCGTCTCGGCCAGCAGCGCCGCCGAACCGACCAGGGTGGCCGTCACCAACGCCCGGCTGGTCTGGCGGTCCAGTCCCGCCGCCACCCCCGCCTCGATCAGCGCCTCGGCCACTAAGAAGACGTACGCCGGACCCGAGCCCGAGAGCCCGGTCACCGCGTGGAGAAGGCGCTCGGGGAGCCGCACCACCGTGCCGACCGCCGAGAGGATGCCCTCCGCCCAGTCCAGATCGGCAGCCCGGGCTCGCACACCCCCGGCCATACCCGAGGCGCCGGCACGGGCCAGCACGGCCGCGTTGGGCATGGCCCGCACGACCACGACATCGTCGGGGAGGACCGCCTCGAGCCGCTCCGTCGACACGCCGGCCACCACCGAGAGGACCCGCGGCGAGCCGCTGGACCCGATCGCCGCGCAGGCCGGCTCGGCAACCTCGGGCTTCACCGCGAGGACCGCCCCCCCCTCGGCCGAGACCGGCTCCGGGCCCTCGGCCACGACCAGTCCCGGATGGCCGGCTTCGAGCTCGCGGCGGCGCTTCGTCGAGGGCTCGACCACGGCGATGTCGCCGGGATCCCATCCCGCCGCCACCAGGCCGCCGACCAGTGCGCCACCGATCCGGCCGCCGCCCACCACGAGGAGCCTGACCGCCATCGCCCGAGGCTAACGAATGGCCGGCCCGCTCAGGGCCGACGGGGACGGCGCCGGTAGAGCTTGGGGTAGCCGAGGGTCATGGCCGTCGGGAAGTGCTCGTCGACGTAGTGGATGGACGAGCCGGTGATGCGGTCGAGCTCGTCGTCGTCGACCGCAGCCGCCGGGACCCGGCCGACCAGGTACACCGCGTCCTCGGGGCCGAGACAGAACGCCATGCCGTAGAGATCGGTGTTTCGGCGCAGCAAGTAGCGGTAGACGGCCTCGGCGTGCTCCTCGGGGGCTGGCATGAACTGGGCCTCGTGGTGGAGCGTGCGCTGGCCCAGGGTCAGCCACACCGTGATGTAGTCCTTTTCCTCACCCCGGAACCGGAGGTACCAGCGGTGGGAGGCGGTCCGGTCGGTGACCTCCTGGCGCTCGGCGGCGACCAAGTCCTCACCCCGCGCCAGTTCGCGCGCCGACCAGGCGTCGATCGCCACGACGACCCGGGCCCGTTCCTCTTCCTCGGGGAGATCGACGACCGGCAACGCGACCGGCTCAGCTCAGGGCCGGAGCCGCGCCCGCGCTCAGCACTGGACCAGGTGCCCGGCGGCCAGCTCCTCGTGCAGCGCGGCCAGGCGCTCGGCCGCCTCCCGCCAGCTGTAGCGGAGCGCACGGGTCGCCGCCCGCCTCGACATGGTCCGCGCCAGGGCCGGGTCCCCGAGGATCCGGTCCACGAACCGGGCGAAGGACCCCGGCTCGCGGTTCTCCACCAAGAACCCGGTCTCGCCGTGGTCGACCAGCGTGGTGAGCCCGCCCACCGCGGAGGCGACCACCGGGGTCCCGCAGGCCGAGGCCTCCAGGGCCACGAGGCCGAAGGATTCCGAGCGGCTGGGGACCAGGCAGACGTCGGCCGCGCGGTAGTAGGTGGAGATGACCTCGTGCGGTTGCGGGGGGACCAGGCGGACCCGGTCGGCCACCCCGCGCTCCGCGGCCAGGCCGAGCAGGCCCCGGTAGGAGTCCTCGCCGCGCGGGCCGCTCGGGCCGCCCACCACGACCAGCGTCGGGTCCCCGTCCGAGGTCGTCGGGTCGAGCTCGGCCAGGACCCGAACGGCGACGTCGGCCCCCTTCAACGGCTGGATGCGGCCCACGAAGAGCAGGAGCGGCCCGGTCGCTGGGAGCCCGAGGGCCCGGCGAGCCTGCGCCCGGTCACCCGGGGCAAAGAAGGCGTGGTCCACCCCCAACGGGATGGTCCGGACCCGGTCGGGGTCCGCCCCGTAGAGCTCCACGATCTGGGCGGCCTCGACGCTGCACGAGGCGAGGACCGCGTCGGAGCAGCGGATGATGTCCGCCTCGGCCTGGGCCCTCCGGTGCGGCATGTCCGCTTCGACCTCCTCAGGCCCGGCCTCGGCCTTCACGCGGTCCAGGGTGTGGAAGGTGCTGAGGAGCGGGAGGTCGAGCTCGTGCTTGATGATGTGACCGGCAAGCCCCGACAGCCAGTAGTTGGCGTGGACGGCTTCGAAGGGCCCGCCCTCCTCGTCGCTCAGCCGAAGACCCGACGGCGAGGTCATGACCCCGAGCACCCGGTCGGTGAATTCGGGGACCACGTCGACGAGTGACTCCTTGGCCATCGGCGCCAGGTCCCCGGCCCGGACATGGTGGACCCGGAGCCCGGGTTCCACCTCGATGACCGGCGGCTGGTCGGCCGACCAGGCCCGGGTGAAGACGTCGCAGTCGGCCCCCGATCGTGCGACCGCAGAGGCCAGCTCCCGCACGTAGACGTTCATGCCGCCGCTGTCCCCCGAACCGGGTTGGGCCAACGGTGAGGTGTGCAGGGAGAGGACGGCGAGGCGTTGCATGGCGTCGCGAGCCTACCGGGAGAGCGTCCGCCCTGGTCGCGGCCCCGCTTCAGGGCGAGGCGACCTGATCGCCCCCCGAATCGTCGCCGGGTGGGCCTTCGTGCTCCCGACGGAAGGAGAGGTAGATCTGGACCAGCGCCTGCTTCTGGTCCTCCGAGAGCTGCGGGTCGGCCAGGATCTGGCGGGTCAGGTCCTCGCCGTCGCGCCGGGGCTCAAGAATGCCGGCCTGGACGTAGAGAGTCTCGGCCGAGATCCGCAGGGCCCGGGCTATCTGCTGGAGGATCTCGGCCGAGGGCTTGCGCAGGCCCCGCTCGATCTGGCTCAGGTACGGGTTGGAAACGCCCGCCAGCTCCGAGAGCCGACGAAGTGACAGCCGGGCCGAGGCACGCTGCTCCCGGATGAACTCGCCCAGGTCGCGCCAGCGGGAGGCGTCGCCGGTCACCGTCGGCCAGCGTACCGTCCTGGCCTGGGCCGACGGCCCCGGCTGCGGGCTAGTGGACGATCCCGGCCCGCTCGGGCGGGGCGTAGCGGTACAGGACCTTGCCCGTCACCGCCCGCGCCGGCAACCGTCCGAACGTCCGGCTGTCAGTGCTTGCCACGGGGTTGTCCCCGGCCACCTCGACGCTCGCGCCGTCGGCGTCCACCACCCGCTTGACCAGCCGAGCCGGTCGACCCGGGCCCGGCGGCGCCCCCAGCGTGACGAGGTCGCCGGGTCGCAACCGCCACCGGTGCCCGAGTCGCAGGACCAAGAGCCGGTCCCCGGGCTCGAGCGTCGGGGTCATGCTGTCCCCGGCCACCTCCACCCGGGTGAACACCAGCGCCGCGCCGAGGAGGCCGAAGACGGCGAGGCGGGGCAGCCGCCTGAGACGGCCCCGAAGCCCGGTTCCACCTGCTCCCCCCGACTCGTTCAAATCCGGCGGCTGGGTAAGGTGGGACCGACGACCACGGACCCACTCTTCATCGTTGGCCGCCGATCGACAAGCCGAACCCTCGAAGGGAGCCGAAGATGTCCCTGATCGACCGCATCCTCACCATGACGGATCGGATCGCCCCACCTAGCGTTGTGTCCGCCCACTGCGATCTGCCCTGCGGCGTCTACGACCCGGCCCAGGCCCGGATCGAGGCGCAGTCGGTCAAGGCGTGCCAGGAGAAACACAACGGCTCCGACGACCACGACTTCAAGCAGCGGGCCATCAGCATCAAAGAGGAGCGGGCCGAACTCGTGAAGCACCACCTGTGGGTGCTGTGGACCGACTACTTCAAGCCCGAGCATCTCGAAGCCCATCCCCAGCTGCACGAGCTGTTCTGGAAGGCGACCAAGTCGGCCGGCGAGGCGAAGAAGACCAACGACGAGGCTGTCGGGCAACGGCTGATCGACGAGATCGACCAGATCGCCGAGGTCTTCTGGGCGACCAAGAAGTAGCCAGGAGGTAGTGGGCGACTATCGGTCGTGTCGGCCGCACGAAACAGCAGCCGGTGCGACGGCGAGCCGCTCCTCCAGGATCGGCTCGCCACAGGTCAGGCAGACTCCGTAGGAGCCGTCGGCGAGGCGCGCGAGCGCCGCGTCGACCTGGTCGAGCGTCGCCTCGCACTCGGCAAGCATCGTCGGGTACTCGAGTCCCACCGCCGTTCACGGTAGCGCCGGGAACCGGGGCCGGCGTTGACCCGCCGGGACCGGCCGGTCACGTCAGCTCAGCCCCGGGTCACGTAGACCGCCCTAACCCGGTAGCGCAACGGACGCTCGGACAGCTCCTCCAGATAGTGGGCGACCCACCCGGCCACCCTCGCCACCTTGAAGAGCACGCTCCCGGCCTCGACGTCCATCCCAGCCACGTAGCCGAGCGCAGCCAACGCGAGGTCCACGTTGGGTCGCGGGAGTCCTCGCTCGGTCGCCAGGGAGAGCACCGAGTCGACCACCTCCAGACGTTCGGGGTCGCCCAAGCGCTGGACGAAGGACCAGAGCACACCGAAGCGCGGGTCGGCCTCGTAGAGGAGGTGACCGAAGCCCGGCGCGTGTCCCTGCCACCGGAGCGCATCGTCGAGCGCGGCGGCGGCGCCATGTCGCTCGGTGTCCACCAACATGAGGTGGGCGGCCCGACTCGCCCCGGCGTGCAGGGGTCCGCTCGCGGTCCCCAGGCCCGCCAGCACGGCGTCGTAGGGGTCCGAGCGGGTCGAGGCCGCCGTCCGCACGGCCAACGTCGAAACGGCCAGTTCGTGATCCGCCAACAGCACCAGGGCGGCGCGGACCGCGTCGGAGACCGCCGGTCCGCGCACCGAGGAGAGCACCGTGGCTAGGCGGTCGGCGACCGCGACCGGGTGGTCGGCCGCCGCGCCGTCGTCGAGGGTCGCCACCATGGTGGCGACGATGGTGCGGGCCGCCCGACCGACGGCCGCCTCACGCAGATCTGAGCGCAGGGGATCCGCCCCGCCGCTCATGACGACCGCCCACCGCAACCGGTCGGCGAGCGCCGACATCGGCGGGGGCCCGATCGGGACCGCCTCCCAGGGCCCCGAGTCAACCCCCCAGAGCAGCTCGGCGACATGCTCGAACGACACACGCTCGGCCAGCTGAACGGCGGGCTCCCCGCGGTAGCGGTGCCCCTCGGACCGGATCTCAGTGACGGAGGTGGCGATCGTGACCAGGCGAGCTTCGCCGCGCTCGTTGGACCGGCGGCGCCGGGCCAAGGCCTCGACGTCGTCCACCTCGAACAAGCTGCGGCGGTCGCCGGAGCGCTGCGCGACGAGGAGCCCTCGACTGACGTAGGCGTAGAGGGTGGTCAGTTTCACGCCCAGGCGCCGGGCCGCCTCCTCGCTGGTCAGCATGCCGACCATTCGAGCATTGTAGTTATATTGACTTGATCAACGTTTACATTCCCCCTCGGCCAGCGACAATGGCCTGGGTGCCCGTAACGGCGGGAGGGAGGGAGCCATGCTCGTCCGGGACCTGATGTCGGCACCCGCGGTCACCTGCACCGGGGACACGGCGCTCACCGATGCCGCAAACCTGATGCGCGAGCACGACATCGGCTCGGTGGTTGTCCTCGAGGAGGCCAAGGTGATCGGCATCCTCACCGAGCGAGACCTCCTCCGGGCCGCGGCAGCCGAAGCCGAGCCGGCAACCGAGCGAGTCCGCATGTGGATGACCGCTAACCCCGACGTACTCGGACCACAAGAGGACGCCGGGCAGGCCTGGTCCAGCCTGACCCACCACCGCTACCGGCACCTGCCGGTCGTCGAGGACAAAGACCTGGTCGGGGTGGTCTCGATTCGGGACCTCTTGGGCGCGGCCAGCCTGCGTCCCGCGGGCGAGCACGCGGCCGACGCGCCGAAAGGACTCGAAGGGGTGGTAGTCGCAACCACCACGATCGGGGACGTCCGTGGTCGCGAGGGCTTCTACCACTACCGCCAGTACTCGGCGATCGACCTCGCTGCTTCGCGCACGTTTGAGGACGTCTGGTATCTCCTCCTCTACGGCGAACTGCCCGACCGAGCCCGGTCGCAGGCTTTCGCCGACGAGCTGACGAGGCTCCGCACTTTGCCCGAAGGGCTGCACATGGTCCTGCCCGCAATCGCCGGAGCCGGAAGTCCGCTCGACGTGCTCCGGACCGGGGTCTCCCTGCTCGGCGCGGAGCTGGGTTGGCGCCCCGTCTCGGACGTCGGTCCGGAGGAGGTCCGGGCCGACACCCTCAAGCTGGGGTCGGTGGTGCCGGTGCTCCTGGCCGCCGCCCACCGCCTCCGCAACGGACTGCCTCCGGTCGAGCCCCGCGCCGACCTCTCCCTCGCCGCGAACTACCTCTGGATGCTGAGGGGGGCAGAACCAGACCCCGGGCATGCCAGGGCGATCGACCAATACCTCGTCGTGGCCACCGACCACGGCTTCAACGCCTCGACCTTCACCGCCCGGGTCATCACCTCCACCCAGGCAGACCTGGCCGCCGCGATCTGCGGGGCGATCGGCGCGCTTTCGGGCCCGCTGCACGGGGGCGCACCCAGTCGGGCGCTTGACATGCTCGACACGATCGGCACCGTGGACCACGCGGAGGCCTGGCTGCGACGGGCAGTCACCAACAACGAGCGGCTCATGGGATTCGGACACCGCGTGTACAAGACCGAGGACCCCCGGTCGACCTTCCTCCGATCGGTCGCGCAGACCCTCGGTGGCCCGTTCGTCGGCTACGCCACCGAGGTGGAGCAGATCGCGCTTCGGGTCCTCGCCGAGCTCAAGCCGGGACGCGACCTCTACACGAACGTCGAGTTCTACGCCGGCGTGGTCATGAACAGCTGTGGCGTAGCCCGTGAGATGTTCACCCCCACCTTCGCCGTCGCCCGCACGGTGGGGTGGACGGTGAACGTGCTGGAGCAGATGACCGACAACCGGTTGATCCGACCGACGGCCCGCTACGTCGGCCCACCCCCACCCCAGCCCGTGCCAGCTCGCTGACCGGACGCCGGCGCGTCCCCCCGACCCCTGCTCGGACCCGGTGGTAGACAGCGAGAGATCGCTCGGCTGCGGGGAGGTCGGTGGTTCGACAAGCGCGGGAGGCGGACGTCTGCGTGGTCGGCGCCGGCTTCGCCGGACTGACCGCCGCGCGTGCCCTGCGGCGGGGCGGCAAGTCCGTCGTGGTCCTCGAGGCCCGAGACCGAGTCGGCGGCCGGGTCTGGACCCAACAACTCGCCGATGGCACATCGGTCGATCGGGGCGGCGCATGGCTGGCCCCCGGACACGACGCAGCGTTCACCCTCGCCGGCGAACTCGGGGTTTCCACCTACAGGACCTGGTCCGACGGCTTCCACCTCCTGATCGACGGGGACCGGATCCGCCGCTACCGGGGGCTAATTCCCAAGATCAGCCCGCTCGCCGTCATCTCGATCGCCCTGGCCCAGCTGAAGATCGACCTGACGGCCAAGCGTGTGCCCCTCGAGGCGCCCTGGTCCGCACGGCGGGCCAAGGCGTGGGACGCCCAGACGGTCGCGTCGTGGCTCGAGCGTTCCGGCATCAGAACCGCCATCGGACAGCGCTTGTTCGAGATGGCTCTGCGGGGCCTGTTCACCACCGATTTGGCCGAGGTATCCCTGCTCGACCTGCTGTTCTTGGTCCGCGCCCACGGGAGCACGACCACCCTGTTCTCGGTCGAGGGCGGGTCGCAGGAGAATCTCATCGAGGGCGGCGCCGGAATGATCGCCCAGCGGATGGGAGAGGACCTCGGCGACGCGTTGGTCCTCGAAGCCCCCGTGCGCTCAATCACCGAGCAGGCAGGTGGCATCGTGGTCCACTCCGAAGGCGTGGCGGTCCGGGCATCCGACGTCGTGGTTGCCGTTCCGCCGGCATTGGTGCTCGAGATCTTCTTCGAGCCTGGTCTATCTCCGGAACGGCGACGCCTCTATCAGCAGGCGGTCGCCGGGAAGGAGACCAAGACCGTCGCCATCTACGACGAACCCTTCTGGCGGGCTGAGGGGTTGAGTGGGCAAAGCGCGGGGCCTGGCTCGCCCGCCGAGGTGACGATCGACGCCTCGCCATCCCATGGCGGCCACGGTGCGCTGGCTTCGTTCACCTTCGGCCCGGTCGCGCAGCGTCTCGAGGCGATCAACCCTGACGAGCGTCGCAACGCGTTCCTGCGCGAACTGGTAGGGCGGTTCGGCCCGAAGGCCAAGAGCCCGCTAGAGCTCGTTGAAACGGTGTGGTGGAACGAGCCCTGGACGCGTGGCTGCTCGATGGCCCACTTCCCCCCGGGCGTCCTGACGCGATCTGGGGCACTCCTCAGAGAACCCTCCGGTCGTGTCCACTGGGCCGGAACCGAGACCGCGACCACCTCCCATGGCGCCATCGACGGCGCCATCCGCTCGGGATTGCGGGCAGCCGACGCGATCCTGGGGGAGGGCGGTGCGCCCCCTTTGCCGGTCGTGGCCGTGAAGGGACCGTGACGCTCGTAGGTCCAGCCGGCCGGGCCCCTGGCCATGCCGGTGGTGACCGATCGGACTGCGTGCCTCAGCTGACTCCGGCGAAGAGTCGCTCTGCGAGCTCCCCGAGATCCCTGACCCGGTCAAGCTCGACAACCCTCTTGATGCCCGCCACCGTGTCGAACCGGAAGCTGAGGATGGCCTGGAGGGCCCTCCGGGCGAATTCGGCACCCGAGGCACGCCAGCCGTAGGCGTCGAGGAAGCTCCGGAGCCGGTCTCTGCTGCCGCCGAAAGCGTCGAGAAAGAGAGGGACCAGCTCGTAATAGGGGTCGGCGACCATGGCGTCGCCCCAGTCGATGATCCCTTCGATCGCCGAATCCCGGACGAACACGTGATCACCGGTGAGGTCACCATGCACGACCGTGTCGGCGGGGAGCGCGTCCTTGAGATAGTCGGCGACCTGATTGGCGAGCACGGACGGGAAGCCGAAGCGTCGGAGTCGTTCCGGCGCCCCGCCGCGGAGTCGACCGAGCTTCTCTCGGCGCGCGGCGACCACCGGCGCCTCCAAGCGATAAAGTCGAGCAACCGCCTCTCCGAGCTCGAGGGCCATTCGTGCGCTCGGGTGCTCGATCCGGTCCAGCTCCCGAAGCGCTCGACCGGCCAGCCGACGAGTGATCACGTACGGCCAGGTCGGTTCGTCCTCCCAAAGCTGGCCACTGGCGATCAACTCAGGGACCGGGATCGCCGGGTGATCGGCCAGGAGCCGATGCATCGTTTCCTCGACCAGCACGGCTCGTCGTCCGTCGAACGTCCCGCCGAAGAACTTCACCACCACCTCCCCAACAAGGAAGGTGGGAAAGGTGCCGACGAACGGGGTCTCGACCCGCTCGCGTGCGAGGCGTTCTCGCTCCAACGCTGTGAGTACGTACGGGCCCCAGTAGTCGGGATCGCCGAGATTGTCCCCGCAATGAGGTTGGTCCTCGCAGGGACGAAGCATCACGCCAGATTCTTACCTGCTCGTGTTATGTCGACTGGCTGACCCACGTTCGGGTCGCGACACCGAATCGCGCGGCCCCGTGAAACGCAGCCGGGGACCTCTCTTTCGACCCTTGACGCCCGGCACCTGATCGTTCGTCGCCATCGATGCCGTGAGCGCGACAACGGGGAGTTGGCGCACAAGTGCAAGCCGGCCCTGGCGGTCCCGTCGTAGGTGAACCCGGCCAGTTGGCTCAGCACACGTCGGACGATCGACCTACAGAGTGGTTACGCCTCTCGCAGTCGGCGACCATTCGTGCCGCGTCGTCGAGCGCGCGGGCCTTCACATCCATTGTCTCGCGGCCCACCGTGATCATGATGTGACCGGCCACCTGAACATTCCGGTACCGGTCGCTCGTTCCACCCCAACCTGACATGACCGCCGCGCGACGGCTTGACAGGTCGTAGTTGATCACCTCGAGAATCGTCTGGCGTCGGCTGCCGGTGGTTCGCCCGACATTCTCCAACAGTTGGAACCTCCGACCGAGTAGCAGCCGAGACGCCACCGGTACAGGGCCCGAGGAGTACGCATGGCCAAGCGGAGGATCGGCTCGCGTCGCTTCGGCAGGTCACGTCCCGCCGAGTGGTGGGGATTGACCCCGTGATTCTCGGCGACGATCAATCAGCGGGCTCGAGCTCACCGACTGTCGCGTCATCATTATCGCCTTCGGTGTAGAGCTTGGCCATAGAGCTTTCAGCGAAGTAGC
>DAHUZS010000008.1 GCA_027315045.1 Acidimicrobiaceae bacterium
CCTACGTCTGGGTGAAGACCGCAGACCAGATCCTTGCCAGCCTCGCCCGCTACTGCGAGCGGGTGTCGGCCGCGGCATCCGGCGCAGCGCAGGCGTGATGACTCTTCTGCCGCGAACTTCTGGGTCACGACACTAGGAGACCCGGGGTGCCCGTCGGTCCGTTGGTGGTCCAGGTCGTCCAGTTGCGACGGCGGACCGGGTCGACCTCCCGGCTGCACGCGAGTGTGCCGCTCGACCAGGCGCTGCTCTCCCCGGCGAGTCCCGCGGACAGCCGGGTCCCCGAGGGGACCCCGGCCGAGTGCGACTTCGTGCTCGAGTCCTACGACGGCGGGGTGATGGTGACCGGGCGGGTGACCGTCCCCTGGAGTGGGGTGTGCCGTCGGTGCACCGCCCCGGTGGCCGGGGAGGTCGACATCACCCTCAAGGAGCGCTACTGCGACCCGCCGACCCGGGGCGAGCCCGAGGACGAGGAGGCCTACCCGATCGAGGGCGACGCGGTGGACCTGGCCCCCCTGGTGCACGAGGCGATCCTGGCCGAGCTGCCCCTCGCCCCCCTGTGCCGCGAGGACTGCGTCGGGCTGTGCCCCCAGTGCGGCGCGGACCGCAACCACGAGACCTGCTCGTGCGTGGCACCGAGGGACCCGCGTTGGGCTAGCCTCAACGTGCTCCGGTCCAGCTCCTAGCGTCCGCCGAGACCCGGCCGACCGGATCGGCGTCCGGATCGCACCGGCGTTCCGCCACGAGTGTTTTTTGGAGAGCGACCATGGCCGTCCCCAAGAAGAAGACCTCCAAGGCCAAGAGCCGCAGTCGTCGGGCCGCCAACTGGCGACTGGGCCCCCCGGCCCGGAGCGTGTGCCCCCACTGCTCGGCGGTGAAGCTCCCCCACGTGGTCTGCCCCAACTGCGGCTGGTACAAGGGTCGGACGGCGGTCGAGGTCGACTGACTTGCCCCGGGAGCGACGGCATCCGTCGCCCGACGCCCTCCGGGCGCTGCCGGTGGCGCTCGACGCGATGGGCGGGGACAAGGCCCCGGCCGAGATCGTGGCCGGGGCCCGCCGGGCCGCCGACGAGGGGGTTCCGGTGGTCCTGGTGGGACCGCCCGAGCTGGTGGGGGACACCCTCGGGCTCGACCTGGTCCCCTGCACCGAGGTCATCGCGATGGCCGAGGACCCGGCGACCGGGGTCCGCCGGAAGAAGGACTCCTCGCTCGTGCGGTCGGCCGAGCTGGTGCGCGACGCCGAGGCGTCGGCCATGGTCTCGGCCGGCAATACCGGGGCCACCATGGCCGCCGCGCTCTTACGCATGGGCCGCCTCCCCAAGGTGTCGCGGCCGTGCATCGCCACCCCCATGCCCCGCCCCGGGCGCCCGCCGGCGGTCCTCGTCGACTCGGGGGCCAACGTGGAGTGCACCCCGGCCATGCTGGTCCAGTTCGCCCAGATGGCGTCGGTCTTCGCCGCCGAACGTTACGGCTCGGCCGAGCCCACGGTGGCGCTCCTGTCGATCGGCGAGGAACCGTCGAAGGGGACCCCGCTCGTGAAGGAGACCCACGCCCTGCTGGGGGCCGGGGTGCCCGGGGTCCGGTTCTCCGGCAACGTGGAGGGACGGGACCTCCTCGACTGCCGGGCCGACGTCGTGGTGACTGACGGCTTCACCGGCAACGTGGCCCTGAAGACGGCCGAGGGCGCCCTGCGCTTCGCCATGCGGCTCGTGCTCGAGGCCCTCGGCCGGGACGAGGAGACGAGGGCGGCCGGCGACGTGCTCCTGCCCCACCTGCTCGGCGCAGCGGCCGAGATCGATCCGGAGGCGACCGGCGGCGCCATGCTGCTCGGGGTGGACGGGGTCTGCGTGATCAGCCACGGGTCGTCCTCGGCGGTGGCGATCGCCAACGCGCTGCACATCGCCCACGACCTGGCCGTGGCCGGGCTGGCCTCCCGTCTGGCCGAGCTCATCGCCGAGGAGGGCTGAGGTCCGGGACCCCGGGGCGCTGCGACCACCCCGAGCGGGCCACCTCGGCGCCCCCGGTCCTCGTCGGGCGATGTGGACCGGCATCATCGACATCGGCACATGGGTCGGTTCGGACCTTGCGGGAGCACCCACCTCGTTCTCGCCGGCTCGTCGGTGGACGGGGCCGACCCGGGCCGCCACCAGCTCGGGGAGCAGCTGGTCGACCACCGGCGCCGCGATCGGACGAGCAGCGGACCCCCGCCATCGCCCGTCTGCGGTTGCCCATACGTTAGGGCACCCTAAACTCTTGGTACCGGTAGTCCTACGAGAAGGAAACCCCAGTCCGGGCCGACCCCGCCGGCCCCAGAGGAGCTCCGATGGCCGCCACGCTCGTGATCTTCCTCCGCGAGGGGATCGAGGCGAGCATGATCGTCGCCATCCTGCTGGCGTATCTCGACAAGATCGACCAGCGCCGATACTTCCGTGACGTGCTGCTTGGCGTCGGCGCCGCCCTGACCCTGGCCACGGGCGGCGGGGTGGCGCTCTACTACACGATCCGTACCTACGACGGCACGGACGTGCAGACGATCTTCGAGACGTGCACGTTCCTGGTGGCTGCGGTCGTCCTCACCTACATGACCTTCTGGATGCGCGACCACGCGCGGACCATCTCCTCCGAGCTGCGTGCCCGCACCGAGGCCGCCCTCGGCACCGACGGCCTGTCGCGCGGCGCGCGCCGTGGCCTGGCGGTGCTGGCCTTCCAGGCCGTCGGTCGCGAGGGGCTCGAGACGGTGGTGTTCACGCTGGCCATCGTCTTCTCGGTCTCGGCCTCGGGTGCCCTGCTCGGCGCGGCCATCGGCCTGGTCGGCGCCCTGGCCATTGCGTTCGTCATCTACCGCTTGGGCCGCCAGCTCAACGTCGCTCTGTTCTTCAAGGTCCTCGGGGCGCTGCTCATGGTCTTCGCCGCCGGCCTGTTGGTGGACGCCGTCGACAACATGCAGCACCTCGGGTGGCTGCCATTCCTCGGCCAGCCCCTGTGGGACTCGGGGCACCTGCTGTCGGAGCACAGCGCCCTCGGCGACATCGTCCACAGCTTCTTCGGCTACGTGGCACAGCCCAACCCGCTCGAGATCCTCACCTGGGTGCTCTACGCCGCCCTCGCCGTCAGCGCCTTCCTCGGAGTGTGGTCCCGGCTACGCCGCCGGGCCGCCGGGGCCACCCCGAACTGACGATGCCGCCGGCGGCGTGCGATGCGGCACGGCCACACCTCGGCAAGGTCGGTCATCGAGACCGACCGCAAGACGCCTGGTGGGGCTGGGTGGAAAAGAGCGATGGCGACGCCGTCAAAGCGTGGCTCGCAGCCGGAAGAACAAGAACCTCGGCTTGGTGCGCATCTGCTCGTAGGCGACCGGGTCCCGGTCGGCGAGCTCGGGGACCGGCTGGGGCTCCACGAGCCGCTCGATCAGGAACCCGGCCGAGCTGATTGCCTCGGTCATCGCGTGGAGCGGCCGCCGCCAGAAGGTGACCTCGATGGCTCCGGCGCCCTCGAACCAGGTCTCGGTCACCGGCTTGACGGCGAAGTAGTCCTCCGGGGCGTGCACCCAGTCCATGGCGGGGTGGTGGGTGGAGAAGACGACCGCCCCGCCGGGGGCGAGTACCCGGCGGAACTCGCCGAAGACCGGGGTCCAGTCCTCCACGTAGTGCAGGACCAAGGAGGCGACCACGAGGTTGAAGTGGCGGTCGGCGGCGAAGGGGAGCGGCTTTGAGAGGTCGGCCACGACGATGCGGGCCCGGTCCGAGACAGCCTTCTTGGCCAGGTCCGCCATCACCACGCTCGCGTCGAAGGCGGTCACGATCGCACCGCGCTCGACGAGCCACGCGCTGAGCAGTCCCGGTCCACATCCGACGTCGAGCACGTGGCGGCCGGCCACGTCGCCGAGCAACGCGATGGTCGCCGGGCGCTCGTACCCAGCGTTGGAGGCGCTGTCGGCGACCGCGCCGACGTAGCGGGCCCCGATCGCGTCGTACTGACGGGCGTCGGGTCCTCCGCCGTCGGTGGAGGGCGTCGTCATGGCCGGGGCCGATCGGATCGGTGCCCGGTCATCGGGAGGCGACAGCATCTGATCCGATCCGCTCACCCGGGCCCCTCGGGCCCGGTCCCGGGGGCCCGGAGCCCCTCGCAGATGATCGAGACCAGTCGCCGGACGCGCTCGTCCCCGCCGCCCACCTGCCTGGCGCCGCGGCAGGTCCCGATCACCAGGCCGAGGACGTCTTGGAAGGAGACGTCGGCGCGGACCACACCGGCCGCCACCGCCCGGCGGAGCAGGCCGTCGACCCCCCGCTCGAGCCGTGCCAGCGCGTCGGCCACCTCCGGCGTCACGTCGACCCCGGCCGCCTCCAGCGCCTCGAGGAGGTCCTGCTTGCCCACCACCTCGACCGCCAGCAGCTCGATGCACGCGAACACCGCGCCCTGGGCGTCGTCCCCGGCGCTGACGGCACCGAGGGCGGCGGCCAGCGCCCCCACCCGCTGGCCGACGACCGCGGCGAAGAGGGCCTCTTTGGTCGGGAAGTGCCGGTAAAGGGTGCCCACCCCGACCCCGGCCCGTTCGGCCACCAGGTCGATGGGCACGGCCAGCCCTCTGGTCCCGAACGCCTCGGCCGCCGCCGCCAGGATCCGCTCCCGGTTGCGGCGGGCGTCGGCCCGCGGGGGTCGCCTGGGCCCGTCGAGCTCGCCTTGCCCCTGTTTGTGCACCATCGCCGCCCCTCCGGCCCGGGCGGGGGGCCGACGAAGAGAGACCGCCGTCGCGGATAAGAGGAACTACCACTCCGATTCTACCTCGAGCCTCCCGGTGCCGGGTGCCCCGAGCCCGGCCTCCCCTTGCTCGCTGAGCTGGGACGACACCCCCTGCGAACGGGCGAGGCCACCTCGGACGTTCGCCGCGCCCGGTAGACTGGGCGCACCATCTCCCCAGCGTGCAGGAGCTCTTGTGCCCGCAGAGACCCACATCGACCGCCCCCCGCTCGACCGCCAGGGGGTCTTCGAGCTGATCCGCGACCAGCTGGCGGACATCTTGGAGATCGACCCGGCCGCCATCACCGAGCCGGCGTCGTTCGCCGAGGACCTCAACGCCGACTCGTTGGCCCTGATCGAGCTGGTCGAGGCGCTGGAAGAGGAGCTCGGGGAGCGGACGGTGGGGTTCCGCATCGAGGACGAGGACCTCGAGGACCTGCGCACGGTCCGCGACGCCGTCGACTACGTCGTGGCCAAGCTCGGCACCGGTTGAGCTGGGAGGGCCACCTGCAGGGGGCGGAGGTCGCCGAGCGACCCGGCACCGAGGGCGTGGATCCCACCGACGGCGAGGAGGCTCTCGCCGAGCGCCTGGGCCATCGGTTCGCCGACCGATCCCTGCTCCGCCAGGCGCTGTCCCATCGCTCCTGGTGCGCCGAGCGGGAGGGGGCGCCGTCCAACGAGCGCCTGGAGTTCCTGGGTGACGCGGTCCTGGGCCTGGTGGTGGCGGCCCACTGCTACGACGTGTACCCCGACTTCGCCGAGGGCGAGCTGGCCAAGGTGCGCTCGGCGGTGGTGAACGCCCGGGTGCTGGCCGAGGTGGCCCGGACCCTGCGGGTGGGCGAGGTGCTCCTCCTCGGCAACGGGGAGGAGGCCTCCGGCGGGCGCACCAAGGGCTCGCTGCTCGCCGACTCGACCGAGGCGCTGATCGGCGCGGTCTACCTCGACGCCGGCTGGGGCCCGGCACGGGACCTCATCCTCGGGCTCTTGGCCGAGCGCATCGAGGCCGCGGCCAAAGAGCCCGACGACTTCGACCACAAAAGCCGGCTCCAGGAGGCCACCGTGCGACAGGGCCAGGGGGTGCCCCTCTACGAGGTGGAGGGGTCGGGGCCCGACCACGGCCGCCGGTACCGAGCCGAGGTCTTCGTGGGCGGCAGCCGCCGGGGCCAGGGCGAGGGGACCTCCAAGAAGGACGCCGAGCAGGCGGCGGCGGCCGACGCGCTGAGCAGACTGGCCGATGCCTGAGCTCCCCGAAGTCGAGACCCTGCGTCTGGACCTGGCCAAGGAGGTGGTCGGGCGCAAGATCAAGGCCGTCTCGGTGGCCAACGGCCGGTCGGTCCGGCGTCATCCGAGCGCCAAGCACTTCCGGGCCCTGCTCGAGGGGCACTCGATCAAGTCGGTCGGCCGGCTGGGCAAGTACCTGCTCGTTGCCCTGGACAACGGCTCGACCCTCGTCGTGCACCTCGGGATGAGCGGCCAGCTCCTCCGGGTGAAGAGCGCGAAGGAGCCCAAGCCCAAGCACACCCACGTGGTCATCACCTTCACCCAGGGGGGCGAGCTGCGCTATGTCGATCCCCGGACCTTCGGGGAGATGTTCGTGTCGTTGGGCGCGACCGGCGAGAAGCCGGCGTCGAGCTCGTCGGTCAACGGCGCGCCGCCGGCCGCCACCGTGCCCATCCGCCAGGCCGTGCCCGAGCTCTCCCACCTCGGCTTCGATCCGGTCGAGGACGTGATGAGCTGGGAACGCTTCGCCCTCATGCTGCGGTCGCGCCACGGGGCCATCAAGGCGCTGCTCATGGACCAGCAGTTCGCCGCGGGCATCGGCAACCTCTACTCCGACGAGATCCTCTTCGCCTCGGGCCTGCGCTATGACCGCCTGAGCGACTCGCTCTCGGCCACCGAGGCCCGCCGTCTCTACCGGGCCATGGTCGAGACCCTGGCCGAGGCGATCAAGCACCGCGGCTCGTCGCTGGCCGACGAGCAGTACCGGGACCTCTTCGGCGAGATCGGCGACTACCAGGGCCAGCACCAGGTCTACGACCGGGAGGGACAGCCGTGCCGCCGGTGCCGCAACCCGATCGTCCGGGTGAGGACCGGAGGGCGCTCCACCTTCTACTGCGAGCACTGCCAGGTCTAGGCGGCCACGTCCCCGGCGACACGGGTCGCGGTTGGTAGGGTCGCCGTCGATGTTCCTCCGGTCGCTCGGCATGAAGGGCTTCAAGTCCTTCGCCGACCCCACGGTGCTCGAGTTCGAGCCGGGCATCACCGTCGTGGTCGGGCCCAACGGCAGCGGCAAGTCCAACGTGGTCGACGCTGTCACCTGGGTCCTCGGCGCCCAGGGTCCCCGGTCGCTGCGCTCGGCGACGATGGCCGACGTCATCTTCGCCGGCAGCTCGACCCGGCCCCCGCTCGGGCGGGCCGAGGTCACCCTCACCATCGACAACAGCTCGGGGAAGCTGCCCATCGACATGGCCGAGGTGACCATCACCCGGACCCTGTTCCGCTCGGGCGAGAGCGAGTACGCGATCAACGGCGCGCCGTGCCGGCTGCTCGACATCCAAGAGCTGCTGAGCGACACCGGGGTCGGCCGCCAACAGCACATGATCATCGGCCAGGGCCAGCTCGACACGGTGCTCAACGCCCGGCCCGAAGACCGGCGGGCGATCATCGAGGACGCCGCCGGGGTCCGCAAGCACCGCCAGCGCCGGGAGCGGGCCGAGCGCCGCCTCGCCGCCACCCAGGAGAACCTGGAGCGGCTCGGCGACCTGGTCCGTGAGGTGCGGCGGCAGATCCGCCCGCTCGAGCGCCAGGCGACCGCGGCCCGGAGCCACGCTGCCCTGGCCGCCCAGCTGGCCGAGCTGCGCCAGTACCTGGCCGGGGCCGAGCTGGCCCAGCTGGCCGAGCGGGGCCGGCACTGCGCCGACGCGCTCGGCGCGCTTCGAGACGAAGAAGAGACGCTCGGCGCCCGCCTGGTCGAGCTGGACCGGGCGGCCAGCGCCGCCGCGGCCGAGCTGGCCTCGCGCCGCGAGGAGGACCTGGCCGGCGCGCTCGGCCGGGTCCGGGCCCTGCTCGAGCGCACCCGGGGGAGTGCCCAGGTGCTGGCGGAGCGCCGCCGGGCGTTGTCGGCCTCGCTCGACGCCGCCGCCGACGTCGACGTCGTCTCGACCCTGGAGGCTGAGGGGGCCCGTCTCGCCGCCGAGCTGGCCGCGACCGACGAGGCCGAGGCGGCCGCCGGTCCCGAGCTCGAGGCGCAGGCCACGGCGGAGGCCGAGCTGGCCGCCGACGAGGCGGCCCACCGGGGGGCCTGGGGTTCGAGCGACAAGGTGGCCGATGCCGAGGAGGCGCTCCAGGTGACCCGGGCCCGGGTGGAGGTGCTACGCCGCACGGTGGCCCAAGCCCGGGCCGGGCTGGTCTCCCTCGATCGCCGGGTCGATGCGCTCGGGGCCCGCCAGCTCGAGCTGGTCGAGGTGGCCGGGGCGCGGGAGAAGGCCGGAGCGGCCCTGGGTGCACGGGGGCTCGAGCTCGAGACCCAGGCCCGGGACGCCGATCAGCGGGCGCAGCTCGCCGCCGCCAGCGCCGAGGCGGCGGAGCGGGCGCTGGCCGCGGCGGACCAGGAGCGGCACCGCTCGGCCGCCCGGGCCGAGGCCCTGGCCCGGGCGCTCCAGGAGCTGCAGGGCTCGGGGGGTCGCGAGGTCCTGAGCGGCGCCGACGGCGTGGTCGGGGCGCTGGTCGAGCTGGTCGAGATCGACCCCGGCTACGAGTCGGCGTTCGAGGCGGCGGTCGGCGCGTCGATGGCAGCGGTGGTGGTCGAGGGGCGCAGTGCGGCCAAGCACGCGCTGGGTCGGCTCCGCCAGCACGGGGCGGCCGGGGCGGTGCTCCCCGCGCCGGAAGGCTCGGGTCGACCCACGCCACCTCCCGACCTGCCGGCCGGGGCCGAGGCCCTGCGCCCCCATGTCCGGTCCCGCCTCGGGGCCAACGGGCCGCTCGACGCGGTTCTCGACGCTGTCCTGGCCCCGGTGGTGGCGGTCGAGGGATGGGAGCCGGCCATCGACGTCGCGCTCGACCGCCCCGACCTGGTGGTGGTCACGGCCGAGGGCGACCGGTTCGCCCGCAGCGGCTGGCGAACCCGCTCCTCCAGCCGTCTGGTGACGGTGGCGGCGGTCGAGGAGGCCGAGGGTCGGGCCGTGCTGGCCGCGGCGGAGGCCGAGGCGGTCGCGACCCGACTGGCCGAGGCCCGGGCGGCGCACGAAGCGGCCCGGGCCGACGCGCTGGGCGCCACCCGCCGGCTCGACCGCGATCTGGCCGAGGCGTCGGCGGCCGACGCCGAGCGCAGCCGGGTCGACAAGGATTTGGCCCGTCTGGCCGCCGAGCTCGACGACGTCGCCCGGACCCACGTCGAGGTGGCCGAGTCGGCGGCGGCCGAGGCCGCGGTGCTGGCCGAGCCCGAGGCGTCGATCCCGGTGCTCGAGGCGGCCCTGGTGGCCGCGACCGAGCGCGCCGACGCGGCCAAGGCGTCGCGCGCCGTCCTCGAGGACCGACGGGCCCGGCTGGCCAAGGCGCGCCAGCGGCTCGAGCTGATCTCGGTCGGCCTGGCCGAGCGGCGCCGGGTCCTTCTCGAGCGGCGCTCGGAGGTCGAGCGGCGCCTGGCCGGGCATGGCGAGGAGCGGGAGGCGGCCGCCCGCCGACGCCTGCGCCTCGAGGCCGACGTGACCGCCGTCGACCGGTTGGCCGAGGTGGTGTCGTCATGCCGGTCGACGCTCGAAGCGGTCGAGGCCGACCTGTCGGCCGACTATCGCCGACACCTCGACGCGGTCCGGGCCGGCGGTGCGCGGCTCGAGACGCTCCAGCGCGAGCGCGCCGGGGCCGAGGCCCGACTGGCCGAGGTGCGCGACCGGGCCCGCGCCCTCGATCACGAGGCGGCCGAGGTCGAGGTCCGGGCCGAGGCGCTCGCCGATGCGCTGCGCCAGCAGTTCGCCCTGAGCGCGCCGGAAGTGATCGGGATGGGCTGCCCCGAGCTGCCCGAGGGGGTCTCGGCACCCGAGCACGCCGAGGCCCTGGCGGCCAAGCTGGCCCGCTTGGGCCCGATCAACCCGCTGGCCCTCGAGGAGCTGAGCGAGCTGGAGGAGCGGCACCGGGAGCTCGAGACCCAGACCGACGACGTGCGTTCGGCGCGCCGCGAGCTCCAAGAGGTGGTACGGACCCTCGACCGGGAGATCGCCGAGACCTTCGCCGCCGCGGTCGCCGACGTGAACGAGCACTTCTCCAACCTGGTGGCCACGCTGTTCCCCGGCGGCACCGGGCGGCTCGTGCTGACCGATCCCGACGATCTTCTCAACACCGGGGTCGACATCGAGATCCGGCCGGCCGGCCGCACCGTCAGGCGGGTGTCGCTCCTCTCGGGCGGCGAGCGTTCGCTGTCCGCTCTCGCCTTCCTGTTCGCCGTGTTCCGCAGCCGACCGTCGCCCTTCTACCTCATGGACGAGGTGGAGGCGGCCCTCGACGACGTCAACCTCCACCGGTTCTTGGCCATGGTGCGCGAGTTCCGCAACGAGGCTCAGCTGATCGTGGTCTCGCACCAGAAGCGGACCATGGAGGCGGCCGACGCCCTCTACGGCGTGACCATGGCGCCCGGCGGCTCCTCCCAGGTGGTGAGCCAGCGGGTCACCGATCACCCGGGCCAGGCCGAGCTCGCCGCGTCCTGAGCGGAACGGCCCGGCACCGCGGCGCCGGCCGCTTGCGCGGAGCTCCCCGGGCCTGCAACCGGTGGGCGGTGGGTAGGCTCGACCCCCGGTGATCGCCCTGTGGATCGTGCTCGGAGTCCTCGCGGTGCTCGCCCTGTCGACCGCGGTCGCGACGTCGACCCGCCGGCGACGGTCCCTCGGGCCGCCGGCGGCCGTCGCCACCCGAGGGTCGAGCGACATCGGGGCGAACGCGGTGTCCGAGGCCCCCGAGGCCGGGCCGGGACCGGAGGGGTCTGGGGCCCCGGCCCTGCGTGATCGGTTGGGCCGGACCCGCGGGCTCTTCGCCCCCCTGCGGGCGCTCGGCGCCCGGGGCGAGCTCGCCGCGGCGATCGACGCCGCCGAGGAGGCACTGTTGCGGGCCGACGTGGGGGTCGAGACCACCACGGCCCTCGTGGCCTCGTTGCGCCAGCGCCCCGACGGCGGTGCCGACGGCGTGCTCTCGGCCCTCTCGGGCCGTCTGGTCGAGATCTTCTCCGAGAACCCCGACCGCTCGTTGCGGGTCGACCGGGAGCCCGGCGTGGTGGACGTGTGGCTGTTCGTCGGGGTGAACGGGGTGGGCAAGACCACCACCATCGGCAAGCTGGCCCTCGCCCGACGGGACGAGGGCGACTCGGTCTTGCTGGCCGCCGGCGACACCTTCCGGGCCGCCGCCGCTGACCAGCTCGCCCTGTGGGCCGACCGGGCCGGGGTCGAGCTCGTCCGGGGGGCGGAGGGGTCGGACCCCTCCTCGGTCGTGTTCGACGCCGTGCATCGGGCGAAGGCCCGCGGCAACCACCTGGTCCTGGCGGACACCGCCGGGCGCCTGCACACCAAGGTCAACCTGGTCGAGGAGCTGCGAAAGATCCGCCGGGTGGCCGACCGCGAGCCCGGGAGGGTCAGCGAGGTCCTGCTGGTCCTCGACGCCACCACCGGCCAGAACGCCCTCGCCCAGGCGCGCGAGTTCACCGAGGCGGTGGGGGTGACCGGCGTGGTGCTGACCAAGCTGGACGGGACAGCCAAGGGCGGGGTGGTCATCCCGATCGAGCGTCAGCTGCACCTGCCGGTGAAACTGGTCGGAGTGGGCGAGGGGCCCGCCGATCTGGTCCCCTTCGAGCCGGCGGCCTTCGTCGACGCGTTGGTCGGGGTGTAGGGCTCCGATAGCCTGAACGTCCCATGTTCGACGCACTCTCCGAGCGGCTCGAGCGCGTCGCCGGCCGGCTGAGGAGCCGGGGGAGGATGTCCCCCGCCGACATCGACGAGGCCCTGGCCGAGATCCGGACCGCCCTGCTCGAGGCGGACGTCGAGCTCGGGGTGGCCCGCCACTTCGTCGAGGCGGTGCGGGCGCGCTGCAGCGGGGCGGCCCTGTCCAAGAGCCTCTCGCCGGGCCAGCAGGTGGTGAAGGCGGTCCACGAGCAGTTGGTGGAGGCCCTGGGCGGCGAGGCGCTGCGGCTGACCTACGCGTCGCGCCCGCCGACGGTGGTCCTCTTGGCCGGCCTGCAGGGCGCAGGCAAGACCACCGTGGCGGCCAAGCTCGCCCGGTGGTGGAAGGCCCAGGGGCGCAATCCGCTGTTGGTCGGGGCCGACCTCCAGCGTCCGGCCGCCGTCGAGCAGCTCCGGGTGCTCGGCGCCTCGGCGCAAGTCAGCGTGTTCAGCGAACCGGGTGATCCGGTGGCCACGGCCGTCGCCGGGGTGGCCGAGGCCCGGCGCCTCGGGCGCGACGTCTGCATTATCGACACCGCCGGGCGCCTCAGCATCGACGAGGCGCTCATGGACGAGGTCCGCCGGATCTCCACGCGGACCGAGCCCCACTACACGTTCCTCGTGATCGACGCCATGACCGGCCAGGACGCCGTGGCCACCGCCCGGGCCTTCCACGAGGCCCTGGCCTTGGACGGCGTCATCTTGTCCAAGCTCGACAGCGACGCCCGCGGCGGGGCCGCGCTCAGCGTGAAGGAGGTGGTGGGGCGGCCGATCGTGTTCGCCTCCACCGGCGAGCGCCTGGCCGACCTGGACCTGTTCCACCCGGACCGCATGGCCGACCGGATCCTTGGCATGGGCGACGTGCTCACCCTGATCGAGCAGGCCGAGCGGACCATGGACCAAGAGGTGGTCGCCCGCTCGGCCGACAAGATGTTGTCGGGCCGCTTCGGCCTGGACGACTTCTTGGAGCAGCTCCACCAGGTCCAGAAGATGGGGTCCTTGGGCGGCATCCTGCGGCTCATGCCGGGCATGAACAAGGAGCTGCGCCAGGCGGCGGACCAGATCGACGACTCCCAGGTGTCCCGGGTCGAGGCCATCGTCCGGTCCATGACCCCGGCCGAGCGTGCCGACCCGGTCATCATCGACGGCTCCCGCCGGGTCCGCATCGCCCGGGGGAGCGGCACGAGCGCCCAGGAGGTGAACCAGCTCCTCAAGCAGTTCAAGGAGATGCAGAAGATGATGCGGACGGTCGGTTCCGGCGCGATGCCGGCCATGGGGGGAGGCGGTCGCCTGGGGCGGCTGGCCGCCGCCCGTGAGATGGCCAAGAGCGGGGGGGCCGAAGAGACCCTGGCCGGCATGATGGCCGACAACCGGCCCCCCCGGCCCGCGGCGCCCACCGACCAGTCAGCCGGGGCGAAGGGCCGTCGCAACGCCAAGAAGAAGGGCGGCCGGGTGACCCCGCCGAAGGGGCGATGACCCCGGCGACGCCGGTGGGCGTCATGGCGGCCGGATCTGCGAGAATGGGGCGAGCACCGGTCCCGGGGCCCCCGGGACCGCCGGGCGTCGTGCCCTGGATCGACGCCCCTGGTGGACGCCCGCCGGCGCCTGTCAGCCGATGACCGACGGAGGAACGAACCCGTGGCAGTGAAGCTCCGCCTCGTGCGGATGGGCAAGAAGAAGCAGCCGACCTACCGGGTGGTCGCGGCCGACAGCCGTTCCCCCCGGGACGGCCGGTTCCTCGAGATCCTGGGCACCTACGCGCCCCGGGGCCGCTCGACGGCCGAGCCCGAGGCGCTCGTCAACATCGACAACGCCAAGGCGCTCAAGTGGTTGGGCCAAGGGGCCCAGCCGACCGAGCGGGTCGAGAGACTGCTCCGGGCGTCGGGGGTGTGGGACGAGTTCCAGGCGGCCCGGGCCAAGTGAGCGGCGACTACGAAGCAGGCGACGTCAACACCATCGCCGGTGGTGACGTCGAGGAACCCGACGACGACCTCGGCTACGAGGAAGGCGACGTCAACGCCCGCGCCGGCGGGGGCGGTCGGGACGACGACGCCGGCAACCAGTCCGAGGGCTCCACGCCGCTGACCGTCCTCACCTACCTGGCCCGCGCGCTGGCCGACGAGCCCGACGCCGTGGTGGTGGAGACCGAACACCGGCGGGGCTCGCTCGTGCTGCGGGTCCACGTCGCCCCCGAGGACATGGGCCGGGTCATCGGCCGCCGGGGTCGGACCGCCCAGGCCATCCGCACCCTGGTGGGCGCGGCCGGGGCCCGTGACGGGACCCAGGTGAGCGTCGACATCGTCGACGACTGAGGCCCGCCCGGTGGGTGCCGGTCCGGGCCGTCCCGTCCGCCTGGAGGTGGGCCGCGTCGCCCGGGCTCACGGCCTGGCCGGCGAGGTCGTGGTCGACCTGTGGGGGGATGGCTCCCGCCTCGCGCCGGGCTCGGTGCTCGCCACCGAGCAAGGCGAGCTGATTGTCGAGGCCTCCCGGCCCCAGGGGCGCCGGCACCTGGTGCGGTTCCGGGGCGTCGAGGACCGGGTTGGGGCCGAGACCCTCCGAGGGCTGGTCCTCGAAGCGACGCCGGTCGAGCTCCCGGGGACCCTGTGGGTGCACGAACTGGTCGGTGCGGTGGTGGTCTCGACCGACGGGCACGAGTTGGGGGTGGTCGAGGCGCTCGAGGAGAACCCGGCGAGCGACCTGCTCGTGCTCTCCGGCGGTGCCCTGGTGCCGTTGCGCTTCGTGGTCTCCTTCGAGCCCGGTGCCAACGTGGTGGTCGACGTCCCCGCCGGCCTGGTGGGCTGAGCGTTGCGCATCGACGTCTTCACCATCTTCCCCGACCTGGTCGACCACTACTGCGGCGGCGGCCTGCTCGGGCGGGGCCGGGAGCGGGGCCTGCTCGACGTGGTGGTGCACGACCTGCGGGCCGGGGCCGACGACCCCCGCCGCTCGGTCGACGACGCCCCTTTCGGCGGGGGGGCCGGCATGGTGCTCGCCTGCACCCCGCTGTTCGCCGCGGTGGAGGCGGCCGACGCCGCCGGCCCGATCGCCCGCCCCCTCCTGTTGCTCTCGCCCGGTGGTCGCCGGTTCGACCAGGTGGTGGCGCGGGAGCTGGCGGCGCGCGGGGGGTGCTCGCTGTTGTGCGGCCGCTACGAAGGGGTGGACCAGCGGGTGGCCGACCACCTGGTTGACGGGGAGCTCTCGGTCGGCGACGTGGTGCTCTCGGGGGGGGAGGCGGCGGCGCTGGTGGTCATCGAGGCGCTGTCCCGCCTCGTGCCCGGGGTGCTGGGCAACACCCAGTCGCCGCTCGAGGAGAGCTTCACCGCCGGGTTGCTCGAGTACCCCCAGTACACGAGGCCGGCCGACTTCCGGGGGTGGCGGGTCCCCGAGGTGCTCGTCTCGGGGGACCATGGGGCGGTCGCCCGCTGGCGCCGGGCCGAGGCGCTGGCCCGCACCCTGTCCGGGCGGCCGGACCTGATCGCGGCCCGCGGCGGCCTGGCCGCCGACGAGGTGGCCCTGCTCCGTGCGGCCGGCCACGGCCGGCTGCTCGCCGAGAGGGGCTACCATGAGTAGCCCGTCCGCGGCCCCGCCACTCGCACCGGGCCCCGCCGACCACAACGACCACGAGGACCGCTCCCATGCACCCGACTGAGCTCATCGACCGCGACAGCCTGCGTGACGACGTCCCCGACTTCCGGCCCGGCGACACGCTGAAGGTGCACGTGCGGGTGGTCGAGGGGTCCCGGGAGCGGGTGCAGGTGTTCCAGGGGGCAGTCATCCGTCGCCAGGGCGCCGGGGTGAGCGAGACCTTCACCGTGCGCAAGGTGAGCTTCGGGGTCGGGGTGGAGCGGACCTTCCCGGTCCACTCGCCGGCCATCGCCAAGCTCGAGGTCGTGACGCTCGGGGCGGTGCGCCGGGCCAAGCTGTACTACCTGCGGGACCGCACCGGGAAGTCGGCCAAGATCAAAGAGCGGCGGATCGCCCGGACGTGAGGGCGGGGTCCGGCCGCGGCGCTCGAGCACCCCGGGTGGGTCCTTGAGCGAGGAGGAGCTCGAGCAGTACGAGGCGGAGATCGAGTTCGCCCTGGTCCAGGAGTACCGGGCCGTCCTCCCGATGTTCTCCTACGTGGTCGAGACCGAGCGCCGGTTCTACCTGGCCAACGAGGTTGCCATGCAGGTGCGCGACGGCACGCCGACCTGCGTCGAGCTCGAGCTCACCGACGCCTGGGTCTGGGACATGTACCGCCCGGCGCGCTTCGTCCCCTCGGTGAGGGTGATCTCGTTCAAGGACGTGAACGTGGAGCGGCTGCCCGAGAAGGACCTCTAGAGCTTCCTGAGCGCAAGACGAGGTTGCACATCCACCCCCACGGGGTCCGGCGATGGACGCCGTGGGGGTGGAGAAGAAGCCAAAAAGGCCGTCAGCGCGACCCCAAAGAGATCATCTCCCAACGCCGGATCCCGGTGTGAGAAGACGCCCAGAATGCCTAGACCCTGGCGGCGACCGGTCGGACCTTGGGGATCTCGTGGACCCGCGACGAGCTGGCGAAGACGCTGGCCCATTGCGACGGGCTCGAAGCTCAGGCCCAAGGCGCGGCGCCGGCCCCAGTTGTCGCCGACGACTCCGCCCCACCTCGTCGAGCGCCCGGTGTCCTTGGCGGGCTTCGAGCCGACCATCGGCTGGTCCCGAAGCCCGAGGCCCGCTCACGGGCCGACCTGGACCCGCCGGCGCCGCCTCGAGGTGCGCCACAGCACGAAGCCCACCACTCCGACCGCCACCCAGGGGATCCGGGGCACCCACGGCCAGGGCATCCGCTCCCAGGGCACCGAGACGACCAGGAGGAATAGCACCAACGCCGCGCACATGGCGGCCCGCCGGCACCGCGACGGGGGCGGCGCCGGCGGGGGCGCCAGCGGGGGGAGGTCGGTCAAGAGCCCGCTCAGGTCGGCCCGGGTCTTGGCTCCCATGGCCTGGTCGAGCCGGTCCTTCAGCTCGGTGGCGTCCAGCCGGCCGTCGGTGAAGTGCTGGGACAGGACGTCGACCACCCGGTTGCGCTCGGCGTCACCGACTCGCAGGTCGGGGTTCATCCACGTGGTCGAGCGGTGGTGCCACCTTCGGTCGTAGGGCACGGCCGTTCCCTCCGCTTGTCTGCCTGTGGGGTGCTCGCCGCAGCCCGCGTCCGTCGCCGCACCGGCCATCAGAACGGGAGGTCCGGATGGTGCAGGTCGGCCCGCGGGTGGTCGGCCCGCAACTGGTCGACCAGCCCGTCGGCGACCGTCTCGGCCGAGTCCTCCTCGGGGACGAGGAGCCAGGCGGCCAGGTACAGGGGCACGCCGATGCCGCCGGCGACCGCCAGGGCCACGAGGGCGAGGCGGACGACGGCCACGTCGACGTCGAAGTACCCGGCTAGGCCGCCGGCCACGCCGGCGATCATCCGGCAGCCGGTCGAGCGCTCGAGGGTGCGGGCCCGGCCCTCGGTCGCACGGGTGGCGAGTTCCATGCCTCGATCCTGAGCCCCGGGAGGTTCCGACGGTATCGGGGATGCCCCCGAGGCGTCCCCGACCCGGACGAGCGGGGGTCGGGGGAGTCCCTGATAGCGGGGACGGGGCCGCGGCGCGATCATCGGGGGATCGTCGATCCGCTCGAGCACCGCGCCACCGATCCGGCAGCCGAGACGGGCGCCCACGCCGCCCTGGCCGCCCGGCCCGGGCGCGCCACCGAGGGGGGGCGGGCCTCCTTCTCCGAGCGCTGCGGCGCCGACCCCGCCGAGTGGTGCGGCGGGGCGGGCTGGCACCGCCACGGTCCCCGCCACCTGGTCCGCCACTTGTGCCACGGTCCGTGGCGGCGGACGCCCGACCAGCGGATCTTCGGCGGGGTGGCCGGGGGCCTCTCGGCCCGCCTGGGCGTGGACGTGACCCTGGTGCGAGTCGGTTTCGTGCTGGCGGCCATCTTCGGCGCCTTCGGCGTTGCCCTCTATTTGGTCCTCTGGTTGGTCATGCCGATGGCCGGGCAACCGAGGTGCATCGCCGCCCGGGTGGCCTCGGACCGCCGGGGGATCCTCCTCGCCCTCACCGTGCTGCCGGCCCTGGCCGCCACGACGGTGGTGTTCGCCGCCCTCCACACCGGCGTCCTCCCCTCGCTCCTGTGGCCGTTCTTCCTATCGGTCGCGGCCCTGATCCTTATCTGGCGGAACTGCGACCCCGAGGAGCGGGCGTTCATCCGCCAGGCGGTCGAGGCGGTGATCCACCTGCAGACGAGGCCGGCGCACCGCCGCCGGGTGCTGGTGGTGCGGTTGGGGGCCGGAGTGGTCGTCATCGCCCTCGGGCTCGCCCTGCTCACGCTGAGCCAGCGGGCCCCGAGCGTCTCGATCGTGCGCCCGGTGATCGGGGCGGTCCTCGTGCTGGCCGGGATCGTGGACCTGTTCGGGCCGTGGTGGCTCCGCCTGGCCCGCGACGTGGTCGACGAGCGACAGGCCCGGATCCGGGCCGAGGACCGGGCCGATTTGGCCGCCCGGGTCCACGACTCGGTGCTCCAGACCCTGGCGCTGATCCAACGCTCCGCGGGGGAGCCCCGGCGCGTCGTCCAACTGGCCCGGGCCCAGGAGCGAGAGCTGCGGGCGTGGCTGTTCGACGGGGAGCTCCCGGGCACCGCCGGTGACGGGGCGGTCTCGCTCGTCGCCGGGGTGAAGCTGATCGCCGGGGAGGTGGAGGGCGACCACAAGATCCCGGTCGAGGTGGTCACGGTCGGGGACTGCCCCCTCGACGACCGCCTCCGCGCCCTGCTGGCGGCGGCCCGCGAGGCGATCCTCAACGCCGCCAAGTGGTCGGGGGCCTCCACCGTCTCCCTCTACGCCGAGGTCGAGCGGGACAAGGTGTCGGTCTTCGTGCGGGACCGGGGCCGGGGGTTCGACCCCGACCAGGTGGCCGAGGACCGCCGGGGGATCGCCCACTCCATCCAGGCCCGGATGCTGCGGGTGGGCGGCCGGGCGACCGTCCGGACCGCCCCCGGCGAGGGCACCGAGGTGGAGCTGACCGTCGGACGCGACGGCCGCCGGTGAGCGGCGAGCGGGCGCGGTGAGCGACGAGGCCGCCCGTCGTCCCCGGGTTTTCCTCGTCGACGACCACCACCTGTTCCGGGCCGGCGTCCGGGCCGAGCTCAAGGACGCGGTCTCGGTGGTCGGCGAGGCCGACGAGGTCGGCGCGGCGGTCGAGCTGATCGGCGAGCGGAACCCCGACGTGGTGCTGCTCGACGTGCACCTCCCCGGCGGCGGGGGCCAGGCGGTCATCGAGGCGGTGCGGGGGTTGGCGCCCGAGGTGCGCTTCCTCGCCCTGTCGGTCTCCGACGCCCCCGAGGACGTCATCGCGGTGATCCGCGCCGGCGCCCGGGGGTACGTCACGAAGGCCATCTCGGGGCCCGAGCTGATCGACGCCGTGCGCCGGGTGGCCGGGGGGGACGCGGTCTTCTCGCCCCGGCTGGCCGGCTTCGTGCTCGACGCCTTCGCCGCCCTGGCCCCCGGGGCTGCCGCGCCGAGCGTCGACCCCGAGCTCGACCAGCTCTCCACCCGCGAGCGCGAGGTGCTGCGGCTGATCGCCCGGGGGTACACCTACAAGGAGGTGGCCCGGGACCTGTCGATCTCGACCAAGACCGTCGAGACCCACGTCTCGGCGGTGCTGCGCAAGCTGCAGCTCTCGACCCGCCACCAGCTCACCTACTGGGCGACCGAGCGCCGCCTCATCTGAGCGGCCCCCACCCCCTGGGCCCGGGGCGGGGGCCGGTAGGCTCGGGGCATCGTCATCGCCCGGCTCCGCGCCCCAAGAGCTCGGGCCGGCCCAGCGCCAGGTCGGCGGCCGGCGAGGCCGGTGCGCCGGGGTCTCGGCGCGCTGGCCACGGGGCTCAGCGCGGCGGCCGTCCTGGTCGGCTGCGGCACCTCGACCCCGGGGGCCTCCGGGCGGTCCTCGCCCGCGTCGCTGCACGGCCCGACGTACCGGATCGACGCCGCCTCGGTCGGGGGCCTCGGCACGGTGCTGGTCGACGAGAAGGGCTTCACCCTGTACCTCTTCGTCTCGGACCACCACGGCTCGCACTCGCGGTGCCGGGGGATCTGCGCGTTCGAGTGGCCGCCGTTGGTCCTGCCCAAGGGGGTGACCGAGCCCATCGCCGGCGCCGGGGTGAAGAAGTCACTCCTCCTCGGCACGACCCGGCGGGCCGAGGAGACCCTGCAGGTGACGTACGCTGGCTGGCCCCTCTACCGGTGGTTCGACGACACCGCCCCAAGTGAGGCGACCGGGGAGGGCCTGAACAACCTGGGCGCTCTGTGGCTGGCGATCAGCACGCGGCGCCAGCCGGTCCGCTGACCGACGGCGGGATGGGGCCGGCTCAGGCCGAGCCGAAGACCTCAGCCAGCTCGACCGGGGCGACCACCTCGAGCTGGTCCAAGGTGCACGACGAGGGATCCCGGTCGGGCCGCCAGCGCACGAACGCGGTGGCGTGGCGGAACCGGTCGCCCTGGCGGTGGTCGTAGGCGACCTCCACCACGAGCTCGGGCCGGAGCGGGTGCAGCGCGAGCTCGGCGTCGGACTTCCATCGGCTGGGGGTCGGGCCGGCCGAGCGGGCTGCGTGCCAGGGGTGGTCCTCGGGCCGCTCGAGGGCGACCGGCGCCAGCTCGTCGAGCAACTCCTTGCGGCGTTTGACGCTGAACCCCGAGCACACCCCGACGTGGCGCAGGGTGGTGCCGTCGTAGAGGCCGAGCACGAGCGAGCCGACCCCGCCCGCCTTGTGGTCCCGGTAGCCGGCGACCACGCACTCGGCGGTGCGCCCGTGCTTGATCTTCCACATCACCCGCTCGCCCGGGCGGTAGGGGAGGTCGGGCGACTTTGCCACCACCCCGTCGAGCCCCGCCCCCTCGAAGCGGGCCAGCCAGTCGGCGGCCAACGCCGGGTCGGTGGTCTGGGGGGTGACCCGGACCGCACCGGAGGCGCCACCGAGGAGCGCCTCCAGCCGCTCGCGCCGGGCGGAGAACGGCGCCGCGCACAGGTCGCTCGTCCCCTCAGCCAGGAGGTCGAAGGCCACGAAGGAGGCGGGGGTCTCGGCGGCCAGCCTCCGCACCCGGGACTCGGCCGGGTGGATCCGCTGGAGCAGGGCCTCGAAATCGAGGCCGTCGGGCCCGGCGATCACGATCTCCCCGTCGACCACGCAGCGCTCGGGCAGCGCCTCGTGCAACGACGCCACCAGCTCGGGGAAGTAGCGGGTGAGGGGGCGGGCGTTGCGACTGGACAGCACCACCTCGTTCCCCGAGCGGAACACGATCGAGCGGAAGCCGTCCCACTTGGGCTCGTAGCGGAGGCCCTCGGCCCGGGGCAGCTCGGTGACCAGCTTGGCCAGCATCGGGTCGATCGGCGGTGCGAGGGGGAGGTCCACGGCCCTACCCGAGGAGCGGGGCGAAGAGGTCGCCGCCGTCGTTGATCCTGGCGAGCACGTCGGCGGGGGAGAAGGCCAGCCGCTCGGCCTTGCCGTCGGCGGCCAACCGTTCGACCTCGTCCCATCGAAGCGGGGTGGAGACGGCCGGTCTCCCCCGGGCCCGGAGCGAGTAGGGGGCGACGGTGGTCTTGGCCACGTGGTTCTGGCTCCAGTCGACGAGCACCCGCCCGGTGCGGAGCTCCTTTTTCATATTCGACACCACGAGCTCGGGCCGCGCCCGGGCCAGCTCCTGGGCCATGGTCCGGGCGAGCTCGCGGGTGCCCCCGTCCTCCCACCGGTGCTGGCGGTCGGGCTCGGGGAGCCGCACGTAGAGCTGGAGCCCCTTGGACCCGCTGGTCTTCGGGTGGCAGTCCCACCCGTGCTCGTCCCGGGCCAGTCGGGCCAGCAACAGGGCGACCTCGGCGCACTCGACGATCGACGCCGGCTCACCCGGGTCGAGGTCGAACACCAAGAGGTCGGGGACGAGTGGCCGGTGGCCGAAGACCTGCCACTGCGGCACGTGGAGCTCCAGCGCCGCCAGGTTGGCCGCCCAGACCAGCGTGGCCAGGTCGTCGACGACGACGAAGTCGATGCCGGTCCCCGCCGACGACCTCGGGCTGGCCGGGACCCGTTCGCTGCGGACCCATTCGGGGGCGCTCCTCGGGCGGTGCTTCTCGTAGAAGGCGTTGGGGTCGTCGACGCCGCCGGGGAACCGGCGCATGGTGAGGGGGCGGTCGGCCAGGTGGGGGAGGAGCACCGGGGCGACCCGGACGTAGTACTCGATGACCTGGCCCTTGGTGAACCCGCTGGCCGGGTAGAGCACCTTGTCCAGGTTGGAGAGTGCCAGCCGCCGGCCCTCGACCTCGACCACCGGGTGGTGGCGGTCCGAGGACTCGGTCACCTCCAACGCCTCGGCGAGCGCGCCGGGGGCGCCCGGCGAGGATCCACTGGCCACCGACCGCACCCTACCCAAGGGGTCCCGCCTCCCCCCTCACCCTGCCGGGGCCGGGGGTCGGGGAGGCCGTGCCGGCACCACCGCCTGCACAAGGCCGGCGTCGAGGACCCGGTAGGGGATGCGCTGCTGGCGCAGGGAGGCGAGGAAGGCCCGCTCGGAGACCCCGCCGGGGCCGGCGACGTCGCCGAACTGGGCCCGGGCCCGGGAAACCTCGGCCGGGGGGACGAAGATCCAGGACGGCCGGCCGGACCGCTCGACGCGCCGTTGGATGGCGCCGGAGCGGACCGGATCGGGCGCGGTGACGCCGAGCGTGACCCGTCCCTCGGAGAGCAGGTCGGTCTTGTAGGCGATCCAGTAGTTGGCGTACCCGGTTTGGACCCCCTGGCGGGCCAGGGCAGCGGCGGTGGTGACCGCCGGGCGGTCGGGATCGCCCCACCCCGTGGCGTAGGTTCCCGGGCCGACCCCGAAGGACTGGTGGAGGTCGGCCAGCGTCACGACCACCGCCACGAGGACCACCGCGACGGCCACCGCCCGGGCCCGGGACGGCTGGGACGAGCCCCGGTCGCCCCGTGGGGACGCCAGCATCTCGGCGCCGACGACCACCGCCAGGGCGAGGAGGGTCCCGGTGTAGACGGTGTAGCGGCCGTCCACCCAGTACCAGGTGCCCGGCTGCAGGGCCACGAGGAACGGGTAGGCGACCAGCCCCAGGCCGAGCGCGCGGGCCCGAGCGTCCCCGAGGAGGCACGCCCCGACGGCCAGCGCCGCCACCGAGACCGCCGCCACGGCGAGCACCGTGAAGAGGAGCCGTTCGAGCGTCACGGTGCCCGTCGCCCCGAACAGCACCCCTCCGCTCCCCACCCGCCGCAGGTTGAGCTGGAGCGGGAGCGCGTCCTCGAAGATGATGCGGAGCCGACCCAGGTACCCCGGGTCGAGCGGGGTGTGAGTGCCCGGGAACCTCCCCGGGTCAAGCGAGGCGAGGCCCGAACCGACGTCGGCCCAGATCCAGGGCAGGGCGCCGAGGGCGAAGGCCACCGCGGCGGCGGCCAGCCGGGGGGCCCACGTCGCCAGGCGGGGCCGGGGAGCCCGGAGGACGGCGAGGACCACGACGAGCGACGCCGGGAGACCGAGGTAGGCGATCTCGGGCAGCGACCACCAGCCGACCCCGGCGAAGAGGCCCAGGGCGAGCAGGTCCGAGTACTCGCGGCGCCCGTCGTGGATACGGAGGGCGAAGAGCAGGGTCCCGAGGCCGCACAGGAGGGTGACCCCCCGGTAGCCCCCCTCGATGGTGGTCGTGTAGTCGGCGGCCAACGGGGCGGCGAAGGCCAGGGCCCCGGCCAGGGCCGCCAGTGCCCTGTCGGTCACGAGCCGTCTGGCCACCCGCCACACGAGGAGGGCGGCCGCGGCCGAGAGGCAGGCCGGTGCGAGCGTCAACGCCAGCGTTCCCGAGCCGAGGACGCCGAAGAAGGCCGCCACGACGTAGGGCTCGACGCCGCCGAAGGGCTGGCCCCAGAAGAAGGCGTAGGTGTGGCCGTGCAGGATCTGTTGCGCGATCAGGCCGGTCACCGCCTCGTCGGAGGTGCTCGGGTGGTGGAAGAGGAACCAGGCCCGCACAAGGATGCCGACGGCGACGGCCAGCCCGGCGGTGGCGAACGCGATCGTCTCGAACCGGCGGTCGGGTGCGGGCGCGAGCAGGACGAGGCGCGGTGCGGGTGCGCTGTCGCGCAGCGGCGCGCGGTCCACTTCCAGCCAGGCTATTGAGCTGGCGGCCCCGATTTGTCGATGGTCCGGTCGTCCCGGCCGCAGCGGGCCGGCCCGGTTGTGCGGCTACCGCTCGACCTCCGGGCCGTCATGGGCAGCCTCGAACCTCGATCGGCCCACCAGTGCCAGCACCTCGGCCCCCATGTGGGTGTGCACGATCCAAGCGGCCGATCGGCGCGCCCGGTGTTCTAGGAGATCGCGATGGAGGAGATGGAACGGCACCTGGCGGTCCGAGGAGTGGGCCTCGGCGATGACCAGGTCGGCGTCTGAACTCACCTCGACGAGGGCCTCGGTCCATGCGGTGTCCCCGGTGTCGGCGACGACCATTGCGCCGATCTCGAGGCGCGCCGCTCGGGTGCTCGGCTCGCCGGGGCGCCACCGCAGCGTCTCCTACCGAGGCGGCCCGACCCACTTCGAGCTCGAGCACCTCGACACCGAATCGGCGCACGATCCGGGAGGACCCCGGCAAGAGGCACTCCATCGTCTCGGCGAGACGGGCGGCGGGGCCTGCCGGCCCGCGACCACGAGCGGATCAGTTCGCCCCGAGAACTGGCCGTCGAGGTTGAGGAAGGGGAGCCCGCCGAAGTGGTCGCCGTGGAGGTGGGAGACGACGACCGTCCCGACCTCCCCGGCACGACCGGGGGACCGTCCGGAGGCGAGGACCCGGTCGGTCCTAGGTCGTGCACCGCTCCGCCGCGACCACCACGAAGTTGGGGATGTGGACCAGGATCTCCTGGTCCGGATTCTCCACCGCCTCGGGCGCCAGCACCGGCTCGACCACCGCGACCAGGGAGCAGCCGAGGCCGATGGTCTCG
Source organism: Acidimicrobiaceae bacterium (assembly GCA_027315045.1). Lineage (GTDB taxonomy): Bacteria > Actinomycetota > Acidimicrobiia > Acidimicrobiales > RAAP-2 > Palsa-461. The sequence continues at coordinate 24,630 of DAHUZS010000008.1, forward strand.
TTCAGGTACGCGGAGAGCGGCCGATGGTAGTTGGGGCCCCCGCCCGGGCCGCCAGGGACCTCGTACTCGTTCAGGTACTCCCGGAGCTCCACGCAGCCGGTCTCTGGCCACCGACTCGACGACCCGGGCACCCAGCACGGGTGGAGCAACGAGTACACGAGGCGGCCCCCCGGGCGCAGCGCGCCAACGCAGTTGGCGAGGGCGGGCCGCCAGTCCGCGATGTCGAGGAACACCATGTTGGCCACCACCGCGTCGAACGGACCGCCCACGTCCCCGAGCCTCGAGAGGTCTCGTTGCCGGAACGAGATGCCCTGGGCGCGCCGGGCCTCGAGGGCCTCGGCGTGGGCGAGCAGGCGGCGAGAGGCGTCGACGCCGACCACGCTCGCCCCCCGCTCCGCCAGCAGTCGGCTGAGGTAGCCCTGGCCGCAGCCGGCGTCGAGGACCCGCCGGCCCCCGACGTCCCCCAGCAGACCGAAGATGGCCGGGTTGAGCAACAGCGAGCGGCCCGGGTCTCCCTCGGGGTCCCAGCCGGCAAGCAACTCGTCGCCGACCACGTTGTAGCCGACGACCCCTTCGGCATTGGGGGGCGCGATGTCCACGACCCCCATCCTCGCCAACGGGCGCCGGGCCGTGCCACCGGGAGCCCAGCCCACGGCGGTGCTCGGATCGGCCTTGGTAGCGTCACCTCCGCTATGGCCCGGATGCCACGGCTCGGCCTCGAGCTCCTGTCGCTGCCTCGGGGCCCGACCGGGGCACCAGCTGCCGGTTTGCTGTCCCTCTTCGAGGTGGCCGCCCGGGCCGAGGACGCGGGGATCGGGGCGATGTGGCTGGGCGAGCGCCTGCCCGACGGGCTCGACCCGGTGCCGCTGCTCGGCGCGCTTTCGGTCCGGACCCGCACGCTCGGGTTGGGGCTGATGGTCCGGCCCGCCCTCGGCCGCCACCCCTCGATCGTCGCCCGCGACGTCACCGCGCTCGACCTGCTCTCCGGGGGTCGGGCCGCTGTGGGGCTGGTGGGCGAGGGCGAGGAGCCGATGGACGTCGCGCGCCTGGGGGAGGCGGCGGGCCTGGTGGCCAGGCTGCTGCGCGAGGTCGAGGTGACCGCGGCCGGGCGTTTCTACGAGGTGGCCGGGCTCACCATCCGGCCCCGCCCAGTGCGTCCGGGCGGCCCGCCGGTCGCCGCTGGGACGATCGGACCACCGGCGCCGGGCGCCGAGGCCGCGCTGGCCACCGCCGGCGCCGACGCGTTCTTGGTGGCCGGATCCCCCGCACAGGTGGCGCTGGTGCGGCGGCGTCTCGACGCCGGCCCGTCTTCGGCCCGGCGCCCGGCGCTCGTGTGGCGCGGCCCGCTCGTGTCCGGGGACGCCCCGGCGTCGGACCTCGCATCCTCGCTCCTCGACGCCGGGGCCGATGGCCTGCTCGCGGTGCTGAACGGGCACGACGATCCCCGGAGCGAGCTCGTCACCGTCCTCAAGGTGCTGGGGCGGCTGAGCGACACCCCCGGCCGCTGACCCGTCTCGCGCTCAGGCCGTCGGGTCGGTGCCCAAACCGAGGTAGCTGGCCTCCACGACCTCCGAGCGGTCCCCGATGTCGGCCGAGCTGCCGGCCATCACCACTCGGCCCCGATTGAGCACGTAGACGAAGTCGGCGACCCGGAGGGCCGCGTCGACCTGTTGCTCGACCAGCAGGACGGCGATGCCCCGTTCCCGGGCGAGCGTCTGCACCGTCGGGAGCAGGGTCTCGACCACGATCGGGGCCAGCCCGTGGCTCAGTTCGTCGATCAACAGGATCCGGCTTCCGGCGGAGATCGCGCACGCCAGGGCCAGCATCTGCTGCTCGCCGCCCGAGAGCAGGCCGGCCCGACGTGAGCCCAGCCCGCGAAGCGGGGGGAACAGGTCGAACATCTCGTCAGCACGTTGCCGGACCCGGCGCTTGACGTGCAGGCGCAGGTTCTCGCCCACCGTCATCTCGTAGACGAGGCCCCGGGTCTCGGGGACCATGCTGAGGCCCATCCTGACCACCTGGTGGCACGCCCGCCGCTCGGTGGAACGGCCCATGACGAAGATGCGGCCGCCCATCGGTCGCAGCGAGCCGGCGATCGCCAACAGCGTGGTCGTCTTGCCCGCCCCGTTGGCGCCGAGGAGGGCGGTGACCGTTCCGAAGTCGGCGGTGATCGACAGATCGCGAACGACCGCCATCCCGTTGTAGCCGGCGGTCAAGTTCTCGACCACGACGGCGGGCGCACCAGACAGGCTCACTGGTCCACCTCGGTTCTGTCCGGTTTCAGCTCGCCCGGCCCGCGCAGGAGACGGCCGCTCGCCACAAGCTGCTCGGCGGCGCGGAACTCGCTTCCGAGGTACGAGGCGATGACGGCCGGGTCGGAGCGGACCTCCGCCGGGGTCCCCTCGGCGATCAGCGCACCGAAGCTGAGGACGTAGATGTAGTCGCAGATCTCGGTGACCAGGCCGACGTCGTGGTCGACGAGTAGCACGCCCACGTCGTGCGCGGCCACGACGCGTTGGAGAGCCCGACCGAGCGCCGCCGACTCGGCGGTGGAGAGGCCGGCGGCCGGCTCGTCGGCGAGGACGATCTTGGGCGTGCGGGCGAGGGCCCGGGCCAGGTTGACCAGCTTGCGTTGGCCGAGACTCAGCTCGACGGGGAAATGGCCGGCCACCTCGTCCAGGCCGAACCACCTGAGCCACCCGATGGCGATCTGCTCGGTCCCGGAATCCTTCGGCCACACGCAGTCCCGCAGGGCCATGGTCACTGAGCCGTTCTCGCAGGCGACCTGCAGGTTCTCGAGCACGGTCAGATCCTCGAACAGCTCGGCCGACTGCCAGGTCCGGGCCAGACCGGCCCGCGTCCGGTGGTGGGGTCCGCGCCCGTCGAGGGGTCGCCCGGACAACGACACGGTGCCGCGGCAGGCGGTGAAGCCGCTGACGGCGTCGATCACGGTCGTCTTGCCGGCTCCGTTGGCCCCGATCAGGCCCACGATCCGCCCGGACTCGACCGCCAGGTTGACGTCGTTCACGGCGACCAGACCCCCGTAGCGGACCCGCAGGTTCGACACCGTGAGCCGTCCGCTCCGCTCGCCCGACCACGCAGCGGTCACCCCGGGCGCCGCCCGGACCCGCTCGGTCAGCGGCTCGGGCCCGGCGGTTGCAACGGCGGGCAGCGGTTCGGGTCGGGCGCGGCGTCCGAGCGGGGTCCGGGCCACGAGGGAGCGCCACCGGCCGGCCACGCCCTCGGGGTTGAAGATCACGGTCAGGATTAACGCGACCGCCGAGACCAGCAGATAGGCCTCGTTCGACGCCGTGACGAACCGGTTGATCACGACGAAGACGATCCCGAGGGTGACCGAGGTCGACGAGCTGAGGGCACCGCCGACGCTCGTGATCCCGCCCAGGTAGGAGAACACCAGCCACGAGATGCCCACGAGGGTCGTGAACGACTCGACGGACACCGATCCGTAGCTGTAGGCGATCAGCGTGCCCCCCAGCCCGGCCAAGAACGCGGAGAGGCCGAAACCGATGAGCTTGGTGGCGGTCACCCCGACGCCGGCGGCGGCGCTGGCCCGCTCGTTGGAGCGGACGGCGAGGAACCGCCGGCCGGTGCTGCTGCGCATGAGATTGGTCACGCCGAGGCCGGCCAGACAGACCACGGCCAGGCACAAGAGCCCGAATGGGAGTCGGGCGATATCCGAGCCCGAGCGGATCGAGAGGTTCAACCCGAAGAGCGTGGGCTCGTCGACCGGGTTCCCGTTCAGCCCGTTGAAAGACGGGTTGGAGAACAGCACCTGCTCGAAGGCGAGGGCCATGGCGAGGGTGACCACGGCGAGCTGGATCCCCCGGATCCGCAGGGCGGGCAGCCCGGCGATGACCCCGACGAGGCCGGCCACGACCGCGGCCAGCAACGGAGCCCACGGGAACCCGATGCCCAGCTGGACGCTGAGCTTCGACAGGGCGAAGCCGCCGATGCCGGCGAAGGCCG
>DAHUZS010000009.1 GCA_027315045.1 Acidimicrobiaceae bacterium
TCTACGCCGAGGCGGTCCGCTCCCAGGAGCTGCTGCACTGGGTCACCGCGCACGTGAACGCGCTGCAGTTCTATGGCGGTGCGCCGGCGATCGTCGTGAGCGACAACCTGCGTGACGGCGGCCATGTGAAGCTCCCCATAGACGGCCACTGAATCTCCCCGCGGACGGACACGCGAAGTCCCCGCGGACGGCCATCAGAATTCCCCACGGACGGCCATGACCCTCCCCGCGAGGGTCCACCCGTTCAAGGTTCCCCCCTGGCATCGATGGAGTCGCAAGACACTCATCGACACCAAGGAGGAACACCTGATGTTGCCAAAGGAGAAGCAGATGGAAGTACTTGAGGCCTTCGACCTCACGAAGTCCTATCGGGCAGCCGGCCAACTGGTCGGCGTCGACCACCACACGGTGGCCCGGGCAGTGGCCGCCCGTTCGCTCGGCCACAGGGATGAGGAGCAGGTCACCCCGCCGACGGTTGCCGAGGCGTTCTGCGACAAGATCACCGAGTGGATCGAGCGATCCGGCGGTCGGGTCCGAGCGGACGTCGTCCACGACAAGTTGGTTGCCATGGGCTACACCGGCTCGCCTCGCACCACGAGACGGGTGGTCTCGGCGTTGAAGTCGACCCACCGGTCCGGGAACCACCGCATCTACAAGCCGTGGGTCACCGAGCCGGGTATGTGGCTGCAGTACGACTTCGGGGCCGGCCCGGTGATCTCCGGCGTGAAGGTGGTGCTGTTCGTCGCCTGGCTGGCCTGGAGCCGGTTCCGGGTGATCATCCCCCTCGGCGACCGCTCGCTGCCGTCGGTGATCGCCGCGCTGGACCAGACGTTCCGGCTGATCGGCGGGGTGCCCACCTACTTGTTGACCGACAACGAGAAGACGGTCACCGACTACCACCTGTGCGGCATCGCCGTGCGCAACGCCACCGCCGTCGACGTCTCCCGCTACTACGGGGTCTCGATCGTCACCTGCGTGCCCTTCGATCCGGAGTCCAAGGGAGGGTCGGAGTCCTCGGTCAAGCTGGCCAAGGCCGACCTGGTGCCGACCGACTACAACCTGGTCGAAGAGTACGACTCCTTCGCTGCCCTCGAACAAGCGTGCACCGGGCTCATGGCCGAGCTCAACGGGCGGCCCCATTCGGTCACCCGGCGGGCCCCGGCCGAGATGGCCGAGGTGGAACGAACCAAGCTGCACCCGGTGCCCGATCTTCCCTACACGGCCGCCTTCGGGGAGTCCCGGTCCGTCGGGTGGTCCTCCGTGGTGTCGTTCCGGGGGGCCCGCTACTCAGTGCCGCACACCCTGGCCGGTGGCCAGGCGTGGGTCCGGGCCACCGGCGGCGAGGTGGTGATTGTGGCCGGGGTGGGCTCTGGCGCCACCGAGGTCGCCCGCCACGAACAGGTGCCAGCCGGTCAGGCCTCGATCAGAGACGAGCACTATCCCGAGCGTTCGAACCATCCTCTCGATCGGGCACCCCGGCCGACCAAGGAGTCCGAGGGGGCATTCCTGGCCTTGGGCGAGGGAGCTACCCGCTACCTGGTGGAAGCAGCTGCCGTGGGCACCCGTCGCCTCGAGAAGAAGATGGCCGATGCGGTCACCTTGGCCTCCCTGCACGGTGGCGATGTCATCGACCGGGCCCTCGGCATCGCGGCGATCGCCGGACGATTCGGCGAAGGGGACCTCGAGTCGATCATCGTCCACGCCTCGGGTGAGACCCGGGGTGCGGCGGTTCCTCCCCCTGAGCACTCCCTGGCAGCAGGCACCGCCGGGTGGTCGAGCGTCGGCGCCATCGAGGAGGTGGCACCATGACCGCATCGGTCCGGCTCCCCGCCGACGACGGCATCGAGATCGTCGAGCTGCTCTGTGTGATTGCCGACCTCTGCGAGCGCTATCCGAGCGTCATGGGCGACATGCTCCGGAACTACCTGGGGACCAACGTGGGCTATGGCACCGAGGGTCTGCGCATGGACGCAGCACGGATCGCCGACAGGTTGGCCCTGGCCATGGGGTTCGCCGACGCCTCACTGGAGACACCCCGGTGAGCCGCCCGACGACCACTGCGCCGGGCGAGGCCACCCTCGACGAGGTGGTCGCACTCTGTCGCCGGCTCCGGCTCAAGTACGTGCGCGAGCAGGTCGGAGAGGTCCTGCTCACCGCCCGGGCCCAGCGCTGGGATCCGACCGAGCTATTGCGCAACCTGCTCATGGCTGAGGCCGAGGGCCGGGACCGCTCCACCATCGAGACCAAGCGCCGAAAGGCCCACTTCCCGGCCGGCAAGACCTTCGACACCTGGGTCGAGAGCCGCTCGTCGATCCCGGCGGCCGCCCAACGGTCGCTGCGGAGCCTCGAGTGGACCCAACGGGCGGAGAACCTGGTGGTGGCCGGACCG
>DAHUZS010000010.1 GCA_027315045.1 Acidimicrobiaceae bacterium
AACCGGTCGCCCAGGATCTCCCTCGGGTTCTCGAAGCGCTGCTGGACCTTCGCCGACCCCAGTGCCATGCACAAATTCTTGCCGACCCGGGCACAGATCGCGAGCCTTTCGAGGCGACTACTTCAGCAGTCTCCTAGGGCCGGGCGGTCGCCGACCCCTCTGGAGTCGCCAGGCCGCCTTGGGCCAGGCCGGCGAACCACGCGCTGAGGACCCGGGGTGCGGCCGCGGGCCGGCGCCTATAGTTGGTCGCCTCGCGGCGAGCGGCCCCGAACCGAGGGACCGAGCAGCCGCCACGGACCTGTGGTGCAGTTTGGAGTGCACGCCGGCCTGTCAAGCCGGAGGTCGCGGGTTCAAATCCCGTCAGGTCCGCCAACGCCGCACCGGCTGGCCCCCGATCACGAGGCGCTGAGGAATCGGGCGGGGCTCGATGGCGGCAGACGGTAACGTTGGCGCCCACGGTCGGGTAGCTCAGTCGGCAGAGCGCGCGCCTGAAAAGCGCGAGGTCACCGGATCGACGCCGGTCCCGACCACAAAAAGGTATGGGGACACCTCCACCCGGCAGGCCCGCTGCCCGACGTCGCGTTGGCCACCTGATCCGCCAACTGAGGGGGGGACCGGGGTATCGAGCCCGATCGGACCGACGAGTCGTTCGGCACCCAGGTCGACGCGACGCGGTGCGGGCATCAGCCGAGGACCCCGAGGGCGGCCATCCAGTCGACCAACCGCTCGAACCACGTGTCGACCGGGAGCCCCCGGCGGTAGGAGCCGAACCCGTGCCCGCCCGAGGCGTAGACGTGCAGCTCCGCCGGTCGACCGGCGGCGCGCCACGCCTCGAAGGTGCGCAGGCAGCCCTCCAGACACAGCGGGTCGTCGGCCGCCACAACGCAGAACATCGGTGGGGTGTGCTCGGTGATCTCGCCGCCGACGCTGGCGCCATAGATCGGGGCGACGAAGTCGGGGCGGGCGGCTGGGTCGGGGTGGAGAGCGACGGCGGTGGTGACGAATCCGCCGGCCGAGAACCCGAGCAGGCCGATCCGGTCGGGACGCACCCCCCACTCGGCCGCCCGGGTCCGGACGAGGCGCACCGCCTGGGCGCCGTCGGCGGCGGCGAGCGGGGCCACCGCCGGCGCGAGCCGGTCGGGATCCACCGACCGCAGACCGCCCGGCCCGCCCAGGCGCTCGGCGAGCCGGGCGACCGCCGCCTCGAAGTCCTCGTGGGTGGCCCCGGTGTCCTCCAGCCGGTACTTGAGGACGAACGCCGCCACGCCTCGCTCCGCCAGCCAGCTGGCGACATCGGTGCCCTCGTGCTCCCAGGACAGCATCTGGAACCCGCCCCCCGGGGCGACGATCACCGCGGTCCGGCTCGTCGAGGGCGAGTCGGGCAGGACCGGAAGGAGCGTGGGGGCGACCACGTTGCGGATCCGCAACTCTCCGCTCCCCTGGTCGACGAAGCTGGTCTCGACGGCCGTCGAGCGATCCGACCCCGGGGCGATGCCCGGCCAGAGGGCCACGGCGCCGCTCGTCATCGTGGTGCGGTCGGTCTCGGTCATCTTCTGGCCCTCCGATCCCAGCGGACACCGCCGCGCCCGAGACTACGGGGGTCACGGCCCGCTACCCCGATGCGCCGGTCGCTGACCCGATGCCCCGTTGGCATACTGGTCGTCAGCGCGACTGGCGGATGGTTCGTGGGGCACCACGGGGAAGCCGACGGGTTGGGGTCGACCGCCTGGGCCCCGGCCGAGGTGCCGTGCCGTGGCGCATGCCGAGGTGAAGGCTCTCTTTGGCGTCGGGCCCGCGGCGGCCCACGGGCCCGCCTGCGACCCGGTCGCGGCCAAAGCGGCGGCAGTCGCCACGCTCGAACGGTTCCGCCACCGCGGTGTCCTGCCCGGGATCGAACGGATGCGATGGCTGTGCCGGACGCTCGGGCAGCCCCAACAGGTGGCCCCGGCCGTCCACGTAACCGGCACCAACGGGAAGGGGTCGACGGCCAAGATGGTCTCGGCGCTCCTGTCGGCGAGCGGTTCGCACGTCGGGCTCTACACCTCCCCGCACCTGGTGGACATCACCGAGCGCATCGCCCTCGACAACGTGCCGATCGCCGGTGAGCGGTTCGTAGCGTTGGTCGACTCCCTGGGCTCGACCTTCGCCGCTGCCGGTGACGCCCTCGGCGAGTCCATCACCCACTTCGAGGCACTGACGTCGATGGCCCTGGTCGCCTTCGCCGAGGCGGGCGTGGACGCCATAGTGATCGAGGTCGGGATCGGTGGAGCGAACGACGACACTAACGTGGTGGACGCCGAGGTCGCGGTCGTCACCAACGTCGACCTCGACCACGCCCGCTACCTCGGCGCCACCCGCGAAGAGGTGGCGGCCCAGAAGGCCGGGATCATCAAGAGCTCGGCGGTCGCCGTCCTCGGTGAGGTGGACGGCGGGGTGCTCGGTATCCTCGAGGCCCGCTGCGCCGAGGTGGGGGCGATCCCCTGGCGGCTGGGCCGCGAGGTCCGGGTGCTCGGCCATGCCCCGGCCCCGGGCGGCCGGGACGTCGTCGTCGCCACGCCCGGCGGCCGCTACGAGGTCCGGATCCCGCTCCGGGGCGCCCACCAGGCCACCAACGCCGCCTGCGCCCTGGCGGCGACCGAAGCCTTCCTCGGTGCGCCGATCCCCGAGCCGGTGGTGGCCTCGGCCATGGCCGCGATGGCCAACCCCGCCCATCTCGAGCTGTTCGGCGACGGCCCGTCAGTGGCGGTCGACGTGGCCCACAACCCCCACGGCGCCGGCGCCCTGGCCGCCTCCTTGGAAGAGGCGTTCTCGGACCGGCCCCGCGTGCTCGTCTTCGGCGTGAGCCCCGACAAGGACGCGGCAACCATGCTCGAGCGGCTCGGCGACCACGTGGCGGCCGGGGTCTTCACCCAGTCCCTCGACGCGCCGCACCGCCCCCCAGCCGAACTGGCGGCGCTGGCCCGTTCCCTCGGTTACCCCGAGGTCCGGGTGCAGCCGCACCCGCTCGAGGCCCTCGGTTTCGCCCGGACCCGGGCGAACCGGGGCGAGCTGGTGGTCCTGACCGGGAGTCACTACTGGATCGGCGCGGTCTACCCCGAGCTCGAGCGGGTCTTCGGCCCCCGCTCCGACCGCTAGCCGATCCCGAGCGAGGCCGGTCCGGCCCCGAGCTCGTAGGGGAACCCGAGGTCGGGCGCACCGAACAGCGCCTCGAAACGCCACCCGGCCGCGGCCGCCAGGTCGCCCACGGTCCCGCCCCGGTCGACCAGAGCGAGGAGGAGCACCGGCTCGGCTCCGGCCACCCGCACCGCCTCGGCCGCCTCGAGCAACGACGTGCCCCGGGTCACGGTGTCCTCGGTCACCACCACCTGGTCCCCCGGCTCGAGCGCCCCGGCGATGCGTCCACCGGCCCCATGATCCTTGGCCTGCTTGCGGACGCTGAAGGCCCGCAAGTGCCGGCCCCGGGTGGCGGCCACCGCGGCGGTGACGAAGGCCACCGGGTCCGCCCCCATCGTGAGCCCGCCGATCGCGGTGGCCTCCGGCGGGACCAGCGCGAGGACGGCGTCGGCGACGAGCACCATCGCCTCGGGCCGGCAGACCGTCTGCTTGGCGTCGATGAACCAGTCGCTGGTCCGCCCCGACTTCAACACGAAGTGGCCCCGCACCACGGCGTGCTCGAGCAGGTGAGCACGCAACGCGGCGCGCTCGGTCCCGGTCGGCTCGCTCACCGCTCGACCACCTGCTTCGACCCGGCGGCAACCCGGCCGATCACCGAGGAGCCCACCCCCTCGGCAGCCAGGGCATCGGCGGCCGGACCGGCCGAGTCCTCGGCGACGACCAGCACCATGCCGATCCCGAGGTTGAAGACCCGGCGCATCTCGTCCTCGTCCACCCCGGCCCGGGCGATCTCGGTGAAGATCTCCGGCACCTCCCAGGAGCCCCGCTCGACCCGCGCGTCGCAGCCGTCGGGGAGCACCCGGGACAGGTTGGCGGCGAGGCCGCCGCCGGTGACGTGCGCGCAGGCGTGGACACCGCCCGGTTCGGCCGCGAGGGCCCGGCGCACCGCCGGTGCGTAGATGACCGACGGCTCGAGCAGCTCCTCACCCAGGCTCCGGGGTGCCCCCGGCCAGGCCGGGTCGTCAAGGGACCGCGCCGAGCGCTCGAGCAAGACGTGACGGACCAGGCTGTAGCCGATGGAGCGCAGGCCGGGGGAGCGCAGGCCGACCAGCAGGTCGCCGGGACGCACCCGGTGTGGGCCGAGCTCGGTGCCCCGTTCGACCACGCCGAGGGCGAACCCTGCCACGTCGAGGTCGTCGCCGCCCATGGCCCCGGGATGCTCGGCCGTCTCGCCGCCGATCAGCGCGCACCCGGCCCGCCGGCAGCCGAGGGCGATCCCCTCGACCAGCTCGGCCACCCGGTCGGGCTCGATCCGCCCCGTCGCCACGTAGTCGAGCAGGAAGAGGGGCTCGGCCCCCGAGCACACGAGGTCGTCGACGCACATCGCGACCAGGTCCACCCCCACGGTGTCGTAGCGGCCCATGGCCCGGGCGACGAGCATCTTGGTGCCGACCCCGTCGGTCGACGACACGAGGACCGGGTGCCGGTAGCGGACGGTGTCCAGTTCGAACAGGGCCCCGAACCCGCCGATCCCCCCGACCACACCGTCGCGGACGGTGCCGGCGGCCAGACGGGCGATCCGGGCCACCACCTCGTCGGCCGCCCCGAGGTCGACGCCGGCCGAGGCATAGGTCGCCCCAAAGGCCGCGGCCGGCCGGCGGCCCATCTCAGACTCCGGGGAGCGCGCCCTGCAGCACACCGCCGGTGCGGTCGGTCGGCGCCGACACCACCTCGAGCGTGAGGGGCACCTTCACCGGGTACTCCCCGGTGAGGCAGGCGTCGCAGTAGCCGACCTCCGGCGGACCGATGGCCGCCTTCAGCTTGTCGAGGGTGATGTAGGCGAGCGAGTCGGCCCCGAGGTACCGCTCCATCTCGGCGACCGACATGTTGGCCGCCAAGAGCTCCTCCCGGGTCGGGGTGTCGATGCCGTAGAAGCAGGGCCAGGCGAAGGGGGGCGAGGAGATCCGCAGGTGCACCTCGGCCGCCCCCGCCTCGCGCAGCATGGCGACGACCGAGCGAATGGTCGTGCTCCGCACGATGGAGTCGTCCACCACCACCAGCCGTTTGCCCTCGATATTGTCCTTCAGCGGGTTGAGCTTGCGCCGCACCGCGCTCACGCGGGCCTGGTGGTCCGGGTCGATGAAGGTCCTCCCGATGTAGCGGTTCTTCACCAGTCCCTGGCCGTAGGGGATGCCCGACTCCTTGGCGTACCCCTCGGCGGCCGGCACGCCCGACTCGGGCACCGCCATGACCATGTCGGCGTCGACCGGGGCCTGGCGGGCCAACAGCTCGCCCATCCGCCGACGGGCCCCGTGCACCTCGATGCCGTGGAGACGGGTGTCGGGGCGGGCGAAGTAGACGAATTCGAAGATGCAGAGCCGGTCGTCCACCTCCTCGGTGCCGAACAGCCGGGCCGAGCGCACCCCCCCGGGACCGATCACCACCATCTCGCCGGGCGCGAGCTCGCGGACCAGGGTCGCACCGATGACGTCGAGGGCCGGCGACTCGGAGGCGAGGACCCAGCCCTCGGCCCGGTCGGCCGGGCCGAGCCGGCCCAGGCACAGCGGGCGGAACCCGTGGGGGTCGCGGACCCCGTAGAGGTGGGTGGCGTCCATGAGGACGAAGCTGAAGGCGCCGACGAGCTCGGGCACGACCGTCTCGAGGACCCCGGCCAGCTCGCCGCTCTCCGCATCACCGGTCGATCCCGGGAACGCCGAGGCCAGCAACCCGGCGACCACGTCGCTGTCCGAGACGGTCATGCCCGGCAGCATGCCGGCCCGCTCGACCAGGGCATCGGTCTCGGTGAGGTTGCCGTTGTGGCCGAGCGCGAAGCCGGCCCGGCCCACGGGCCGGTACGCGGGCTGGGCGTTGGTCCAGTCCGAGCTGCCGTGGGTGGAGTAGCGGGTGTGGCCGATGGCCAAATGGCCGATCAACCCCGAGAGCGTCCGTTCGTCGAAGACCGTCGCGACCAGGCCCATGTCCTTCACCACGGTGATGGTCTCGCCGTCGCTCACAGCCATCCCGGCGGACTCCTGCCCCCGGTGCTGGAGGGCGTAGAGCCCGTCGAAAGTGAGCTGGGCCACCTGCCTCCCAGGGGCGTAGACCCCGAAGACGCCGCAGGCTTCCTTCATCCTTGGCCCTCTGACCCCGCTCGCTCGCCGACCCCGGCCGCCGGCCCGCCGCGTCGGTGCACTCCGGCGCGTCCCTCCGAGTCTCTCACAGTGCCCGGCCACCACCGGCGAGTCGACGGCCGGCGCAAAGGAGGCCGGTATGGTCGTCGGCGGCGTGATCGACCTCCACCTCCACTCGAACGCCTCGGACGGCACCGACCCTCCCGAGATGATCCCCGAGCTCGGCGCGGCCGCCGGGTGCCGGGCCGTCGCGTTGACCGACCACGACACATTGGCCGGGCTCTCGGCCGCCGGCTCTCGGGCGGCCGAGGTCGGGATCGAGCTGGTGCGGGGGTGCGAGGTGTCGTGCGCTTTCTCCGGGGCCACCACCCACGTCCTGGTCTACTTCGTCGACGCCGACGAGGGGCCGCTCCACGACGAGCTGGCCCGCCTGCGCCAGGACCGGGTCGCCCGCAACCGGCTGCTGGCTGAGCGGCTGGCCGCGCTCGGGGCGCCGGTCACCTACGAGGAGGCGGTCGAGCAGGCCGCCGGCGAGGAGAGCCTTGGGCGCCCCCACTTCGCCGCCCTCCTGGTCGCCAAGGGCATGGCCGAGTCGGTGCCCGACGCCTTCGACCGGTGGCTGGCCTCGGGGAGGCCCGCCTACGTCCCCAAGGCCCGCGTCCCCCCGGCGGACCTCGCGGCCAAGGCCAAGGAGTCCGGCGCGGTGTGCGCGCTGGCCCACCCGCTCAGCCTGGAGCTCGGACCGAACGAGTTGGACCGGGCCGTGGGCGAGCTCGCCGAGGCGGGCTTCGCCGGCCTCGAGGCCCACTACGCCGCCTACGGACCCGAGGAGCGCCGGGCCCTCGTCGAGCTGGCGAGCCGCCACGACCTGGTGGCCACCGGCGGCTCGGACTACCACGGCACGCACAAGCCCGGGCTGGCGGTCGGGGTGGGCCGGGGCGACCTCGCCGTGCCCGACCGGGCGCTCGAGCTCCTGGCGGCCCGGCGCCCGTAGGCCGGGGCGCTCATCCGGCTTCGCCGAAGGCGGCCGGGATGCCACCGGAGAACGCCGCGTCCAGCTCGGCCAGGTCGAGAGCCAGCAGTCCCTCGACGGCCAGGGTGCCACCCCCGGCCACCCCCAACACGGTGGTGCCGACCCCGAAGTGGCGGGCCCGCTCCACCACTTCGTCGGGCCGGGCCGTCGCGACCACCACCCGCGACGGCGACTCGCCGAACAGCCCGGCGTGCCCCGCGACCCCGAAGAGGCGGGCACCGACACCGGTGGCCAGGGCCATCTCGGCCAGGGCCACCCCGAGGCCGCCGGCCGAGACGTCGTGGACCGCGTCGAGGAGCTCGGGGCCGCCGGCCAGCCCCCGCGCGACCAAATCGACGATCAGGTCGACCACCCGGGCATGGGCGGCCAGATCGAGGACCGGGAGGGTCCCGGTGCGAACACCGCGCCGCTCGACCGCCCACCGGCTCCCGCCGAGGGTGGGATCGCTCGGCCCCGGGGGGTGCACGATCACGACGGTCGAGCCCGCCGACCACCCGGCACCGGGCGGGCGGCGCTCGAGCCGCTCCACCAACCCCAGCCCACCGATCACCGGGGTGGGCGGGATGTCGGCGCCCCCGCTCTCGTTATAGAGGCTGACGTTGCCCCCGATGACCGGGAGCCCGAGGGCCACGCAGGCCTCGGCCATGCCGTCGATCGCCTCGGAGAGCTGCCACATCACCTCGGGGTGCTCGGGGTTGCCGAAGTTGCAGCAGTCGACGACGGCCACGGCGCGGGCGCCCACACAGGCCAGGTTGGCCACGGTCTCGGCCACCACCATCGCCGTCCCCGCCCGGGGGTCGATCGCGCACCATCGCGGGTTGCCGTCGGTGGTCACCGCCACGGCGCGGCGCGACGGCGGGAGCCCGGGGCCGGCCAGCCGGAGCAGGGCGGCGTCGGCGCCCGGCCCGGCCACGGTGTTCAAGAACAGTTGGTGGTCGTACTGGCGGTAGACCCAGGACGGGTCGGCCAACAGAGCGAGCAGGTCGGCACCGCAGTCGGCCGGTGGCGCCAGGCCGTCGGGCCCGGCGGCCCGCCGCTCGGCCAGGTCGTCGGGAGGGGCCATCGGCCGTCGGTAGCGGGGGGCGTCGTCGGCGAGCGAGGCCGCAGGGACGTCGGCCACCACCGGGCCCCCGGGACGCTCCCGGACCACCAACCTGCCGACCGGCCGACCGGCGACCAGGGCGGCCTCGGTCACCCGGCCGATGACCGAGGCCCGGACCTCCCAGCGGGCGCAGACCTCGGTCACCTGGTCCCAGTCCGGCGGGGCCACGACGGCGAGCATCCGCTCCTGGCTCTCGCTCGTCATCACCTCCCACGAGGCCATCTGGTCCTCCCGGCGGGGCACCGCCGAGAGGTCGACCTCCATGCCCACCTGGCCGCGGGCCGCCGTCTCGCTGGTCGCACAGGCCAGGCCGGCCCCGCCCAGGTCCTGGAGGCCGACGACGAGGCCGGCGTCGAGCAGCTCGAGGCACGCCTCGATCAGTCGCTTCTCCTCGTAGGGGTCGCCGACCTGGACGCTCGGCCGCTTGGCGTCCTCCGGCGACCCGGCCCGGCCTTCGGCCCCGAAGCCGGCCGAGGCGAGGACGCTGACCCCGCCGATCCCGTCACGCCCGGTCGTCGCGCCGAGCAGGACGACCAGGTTGCCCGGCCCGCTCGCCCGCCCGAGCACCAGCCGGGAGATCGGCAGCGCGCCCAGGCACAGCACGTTCACCAGCGGGTTCTGACGGTAGGCGGGGTCAAAGGTGAGCTCACCGCCGACCGTCGGCACCCCCACGGCATTGCCGTAGGCCGAGATCCCCCCGACCACCCCCTCGAACAGCCACCGCTGGCGGGGCTCGTCGAGGGGGCCGAAACACAGCGGGTCCATGAGGGCGAGCGGCCGGGCTCCCATCGTGAAGATGTCCCGCAGGATCCCGCCGACCCCGGTGGCGGCCCCCTGGTGCGGTTCGATCGCCGAGGGGTGGTTGTGGCTCTCGATGCGGATGGCCACCGCGATGCCGTCGCCGGCGTCGATGACCCCCGCGTTCTCGCCCGGCCCGACGAGCACGCCGGGTCCTTCCTTCGGCAGCCGGGCCAGGTGCACCCGCGACGACTTGTAGGAGCAGTGCTCGCTCCACATGACCGCATACATGGCCAGCTCGAGGTGGTTGGGCTCGCGCCCGAGGATCCCGACGACGCGCTCGAGCTCCTCGTCGGTCAGGCCCAGGGCCCGGTGGAGCGGCTCGACGTCGCCGCTCGCCCCGGGCACGTCGCCACCATACCGGGCACCCGTCACCGACGGGCGCCTCGGCCCCGACCCGGCGCCGACCCGCTCTCCTCTTCCGTCGCCGGCAGGAAAACGCGCCTGGTTACGAGGAAAACCCGCGCACAACTCGCCCAGTGGTCCAACAATCCCGCGCCTGGCAGCCAACGTGACAGGGTCCTCGTTTTCAGGGTACCCGGGATCCAAGAGCGAGGTACCAACCGGTAACTTTCAGCGGAAAGCGCTGGTAACCTGAGATAAGTGTTACAGAAAAGAACAAAGAGCCAGCTGATCAGGCCCTGGTTGCCTCAAGACCCGCTTTCTCCGGACCGTCTTTCGATCCCGGCCTTGCCCCGCGCAATTGGGAAAATACGCTTTGAATTTCATCGGGGAACCAGGCACAATAGAACGATGCCCAGAGCCAAGACGAAGATGACCCCGCAACACAAGGCCGCCTTGGCCAAGGGACGTGAGGAGGGCCTCGCCGTGCGGCGCTACCTCGAGGCCATCGAGTCCGCCCGGCCAAGGCGCGGGCGCCGCCGGACCCCGGCGTCCATCTCCAAACGGCTGGCCGCCATCGACACCGAGCTGGCGACGGCGGACCCGTTGACCCGGCTGCACCTCATCCAGCAGAAGAAGGATCTCACCGACGAGCTCGGGCGTAGCGCCGAGAGTGAGGACCTCGGCGAGCTGGAGAAACAGTTCGTGAAGGTGGCCAAGGCCTACGGCGAGCGAAAGGGCATCAGCTACGCGACCTGGCGGACGGCCGGGGTGTCGGCGGCGGTCCTCCAGCGGGCCGGGGTGGCCCGGACCCGGGGCTGAGCACCCGGTTCAGGCCACCGGGAGCGAGAGCAGGGACCGCAGCAGCACCAGGCCGTCGACCGAACCGAGCAGCTCCGAGCTGGCTCGCTCAGGGTGGGGCATGAGCCCGACCACGTTGGCGCCCCGGTTGCAGATCCCGGCGATGTCGTCGAGCGACCCGTTGGGGTTGTCCCGGTACCGGAGCACCACGCGGTCCTCGGCGACCAACTCCTCCAGGGTCTCGGGAGCACAGACGTAGCTGCCGTCGAAGTTGTTGAGCGGGAGCACGAGCTCGGTCCCGACCTCGAGCCCCGACGTCAGCACCGACCGGCTCGAGGTGACGGTGACCACGCTGGGCACGCACATGAACCGCAGGCCCCGGTTCTTCTGCAGGGCCCCGGGGAGCAGGCCGGCCTCGGTCAACACCTGGAACCCGTTGCAGATCCCGACCACCGGCCCCCCGTCGGCCGCGAACCGGGCGACGGCCCCCATCACCGGGGAGAACCTGGCGAGCGCCCCCGGGCGCAGGTAGTCACCGTGGGCGAAGCCGCCGGGCACCACGACCGCGTCGACCCCGCCCAGATCGCGAAGACCGTGCCAGAGCAACTCGGGCGTCGCGCCGACCAGGGCCAGCGCGGCCGCCACGTCGTGCTCGCAGTTGGTCCCGGGGAAGACGACCACGCCGACCCGCGCCGCCATCAGGGCGACTCCACCGGCGAGACCGAGACCGCCGCGTCCTCCATCACCGGATTGGCGAGCAGCCGCGTGGCCAGCGCTTCGGCCCGCTCCCGGGCCCGGGCCTCGCTCTCCGCCTCGATCTCGAAGCGGAACGAGCGCCCGGTGGCCAGCTTGCCGACGTCGTCGAAACCGAGGGCGGGGAGCGCCCGCTCGATGGTCGCGCTCTCGGGATCGGCGATGCCCGGACGCAGGCGGACCTCGACCCGGGCCGCGAACCTCATCGCTCGGTCACCTGGAACGCCGGCCACTCACGCCGGCCCGTACCAGTCGCTCAGCGAACGCCCGGTGACCCGCTCGTAGGCGGCGACGTAGCGGGCCGAGGTGGCCGCGACGACCTCGTCGGGCAACGACGGTGGCGGGGGGGTGCGGTCCCAGGGCTGGGCCGCCGCCCAGTCCCGCAGCGGCTGCTTGTCGAAGGCCGGGGGCGGGGAGCCCGGCACGACCTGCTCGGCCGGCCACAGGCGCGACGAGTCGGGCGTCACCACCTCGTCGCAGAGGACGAGCCGTCCGTCGATGCGCCCGAACTCGAACTTCGTGTCGGCGAGGACGAGCCCGGCCCGGGCCACCTGCTCGGCCGCCCGGGCGTAGAGCGCCAGGCAAACGTGGCGGAGCTCCTCTGCCGTCTCGCTCCCCACGATCGCCGCCGCCCGGGCGTAGA
>DAHUZS010000014.1 GCA_027315045.1 Acidimicrobiaceae bacterium
ACGGCGCCCATCTCGTCGCGCTCGTGCGGGCGGGCGCGAAGTTCCGAAAGGGGGTGTTGGTCGAGAGCGAGCTGCAGGAAGGGGAGGTCGCCGCGTGATCAGCGGGTCGGGCCGGACATCCACAACTCTTGACTATTCCTCAACGCAGGTTCGCGGTGGCGAGTCTGGACGAGAGCGGAGTTCGGCGGACAGAGAAACCAGCTCAGAGGACTGAGTGGCGGACGCCTCGGAGGTGTGCAGACAGCCGCAACGGGCGGTGGACCCGCGATAGACCCGCGATGGCGGAGCTCATCTTGGCTTGGTGCCTGCACAAGATCAGGCGAGAGTTGCGGCATGGTCGGCGACGCCGTCCCGGGAACACCATCAGCGCGTCTCCGTGCACTTCGCAGCGACCGCCCTTGCGTGAAAGACGGCCGCCGGCCTCTCGACCTTTCGGCAAGCTCCTTCCAGGATTGCAATAGGGCCTGTGAACTCGCCCGCTGCTGTGAGGGTGCCAGGAAATGACGTGCTTAATGGAATAGCAGGGAAGCGTCCATGGGTTCGGGGAGGCGCCGCGCCAATCCACAAAGCTTCACTCCTTCTATTTGTTGGCCAATTAGGGAGAGTTGCCATCAAGAGCTCGAAAATCCAAGTCGATTGGTGCTGGCAGCGGGGAAGGAAAGAAGACCCGGACCTGATTCACGTAGACAGCAGCAAACTTAGGCGCACCGAGTTCCACGTTCGGGTCGCCTGTCAGCGCGAACTGCTGGAACTCATCTGGTGCCAGCACCTGCGCGTAGAGGACCTGGCCTTCGGCATTGGTCACCTTCACGTAGCAACTCTCGGTGTATGGCGTCGTGATGGCGAGCGTGTACGAAGACGACTGGAGCGAGTAAGTCACCAGGTTTCCGACGAATGAGGCAGGCACTCCATCCAGACTGCCGCTTATCGGCGGAGCTGTGGTCGCCGTGGGCGTGCTGTGGTGTTTGGTCGCCTTGGGTGCAGACCTGTGCGACGGCACTGTCGGCGGTCGACTGCCCGGGTTTGAAGCCCAGGAGGCTTGGCCGGCATAGACGTACCAGGTGCCGCCGACTTTCTCGCATGGGACTACGTTCCCAGACGGATAGGAATATGAGTTTGCACCAGTCTCATCGCCGAGAAGGTCGACAATCAACCCATCGATGCCAGTAGGCCCCCCTGCATAGGCTGAAAAGGAACTACTGCAGTATGCAAAACATGCCTCGCCAGCAATTGTTACCCATGCTCTGGAACCGCGAATGGATTGCGATAATACTCGAAAACCTTTGATCGAATATCCACTTAGAAGATCCTCGGCTAGCGCTCCACCTACAGATGCGCCAGATGGTGCTGGCGGCCGATCTCCTGGATCGATCTCACTAAGGAGTTGTGAAACGTTGTCACCGTTGACGGCGGCCACGAGAGCAGAAACGGCGGCCTCTGGTGACGAGGTGTGCGATGCCTCCACGATAGCCACAAACGAACCTCCAACGACAAGAACAATCGCCGAAGCGATCAAGATCCACCTCAGACGCCCTCCCGAACTTCGAGTCTGTTGATTGGACTCCGGAGAAACCCGTTCACTCATGGTGGTTCCGACCGGCGCACCGCAGCGCGTGCAGAACCGGCTGTTGCCGAGCTGGTTACCGCATTTTTGGCAGGACGAAGGCGTCCTGGTTGAATCGTTGCGTGCCTTGCCTGAAGCCGAGTCTTCGACCCCACCATCGACAGAGCTTGATGATGAAGGCGCAACTGGGCGTGTTGGACGGCCACAGCCATCACATATCGCCCTGCCGGTTGCCAGTTCAGCCCCGCACCAATAACACTCAGTCATCTGTTCTTTCCCGCCAACTCGGTTGGACATGAATGCTCCATCGATGGTGAAGCAGTACGCTCTTCAGCTCAAGGTGGGCCACCTGCTTATTGCGGTGAGCGGTGAGTCACGAGCCGTCGTGGATCAGGTATGAAGGTGCAAGGTGTTGGCCACCTTCTGCTGGGCCATGAGCCGTTCCGTTCATGCAATGCCAGAGCTGCGTTTCGGACCTTGGCGCACAAAGAGACCCATCGACAGCTTGGTATCAGCCATTGCTCGGCTCCAAGCTGGAGAACGGTGGAGGGCTGATGTCGGTGAAGTATGAACCAGCGTTGGGTGCGCCGATTGATATCTGCACAGTGCCGTTCGTAGTTGGTGAGTACGAGAGGTTGAGGTCGCCCTCGGCCGTGCCCAGGGGAGTGCTTGTCGATTGCACCAACGTGTAAGGCTGGGCAGTCCCGAGGTTGTCGATGTAGTAGATCGCAGTGCTTGCGCTCATGACTGAGTACATGGCGTCGTACCAGCCGGCGTGTCCGGTGAAGACGAACTGGGTGGCAGCCTCTCCGAAGAGGTCGTGTGAAGTAAAGTTGCTTCCTGAGTCCACGAACATCGCCTGCGTGTGCGGAATGTCGATCGTGACCGTGTCGTAGTTCACCGTCGCCTGGTCCCCGATCCTGTAGCCAAAGTCAAGAGCCCCGGTTTGGTCGAAGACGTCCGAGAGCGCGATCGTGAGCGGTTCGCTCGCGCTTACTGGGCCGTAGGGAATACCTCGCTCACCTGGGATGCCGATGAACGGGGTAGAGAAGGAGTAGGCGGGGGGCCCCGGCGGATTACTCACCGAGAGCACCCTGCCCTTGCCAGCGAGGCTGTCCAGTTCGGCGCTGGCCACACTGGCTGGAGTCTCCGAAGGGCCAACGGCGAAGTCCGTTGGTTGCCCAAGGGCCCAGATCGAGTCTTCGAGTGAGAGGCTTGAGTTCGCCGTATTGAATGTCACAACGTTCTGTGCCCAGAACCAAGCCGTAGTCGATCCTTCCTGGACGAAGAAGACATTGTTGAGCTGAAGATCGGCACTTAGATCTCCCGGAACCAGCTGACCATCGAGGTAGTTGGCCGAGACACACAAGCCTCTGATGACGGCGACGCCGACCTGCCCGGAGCTCACGACGGGTTCAATGACTCCACTCTCGGAGGTCGCCTTCCCTGTTGTCGCCGATCCGGCCGGAAGGACTCGGCCCACGCTGGCAATCGTGCTCGGCGCAGTCGTCGTCTGAGGGCACGGTGCCGGCGGCTGTGTCGGGGTTGTGCTGGTAGGGGTGTCCGTCGAAGGGTTCTGCGCCGACGCGGACGTCGTGGGTTCATGCGGCAATGCTTTGGAGGCTTCGCCAGGCGAGGGTGATGAGAAGCTCAGCGGGCCGGAGGGGGCTGGGCGCTCGATCCGGGGTGCCTCTGCTTCTCCGAGACCAAATCCAAGACCGGTGCCGAGCACGAGGACGGCGAGAAGGGCGACCGGCCGGAAGCGGTGTGGGAACTTCATTGGGGAACCCTTTCACGCTCGGTACGCGTCCGATTCATCCTCAGCCCATCAGTCAAACGAAGTGTGACGGATCGCCTCCTGGCAGCCAAGGGCAGGGGTGCCTGTGGTTGATATCGGCCGAAGGTGCCACCATGAGACTGCATGGGGACGCCTCAGTGGAGCGGTGCCAGCGTCAGCTTCCGAGAGCAACGGTGGGAAATTTCCGAAGGTCAATCGCTGTCGATTGGCCGCCAGTCGAGTTGCGACGTGCAAGTGGGCGCCCGGTCGCCAGGCCCCGAGGATCTCGGCGTCTCCCGCCGGGCCGCCACGGTGAGCAGCGCCCTCGGACGGATCTGGTTCCGCAACGACTCGACGAGCCAGCCGGTGTTCATCCGGCCGGCGGTCGGGAAGGGGTACGTGCTGGACCACCGGGGCGACATGATCTCGCTGGGCGACGCTCGGGTGGAACTGGTCCTCGAGGGACAGATCATGGCCTACCGGCTCACCGTCCAGCTCCCGGGCGGGACGCCCACACCCGATCACGAGGAGCCGCTCACCCTCTCGCCGGCGACTCGAGGTCAGCTGCCCTTCACCGAGCGCCAGAGGCGGCTCGTCGCCGCGCTGTGCGAGCCGCTGTTGATAGGAACGGGCTGGGACCGGCGCCCAGCGAGCTATCGGCAGATCGCAGAGGTGCTGGGCCTGTCGGAGCACTACGTGCGCAACCAGCTGGACGAACTCCGAGAGTCCCTGGTAGACATGGGTATTCCCGGGATGATCGGTCCCGAG
Source organism: Acidimicrobiaceae bacterium (assembly GCA_027315045.1). Lineage (GTDB taxonomy): Bacteria > Actinomycetota > Acidimicrobiia > Acidimicrobiales > RAAP-2 > Palsa-461. Next base: position 4,110 of record DAHUZS010000014.1, read on the forward strand.
GCTAAGGACAACCTGGCGTACTACGCCGTTAGGTCCGCCTCGGTGACCGTGGCTGATGTGGCAGTTCTCCGGGAGGCAGGGGGGGGGGGGGGATGACCCGGGGGGCTGAGGAGCCCGAGACCCAGGGGCCGAGCGACCGCACGCCGTTTCGCACCCAGCCCGAAGGTGAGCGGCTCTTCGTCGGGCCGGTCGAGCGTCCCGACGAGTACGAGCTCGTCGACATGGGCCGAAAGGGCGGAGAAGGGATCGTCTTTCACGCCCGATTCCGGGGGACCCTGCCCCAGCCGGTCACCTTCGCGGTGAAACAGCTCCTTCCCCCGCCCGGGATGGGTGCGGTGGATTGGCCGGATCAACGACTCATCGACCGCTGGCACGAACAACTCCAGTTGCTCTACTCGGTGCACCACCCCCACCTGGTGAGCTATCGGGCGCTGTTCTGGGGGTGGCCGCCCCATCCGGGAGGGACCTGCAGCGGGACACCGCCGCGGGAGCTGCGGAGCTGGTACCTGGTGATGGAGTGGGTGGAGAGCCCAAGCCTGAACGAGCTGGTGCGTGGCAAGGCTGGGTTGAGCCCCGAGCTCCTCGAGGTGGTCATCCAAGTGGCCGCTGCCCTGGAACACCTGCATTCGGGTGCTCAGACGAACGGAATGGCCTTGCTCCATCGGGACGTCAAGCCGGGCAACATCATCGTCCACCCGACGCGCGGAGCGGTGCTCGTGGACTACGGGCTGCTCCGGGTCGATGAGCCGGATCTCACCGAACTTCCTTCCTGGACTGGGCCATATCTCGCCCCAGAAGTGCACGTCGACAAGACCCAAAGCAGTAAGGCGAGCGACCTCTGGGCGCTCGCGGCAACGGCCTTCTTCGGGATCACTGGACAGCAGCCTTCACCGCTCAATGCTCCGCTGATGCGTCGCCAACTCACTGAAGCGGTCGAGAACCAACCGGGTGATCCCGAGGCGGTTGTGGACGCCGTCATGTCGGTGCTCGAGCGACCGCCGGAGGCACGGCCGGCCAGTCCCCAAGCGTGGGCAGCCCGACTCAAGGCCGCCTATCCGACAACCGAGACGCCTCGTTCATGGGCGCGCCTAAGACGTCATCGATTCGCCACCGTCGCAGCTGCGATCCTTCTCGTCGGTGCTGCAACGGCCGGTGGTCTTGTTGCTGCCAGTGGTTCGAGCAAACCGCCAGCAGCGAAGTCGCTCGGAAAGGCGACCAGCTCGCATTCGGGTTCGTCACGTTCCTCGGGCTCGTCAGAGTCGAGCTCGACGAGCACCACCCGCGCCTCGACGACGACTGCCCCGCAACACTCGACGTCCACGACGCAAGGTTCGTCGGGCGTGAGCTCGCCGCCTGCGACGGGTGGAACTGGTGCGAGCCAGGGCCCTGCGCTCGACACCTCACAGGTGGCGAACGGGCAGACGGCGCTCACGCTTCCGTCCGGGTCCCAGGAATACGTCTTTGGCCTGATTCAAGGTGGTGCTTACCCTGGTCAGCCTTTTGCGACCGGAACCACGCAGTCGGTGACCAATGCTGATGGAAATCTGTCGACCGCAATCGCGGTGACTTCGAGCAACTCCGACTCCTTCAGCACGCAGTCGCAGAACTACTACATCGGCGGGTTCGCCGTCTCGAAGTTCTCCTCGATGACCGCCAAGTACGGCTCGAACCCCGGGCCAGGCTCGTCGATGACCGCAACCGTTCAGTTCTCGGTGAGTCAGCAGAACTCACTCGTCGTGCTGCTCGGCCTGGCCGGAGACCAGCAATGCGCCACATTCTCCAACAGCGTGCCGGGGCTCTCAGTGGACCAGGACAATCAGGATACGACGGTCGGGACCTATGTGATCACCATCGCCCACGCCGTGCTTGCACCAGGGACCTATTCGGTTTCCTACAACACCCAGTTCTGTTATGCCGGCCAGGATCCGAACCACGCCACCGCGTTGGTCGGAGCATTTGTGTTCAGCCCATGAGGGATTGGAACCCCCACCCTGGCCAGCTGGCCGACGGATCCGAGTACGGCCTTCGGTCTTTCTCTCCGGGCATTGCAGGGCAGGGGTGCACCTTGAGCCTTTGAGCCCACTACTTCACCATGAGGAGTGCAGTTAAGACGTCAGTCGGTGTCCATCTGGGTGGAATGAGGGAGGAGATGGAACGAAGTGGCTGAGTGTTACTGGTGCGGGGCCGAGCTGGCGGCGGGAGCATCGCTTTGTGCGGTATGTGGTCGGCATGGGCAGGACTCGATGACACCATCCAAGGCGGTCGATAGTCGAGCACCGATTCCGGGGCAAACCGAGGAATACTCTCGCGGCGTGTCCGGCCTGGGTCCTCAGCGAGCCTCTACGGCGAGTCCTGAGCGCTCGAATCCCGTGCCCTTAGCCGGATTGACGGAAGGTGAACCAGCAAGCAACATCAGTGGCGGGTTGGCAAGGGAGGGGGATGGGATGTTCTGTTCCCAATGTGGAACCCAACTAGCGGAGACTTCTCGTTTCTGCTACCGGTGCGGTGTCGCGATCGAGGGCCTACCGGCAGCGGAGCACCCATCACCTCGTGTCGCCCCGGCCAGATCCGAGGCGCGACCAATGCCAACTCCCAGGTCATCGAGTTACACAGATTGGGGAAATGCCGCCCAGTCCGTGCCGAAGCGCCTGAACGCTGCACGGTTCAGCTTCGAACCCGCTCGTTGGCGGCAAGGAGACTTCGTTGTCGCCGCGTCCTCACTCGTATTGTTGATTGCTCTGTTCCTCCCTTGGTACACGGTCAAGTTCCAAGGGTTCGGAAGCGTTCCAGGGAGCGGCTGGAGCGTGGTCTCCACACGGGGCTGGATGTATCTCGTCTTTGTCATCATCCTGGCGACGTTCCTCTACCTTCTGGTTCGAGGGGTCGTCGGAAACCTGCGGGTCCAGATCCAGCACTGGCAGGTGCTTGCCGGCGCAGCGGGTCTTGACCTGTTGCTTACCGGGATCGCGTTCGGACTTAAGCCGAGCGCTGGGAACCTCACCTACGGGGTCGCCGACCTCACCGGTTCGGCGATCTCTAGCACCTGGACCTACGGGGCTTACGTGGGCCTTGTCGGAGCCCTCGGCGCAGTGATAGGCGTCCTGATGCTTGCCGCCGAGACGAAGGCCGTGCCTTCCCCGGGCCAACCGCTCTCCCGCCGGGGTGAAGCACCATCTCGACCGGAACCGCAATCCACCACACCGGCGGTCGCGCCGGGTGGACCTTCGACGATGTCAGGCTCAGTCGAGTCTTCCCCCGACATCAACGCGACCCGCAGGAGTCCGGAGCAGAGCTCATCGACTTCAGGGATACCGATAGCGGGGAAATCGCCATCACAAGCCGTCCAATCAAGCGCAATGACCGCACCGTGCCCTGAGTGCGGAGCTAGTCGTGGACGACGGGATCAGTTCTGCGGATCATGTGGCCAAGCGCTGGCAACCACTTCGGTCCAAGAGGCGCGGACCGTACCCAACCAGCCGTCGGGCGACGCGTTAAAAGAAGCGCGGGTACTGGCCCATTACTCCTCGACGACACCGACGAACGCTGGCGGCCAACCTGACCATCAACCCGCGCGACAAATTGTGTGCTCGGCGTGCGGCGTCGAGGCGACTCCAGGAACCCAGTACTGCGGCGCCTGTGGAGCCCGGTTCTAGGTCGACGACTGAGCGTTAGACCTCGCTCTTCAACGTGGACACGCAGCATGGCACTCCTCATGTTCTTTGAAACGAAGTAGGACTTCGAGTCCCCGTGTACTGCACGCAGTGTGGCAATGAGATCGGCGACAACCAGTTCTGCACCGGTTGCGGTGCTGCAATGCGGAAGCGGAACGTCGTCCCTCGGGCCACTCGAGAGAGACCAACTCGTCAAGCACAGGGACCCCGTCGAAACAAGCGGGTTGGGTCGTCGCGCTTGGTTCTAATCACCGCGGCGATCCTGTTGCTTCTTGGCGGCGGGGTTGCCGGTGTGTTCCTTGGATCCGCAGGTCACCCTCCAGTTGCTCGCGGGAACGCCTCGGTACCGGCAAAAGCCCAGCAAGTCTCGTTGGTGCTGACCCACAAAGTGATTGTCAAAGGATTTCAAGAGTCGAAGCTCGCCTTTGCTGGGGTTATTGCCTCGACCCCTGTCATCCGATCGTCGCTCGCCAAAGGTATCGGCTGCTCGCGGCGATCGGGCCTGTCGACATATCGTAAATCGACTGGTCGGGAACCTTCTAGCCAATCCTTCGTCATCATGCTGGCCGGCTTCGAGTGCAAGACGAGTTCCCAAGCAGAACGGAATTACGTGCACCTTACTGAGCGATATCTACCGCATCTCTATTGGCAAACTGTTAGAGCGAGAAAGGTTGGCGATGAATCTGATTTCGCCGAGACGACACGGATAGGACAATTGGAATCAGGGATAGATGAACCATCGTTGATCGAGGTGTGGCGAAAGGGTTCTATCGTCTCCCTAGTTTTGGAAATTGGATCAGAGGCCCACGCTTGGGTGAACCTCGTTATCCAACTTGGTGATTCTGTCGTGTGGCGATAATGCCCCAGAGCACGGTAGTTCTCAGAGCTCACAATGGGTTCGTTGTCACAATCATGGCGATTCTCGCGATGATGACTACGATTTGTCTTTGGACCCCAACGTCCAGCTCGCAGCAAGCATCGAACGAGACGCTAATCGTGCAGATTGGACCACTTCGTTCGGCCTACATGTACTTCAGTCCCTCCGAGGCTCAGGCACTTCTCGACGATATTCTTTCAGCAATCAGCGCTTATGACACCCAAAATCCGCTCTGCAATGCTGCCACCACCAATCCAGCGATGTGCATCGGTATTGGGTCTGGTGTCGTGGACAGTCCGAAAGTCTGTGTGAACTTGGTGATCTATGAGTTCTGTCAAACATACATCACCATCGCGGAAGAGCTGTTGGAACTTCCCACGCTAGCTAATGAAGAACTCGATGATTTTGTCGAACTTGGCCTCTATGGCATTCCGGATGCTACCGCGGCGATAACGACCGGTTTGATCACGCCGAACCCGGTCAGCCTCGCTTTTCAAACGGGGGAACTTGTGCTTGCAGCTACCAGCACATCGAGTGCCGATATCCTGACCGAAACTGGCTGCTTTGGAATCGACGCTCTACAACCACAGTACGTCATTGACCCAGGGAATTATCTGACTGTCGCAGTGACGGGTCTGCGAATACCCGCGGGCGTGAGCATCAACCTAAGTGGGTTAGCGATGGCTCCCTATAGCTGGAGCGCCTCAAGTGCTCTCGTGGCGACGGGCACCGCCACGAATTGCGCGTCGGGCCAGCAACTGCCGCAGTTCACCCTCAATACTCCTCAACCCGTGATGGGCTGCCAGAACGACACTGAAGTCCCATTGGTCGTGGCGTCCATTGTGAACGCATCTGGAAACGAGACGTCGATTCCGGTGACAGTTCCAACTCCTTCGGCCCCAACCACCTGCACCCCGGTCACGCCATTTAGTTCGAGTGCCGCGCCGTCGGCGACCCAGCCAACTGTCCCCCCAGTTAAGTCATTGAACTCTTCAACGACAACCACGTCTCCGAGCGAAACTTGTGAAACGCCACCGAGTGGAGGAGGGTCACCGCCAACCGCTGCACCAAAAATTGGCTCGGTCAGTGCGATATCCGACTCACAAGATCAGACCATAGTCATTTCTGGATCTGGATTTGGCTACCAGTGTCCTTTCGATGGAAATACTCCATATTTGCAATTGGCTGATATCACCGCCGGCTTGGCCGTTCCTGTCGGTCAGCCACCAAATGCCCGATGGAACGCCGGCAATAGTGGAACGCTGCCCTCCGGGAACTGTGCCGCCTCGTCTAATGGGGATTGGGTGACCGTGAATGTGACGTCCTGGACTGACTCACAAATCGTCATCAAAGGATTCACGGGCTCCTACGGAGGTTATGACGGCCTGTTTGCGGATTGGCAGTTCTATCCCGGCGACCAAGTACAGATTGAAGTCTGGAATGCCCAGAGCTCGGCGGGTCCGGCGTGTCAAACGGTGACCGCCGAAGGATGACGCGGTGTCGATCGGCGGTATCACACACACGGCACGGATTTGAACCGGAACGGGGGACGTGGATATCCCCATCCGAAAAGGAGGTTGGAACGTCCTTCCGTTACAACGACATCCCGTGGAGTACGGAGACCACAGGTGTGGATTGGGAACGGGTTATTCTCTCTGTCTTGCGCATCAAGGTCCTTCGGCTTGGACGTTGACTCGCTTGGACAAGAAACTACATCGGGTGAGTTACGCGACCAATAAACGCTGATCAATGAAAACGGTGATCTCTCTTTCTTTCCGAAATGTGAGGGACGTTAGTAGAGGAGTAACAAATCATGGAACGTTCCATTATCACAATCGTACGGTCGAGATGTTCGACATGGCTCCTAATGAAGGGGCTTTTGTTTGTGGCGATTGTTCTGTCCCTCGCATTTCCTGCCAGTTACAAAAGTTATGCTTCGAGCCGTCCATCCTCGGCCCAATCGAAGGCCTTAAATTGGAGCTCGCCCAAGACGGTGGGCCCGGACGAAATGAAGGATTACCTAGCAGACAACTCGCTTGCTTGTCCCTCCCCCTCCTTTTGCGTTGCAGTCTTTGGAGGTGACTACGCGGTCACATTTATAGATGGTTCCTGGTCCAAGCCCCGGGTCATCGACGCCGGAAAGGGACAGGGGCTTTACTCAGTTTCATGCGCGTCTCCGAGCTTTTGTGTGGCGGCTGACTACGAGAGGCGCGGGGCGTTCTATAACGGTCGTGCGTGGTCGGCCCCTCGTCTGCTGGGGTCGGGGTTTGTCTCGTATTCGCTGTCTGCCGAGCCGATCATCGACTGTCCGTCGTCGTCCTTCTGTCTTGTAACTGTTAATGGGCTAGGAGGAACTTCTGGAATACTTGCTTATCACGACGGCTTGTGGTCAGGTATGGAGGAACCAGGCATTAATCCCCTCTCTATCTCCTGTGTATCAAGTTCGTTCTGCAGGGCAGTAGACAGTCAGGGCTCAGTTCTGAGTTATTCAGATGGTTCGTGGACGAGCCCAACGACTATAGATTACAGGGGATACCTGGAATCCATCTCTTGTGTTGCAAAGTCCTTTTGTGTGGCTGTCGACACTTATGGCTATGACGTGGTCTATCGCGGACAAGGTTGGTCGAGTCCAGAATTGATTGACCCGTCCCAAGGTTTATCGTCGGTATCGTGTGCCTCGCCGTCATTTTGTGAGGCGGTAGACGACCACGGGAACGCACTAACCTACGACGGGAGTTTGTGGTCCAAGCCAAGGGCGATCGACAAAGCGAGCCTGGCATCGGTTGCATGCCCTAAAGTCGGCTACTGCGTCGCTACCGATTACATTGGTAGGGTGCTTGTAGGGCGGCTATAGAAATGTGGCCCCTATGTCTTGGCCATCAGAAAACTGGCGCGTCGCACAGTGGTTGGAGGTTCCGCTCGCCTCACCCACGTCGTTGAGCGGCCGAACAGGTCCGGAAACGGGCCCCTTGGATCCCGTGCTAATGGTGACCGGTCCCGAGGCGGCGGCGAAGCCGGCCGCCGATGGGGACCGGCTTGATTTAGTAGAGAAGATGCTGACACAGAGCCTCGGGCGAGCTGTGAAAGTCCACCTGATGCTTGACCTCCCGTCCATCTGATGGTTTACGGATCACGGTCACCGTCCCAGGCGGCGATGGGATCGAGTTCGGCACGCTCGTCGCGCCACTGAAAGGGTCGGCGCGGCGCTCTCGCTGAGTATCAACGGTCTCTATCGGTAACTGACGGGCACCGCTGGACACTTCCTGGAAAATTCGTTGTCCATTTTGGGCCCGCTCACTGCCTATCTACAGGTGAAGGGGAAGTTCGGTCACCTGCTAGTCAAGGGAGCGGTCCGTGCAAAAGCCTGTTGAGTGCAGCGCCGTGGATCTTGGGTCCGTCGCGCCGCCTCAGCCGCCCTCCGGTAGGGGGGCGCTTGTGCAGGAGCGTCGAGGCGGAGTTGATGTCATGTCCGGTTGGCCTCGAGCGCTCGCACCTGGTGCCACGGACGCCCGCCAAGGCGTGAAGATGCGCTCGGCTCACGAGAGGTCGAGTGTCCAGGATCGCATGGGATATGAGCCCGTCCCCTCGACCAACGCGGGGGCGCCAGGTGACGGAGAGTCTGCGTTCATCGCTGCTCTCAACGAGGTGATCGACACTCGAGTGGATGAGCGGACCCGGCGTGTCCTGGAACTCCTAAGCCGCCAGATTGCGGTGGCAGTTTCCGAGGCCCTCGGTGCGACCAGCGCCCAGACCCCCGAGGTCATCTTCCTCACGATTCCAGCCGCCGCCCGGCTGCTATCGCTCTCACGCTCGACCGTGTACGACCTGATCCGGCGGGGACAGCTCGAGACGGTGAAGGTCGGCGGAGCCCGTCGGATCCGAGTTGACGCCCTGCGAGCCTTCGAGCGCTCCTTGTCGGGCGGTCGTGCGGCCGCACGCGATTCAGATTCCGAACAACCCCGGCGTACCGTGCCAGCAGAAGTGAGCGAGGAACCCTGAATGGCGGAGATCGTCAAGCGGAAGACCAGTCGAGGCGAGGCTCGTTACGACGTCCGGGTGTGGATCGATGGGCGGGGCATCATGAAGACGTTCCAGCGCCGCAAGGAGGCCGAGGCATGGGCCGCGGATGCAGAAACCCGGCGCTATTCGGGGCTCCTCGTGGACCCCGCCGGCGGACGCATCACCGTGTCGCAGCTGGCGGAGCTCTGGCTGGCGAGCAACCCCGGCAAGCGCGAGAGCACGGTGGCCCGGGACCGGGCGGCCATCGATCGTCACATTCTTGAGGCGATCGGTGGCCGCCGGATCGGCAGTGTCCGCCAACCAGACATCCAACAGCTGGTCAACCGCTGGAGCGAGCTGATGGCCCCAAAGACCGTCGGTCGGACCTACGGCACGCTGCGGGCGATGTTCGCCTATGCGGTGAGCACCGACCTGCTGGCCCGGTCTCCGTGTCGGCGGATCAACCTTCCGACCGGAGCCCGTCGTCCGCCCAGGGCCCTGACGCAGGACCAGGTCGCCGCCATCGCCTCGCACATGGACGAGCGGTTTCGGCTGATGGTGTGGCTGGCAGCCATGCTCGGCCTGCGGTGGGGGGAAGTCGCTGGAATGCGGATGGGCTCGGTCGACCTTCCCGGGCGCATGGTGACCATCGACGGGGCCGTCGTGCGGGACCGCCACGGTCGTTCCGTGCTGGGACCGCCCAAGACCCAGGCCGGGATCCGGACGCTGTCGCTGCCCGAAGCCCTGGCAAAGGAGCTCGGTGCCCACTTGGAGGCGTTGGGGCCGGCTGGCGGCCATCCCGAAGCCCTCCTGTTCTCGCCTGCGGGCCGGTCGCCGATGAGCTACTCCAACTTCCGCCAGAGGATCTGGATCCCCGCCGTCGAGTCAGCCGGTTTGTCGGGCACCAACTTCCACGACCTGCGGCGGACCAACGCCTCGATCATGGTGGCCGCGGGCGTGGACGTGAAGACTGCACAGCACCGCCTCGGCCACACTGACGTCCGGCTCACCCTTGAGCTCTATGCACAGGTTTCTTCGGCGGCCGACAGGTCGGCGGCGGAGGTGTTGGGGGCGAGCTTCTCAGGAGTCTTCGGCCATGACACCCGCGATGGGACCGCGATAACCCCGAACGGACGATCGGCGAGGAGGGGCCGCAGGGCGGTGACCTGCCAGAAGGGAGTCGGGCTGGGCGGATTTGAACCGCCGACCTCTGCGTCCCGAACGCAGCGCGCTAACCAAACTGCGCTACAGCCCGATGCCGGTCGCGCTGACCGGAGGGCTAGCCTACCCGAGGTCCCCGTGGCGTTCGGAGGCCGGTAGTGGGTCAAACCAACCCACTACCCGGAGGCCGGCCGCCAGTCGGTGTCCGGTGCTGCGACTCTTGGACGCTGCGCCGAGGTGGCCGAACGGACTGCGGCCCTACTGCAGCGCCAGGGTGCTCTGAAGGGGCGCAGTCGCGGCGACGGTGTGCTCCGCACGGGCCTTCGCGGCTCGGCGTTGGGCGAGGTTCGTCGACCACGCGAGGGTGATCGCATCGCGCAGGAGCTGCGCCCCCGGCGGATAGGGGAATGGCAGGAGCGCCGTGGCGATGGCGAGAACCTCGGATTCCGTGGGCTGACCCACGAGCCAAGCCACCCGCGTCAGTGGGGCCCGTCGGCTCAGTTCGGCACCGAGCTCGATGGCCCTCAGCCCGTGGCTCCAAGCGTCAGCCGGTGGGGCGTAGAGGTTGGAGTGGAAGTTCCATCCGAGAGCCGGCCATGCCACCTCCCGTTGCGGTGGCTGGATCCGCGGTCGGAGCCACGCGTCGGTCGCCCGAGCGATGGTGTCAAGGGCCCAGCGGTGCAACACCAACCGCAGCCTACCGGGGCGCCGGGCTCTCCTCTGTCCCGGGACCGGCGTCGGCTGGCCCCCCGCGCCCCCCCGCCCCCCCGGTGCCGTCCTGCCCCCCGGTGTCGGGACGCTTGGCCAGCACCTTGGCGATTCGACGCTTGTCGAGCTCCACCACCCGGAGTTCCCAGCCCTCGACGTCGACCCGCTCGCCGGCGAGGGGGATGTGCCCGAAGCGGTCGAAGAGCAAGCCGCCGATGGTCACGTACTCGCCCTCGGGGAGCTCGATGCCGAGCCGTTCGTGGACATCGTCGAGACTGGTCCGCCCGTCGATCAGCCACCGGCCGGCGTCGACCCGGACGATCTCGGGCCCCTCGTCGGCGTCGAACTCGTCCTGCAGCTCGCCCACCAGTGGCTCGATGAGGTCCTTCACGGTGAGCACGCCGGCCACGCCGCCGTACTCGTCGACGACCACCGCGAAGGCCCGGTGCAACTGCCGCATCTCAGCGAGGACATCGAGCACCTGGCGAGTCTCGGGGACCACGTAGGGCTGACGGATCCGACGGGAGATGTCGAGAGGCGAGCGCTCCGTGAGCTCGCCTGGGCGGCGGCGGGGGGCCGCCCGGAACAGGTCGTTCACGAAGAGCACGCCGACGAGGTCGTCGAGGTCGTCGCCCACCACCGGGAAGCAGCTGTGCCCGGACTCCCGCACCGCGTCGACGACCTCGTCAGCGTCCACCGGGATGCTGAGGGTGACCACGTCGACCCGTGGGGTCATGACCTCGCGGACCTCCATGTCGCGCAGGTCGACCAGCCGCTCGATGATGAGGCGCTCCTGCTCGACGGCGGCCGGGTTCGGGCGACGCCGGCCAGCCCGGGCCGGCTCACGGGACGTCTCGGGCCGCGAGCGGGCGAGCGGCCACCGTCGTCGGCGCGCTGATGGTGGAGGTTGGCCGCCCTCGCCGCGCACGTCAGCTCTGGGGCAGGGCCTGGTGCTCCCCGACGGCGTCGACCAGCACCGGGACCGGCTGGTAGGAGTCGTCGAAGTACTCCCCGCCGTCGAGGATCTCCCGGATCGCCCGGCGGAGGCGGAGGGGGTCGAGTGGCTTCACCAGCCAGCCCTCGGCGTCCGAGCGCCGGGCCAGGTGTACGTCGGGCCGCCGGTCGAGCAGCATCAGCACCGGCACATGGGGGAGGTCCCCGGAGGACTCCTGGAGCCGGAGCTCGAGGCAGACGGCCATCCCGCCCATGTTCCCCATCTGGAGGTCGACCACCACCAGGTCGGGCGGGTCCTCCTCGACCGCGGCGATGACCTCGGGGCCCGAGTCGACCTCGAGGATCTCGACGTCTCCGCCGGCCACCACCGCCGCGACCTCCTTGCGTAGGAACGCGGCGTCACTGGCCACGACGATGAGGGGCACGGCTGCAGGTTACCCAACCGGCGCGTCGGCGAAGAGCAGGTCGGCCAGGGTCCCGAGGCCCTCGAGGTCGTGGACGTCGCCGGCCAGGAGCGGCACCCGGGACACCGGGCACTCGGGCAGCTCCTCGAACAGGGCGGCGAGCGACTCATTCTCGGCGGCCACAGTCCGGGCCAGCCGCTCGTGGTTGGCGAGCAGCGCCGCCAGCGCTCCGGGGCCAACCGCTGTCCCCGTGTCCACCGGGCCGAAGGCAAGGTGCACCCGGTTGACGACCAGGGCCGCCGGCGCCACGCCGGTCTCGGTCAGCTTGGCGGCGAAGTACGCAGTCTCCTCGATCGAGTCCGGTCGGGGCGAGGTGATGAGCACGTAGGCGGTCGACGGGTCGGCCAGTAGCCGACGGACTGCCGCCGCCCGGTCCGAGAACCCTTCTTCCATGCCCTCGAAGGCCTGGAAGAAGTCGACGGCGTCCTGGACGATCTCGGCGCCGGCGACCCGCGAGATGGTTCGCAAGAGCGCCCTGGTCGCCAGGGACAGCAGCCGCAGCGAGGCCCGCGTCGGCGCCAGGAGCGCCCGAAACAGCCGGTTGTCCAAGAAGCGGGTCAGCCGACGGGGGGCGTCCAGGAGGTCCAGCGCGTTGCGGGTGGGCGGGGTGTCCACCACGACGAGGTCGAACTGGCCGCTCTCGGTCAGCTCGTAGAGCTTCTCCATGGCCATGTACTCCTGGGTGCCCGAGAGCATGCCGGTCAGGTCCCGGTAGATCCGGTTCTGCCTGATCGCCTCCGCCTGGGCCTCCGAGCGGGCGTAACGCGCCACGAGGTCGTCGAAGGTCCCCTTGGTGTCGAGCATGAGCGCGTGCAGGGAGCCGGGGAAGTCGCCTTCGACCGGCGCCGGGACGTTGGTGAGCGTCGCGACCCCCAAGGCGTCGGCCAGGCGCTTGGCCGGGTCCACGGTGATCACGCAGGCCCGGCGACCCAGCCGGGCCGCGTCCAAGGCGATGACCGCCGCGACCGTCGTCTTGCCCACCCCGCCGGGCCCGGCGCACACGATCACTGCGCACTCGGCCACCAGGGCATCGAGGTCCCCCGCCCGCTCCGCTCCGCTCACGGTGCCTCCGGTCCCAGCCGCTCGATCCCCCCCGCCAAGGCGTCGGCCAGGACCGCCAGCTCGGCCGGGCCGATGCTCTGGACGACCAGCTCGGGGAGCTCGAGCTGGGGGAGCGGGAGCTCCCGGGCCAGTCGCTCGACCTGGGTGGCTTGGAGGGCGAGGCGGTGCAGGGCGAACTGGCGGGACGCGTCGAGCGCCGAGAGCTGGTCCGGGGCGAGCTCGACCCGGGCCTCGTCGGCCGCGACGGCCGCTGCGACGGCCAGTTCCGGCACGGCCGGTTCCAGCCCGTTGACCACGACCGGGCCCAGCTGCACGCCGGCCTGGTCCTCCAGGCGGTAGGCGGCCTCGATGGTCTCGCTCACCGGCATCTCCTCGGGCAGCGTGACGAGCAGCACACGGCAACGTGCCGGGTCGTTGAGCATCTCGAGGACCTCGGCTGCCTGGGTCCTGATGGGGCCGGCCCGGGCGGCGTCGAGCAGCCCGTTGGCCGAGGTGAGGAAGGTCACCGCGTGGCCGGTGGCCGGGGCGTCGAGGACGATCAGGTCGGCGACGCCGGCCCGCTCGAGCTGCTTCACCTTGCCGAGGACGAGGACGTCGCGGATGCCGGGGATGGCGGTCGCCACCACGTCGATGACCCCGGCGGAGACCAGACGACGCGACACCCGTTGGAACCCGTGGTCGCCCAGGTACTCCAAGAGGGCGTCGTCGGGGGTGATCCAGCGGCCATTGACCCGACCCGTCCCCGCCTCGAACAGCGTGGCGTCCTCGTAGTCGAGCAGGCCGCGGGCACCGAAGGCGGCCGCCAGGGCCGGACGGCCCTCGAGCTCGATCAAGAGCACCGAGAGGCCGTGGCCGGCGGCCATGCGGGCGATCGCGGCCGCGACCGTCGTCTTGCCGACCCCGCCCTTGCCGGCGACCACCAGCACCTTGCTCTCGGAGCAGAACCCGGCGACGTCCATCTGGCCGGAGCGTAGTTCCGGGGACCTCCGATCCCCGCTCAAATGTGACAGAAGTCCAGTTCAGAGCCCTTGTCGCCCCGGTCGCCCAGCACTACCCTTTCTCGCCGGAGGGGAAGAGGGTGGGGGTGGAGTATGCGTCAGGGCGCTGAAGCCTGGCAGTCGGCCGCCGCGTGTCGGGGCCCGCAGTCCCGAGCGTTCTTTCCTCCTTCGCACGCCGAGCGCAAGGAGGAAAAGCTGGCCCGTGAAGGGAGGGCCAAATCGATCTGTGCCGAGTGCCGGGTCCGGGTGGACTGCCTCGACTACGCGCTGCGGATCCGGGAGCCCCACGGCATCTGGGGCGGCCTCAACGAGGCCGAGCGCAAACAGATGATGGAGCGTCGCGCCGGCTGAGGCTCAGCGCCGCCGGGGCGTCGTCGTCGTCACCGCCCGCTTCTTGGCACCCCCCAAACGCGTCGCGCCCGAGAACCGCTGCACCGGCCGGCCGCTCCGGGGGGCCGGTGCAGCGGGCTCCTGGCCCCAGCCGCGCATCGCCGGGACCGTGGCCACCACCAAGAGGAGCTGGGCGAAGGTGACGACGTGGACCGTGGTGCACAGCTCGCAGATCGACTTGACGATCAGGAGCTCGGCCGAGATGAGGTAGAGGACGAAGCCGATCCCCACCACGACCAGGGCCAGCCGGGCCAGGTGCACCCGGCGGTCTGACGCCCGCCACGCCCAGGGCGAGCAGACCCCGGCCATGACCACGTAGTAGGCGAGGCCGAGGACGGCCACCGGGATGCCGAACACGTAGGACTGGGGACTGGTGATGACCGCCTCGCAGTTGAACACGCTGTTCGAGGTGCAGGCCAGGATCTGGTTGCCCACGAAGTGCACCACGGTGAGGTAGGTCGACATCCCGAGCCCGAACAGGGCGAGCACGAAGGAGGTCCAGGCCCGCCAAGGGGCGGCCGGTTCCACCGGACCGGTCCGGAGGGCCCGGCTCAGGACCGCGATGACGGCCACGGGGCGCTATCCGAGTTTCAGGGCCTTGAGGGCGGCCTGCACGCCGCCGCTCTGGCACACGGTCGAGGGCTGCATGCCGTCGATCTCGCACACCGCCGCCGACAGGTAGTTGGCGCTGGCCACGATGGCCTGGGTGATCGGGTTCTTGGCCGACTTCAACCCGGCCGCGATCTCCTCCCGGCTGAGTCCCTGGAGCACGGAGGGGTCGTAGTTCTCCTGTGACAGCACCCGGTTCCCGAAGTCCATGAACGGGAACGAGAACGTGCCGGCCGTGAGCCCGGAGAAGTAGGTCGGGGAGTTGTACTTCTCCTCCAGCGTCAACTCGGTCTTGGTCGGGGGCTGGAGGACCTTCCAGTTGCTGGCGGCCGCGTCCCACTGGTTGGAGTAGTACTCGTCGGGCCGGAACACGATGTAGCGGCTGGTGTAGGTGGACTTGTAGAAGCTGAAGGTCTGGGTGTTGGGATCGACGTCGGTCGCCGACGACTGCATGTTCTGCAGGTTGTGGAAGGTCCCGAACCGCGACAGCGCGACCACGAGCGCCCAGCGTTCGGCAGCACAGTGCGGGCAGTACTCGGCCCCGAAGTAGAAGACCCCGGGCAGGGACTTACCGCTCGCGTCGGGGAAGGTGAGCGCCTTCTGGCCGTTGATGACGATCGGCGGGTAGATGGGCGCCACGCTGGAGGTCACGTTCACGCTGTCGAAGACCGCGGCCGGGACGTGGGCCACCTGGGCCACCACCGCCGGGGAGGCCGGCGACGCGGCCGGCCCGCTCTGGGGGGAGGTCGAGCCACCGAACACCTTCAGGGCCACCAGGACCACCACGATCACGATGACGAGCGCAGCCGTGCCCCAGGTGAGCAGCGCGGTGGGGGAACGGCGCGGGGCCGAACGCTTGGGCGCCGACCTCGGCCCGTTGCGCCGGGAGCCCTCCGGGCGCGCCGCCGGGCGGGCGCCGCCCCGCTGGTCGCTGCGCCTCGGCCCCCCGCGGCCGGTACCCGGGGATCCCTCGCCGCGGCGGCCGCCGCGTTGATTCCCGCCGCCGACCGGGCGCGACCGCTGCTTGCTCTGGTCCTTGTCGGCCTGGGTGCGACCTGATCCGCTGGTGTTGGGCATCGTGGGGCTTGGCGTCCTCGGTTCGTCGGAACTGGCCGCCGTCTCCGCCCGGGCGAAGGCAGGGCACGACGACCCGGTCCAGCGTAGACGCGACGCCTGGCGCGACGAGATCGGGAAGCCACAGACGCCCGCCATCGGGGATGACCCGGGTAACCTCGCCCGGTGAGCACGGTGCTCGTCCCCCGTCCTGCCGCCACCGTGATGGTGCTCCGAGACGGGCCGGGCTCCCTCGAGGTCCTCATGCTGCGGCGCCGCCTGAGTTCGGAGTTCGTGCGCGGCGCGTACGTCTTCCCGGGCGGCGCACTGGACGAGGAGGACCGCCAGCCGGCCATGCTGGCCCGCTGCAGCGGGCGTGACGACGCCCAGGCGAGCCAGGCGCTCGAGCTCGACCAGGGTGGGCTGGGCTACTGGGTCTGCGCCTTCCGGGAGTGCTTCGAGGAGGCCGGGGTCCTGGTGGCCGACGGTCCCGGTGGCCCGCTCCACTTCGACGACCCCGGCGTCGAGTCCCGCTTCGCCGAGCACCGCCGGGCCCTCAACGCCGGTGAGCGATCGTTCTTGGACATCTGCCGCCAGGAGGACCTCACGCTGCCGGCCGACGCCCTCACCTACGTGGGTCACTGGATCACCCCCGAGGGTCCGCCGAGGCGCTACGACACCCGGTTCTTCGTCGCGCTGGCGCCGGAGGGCCAGACGGCCATCCACGACCGGGTCGAGACCGTCGACCACATGTGGGTGCCGCCGGCCGAGGCCCTCGAGCGCCAGGGGTCCGGCGAGATCGAGCTCATGTTCCCGACGGTCTGGAACCTGCGGCTCCTGGCCCAGTTCGACCGGGCCGAGCAGCTAGTGGCGTCGGTCTCGGCCCTCGGACCGGTCCCCACGATCCAGCCCCGGGTTGTGATCGACGAGGGGGGCCAGCGCCAGGTCATGGTCGGCATCGAGCCGCCCGAGCCGGGCGCCGCCGGCGGCTGAGGTGCCGCCCCGCCCCCTCCCCGACGGCGCCGTCGGCCCGGCCGTCGTCCACGGGGAGCCCGTCGAGGTGGCGCCGGGGGTCCTGCGGCTGACCGCCGACAACCCCTCCCAGATGACCGGCCCGGGGACCAACACCTACCTGGTCGGGACCGAGCAGCTGGTGGTGATCGACCCGGGCCCGGTGCTCGACCCCCACCTCGACGCCATCGTGGACGCGGCCACCGACGTAGGCGGGATCATCCGCTGGATCGCCGTCACCCACCACCACCCGGACCATGCCCCCGGGGCGGTCCCCCTGGCCGAGCGGACCGGGGCCGAGTTCCTGGCCCACGGTCACGCCGACGGCGTGGACCCCGACCGGCGGGTCGGGGAGGGCTTCGTGGTGGAGGCCCCGGACTTCTCCCTGCGGGCCCTCCACACCCCCGGCCACGCGTCGGACCACCTGTGCTGGCTCCTCGAGGGGCCGGGCCTGCTGTTCTCGGGGGACCACGTGATGCAGGGCTCGACCGTGGTCATCCGGCCGCCCGACGCCAACATGGTCGAGTACCTGGCCAGCCTGCGACGGCTGCGGTCGCTCGATTCCCCGCTGGCCGCGGTAGCGCCGGGGCACGGCCAACTGATCGGGAGGCCAGCGGCGGCCATCGACGCCATCGTCGCCCACCGCCTGGAGCGCGAAGAACTGGTCGCCGCGGCGCTGCGGCCGGCCGGTCCGGCCGGCCTCGACGACCTCCTCCCGGCCGTGTACGGCGACGTGGTCGAGTCGCTCCTGCCGGTGGCCCGGTTCTCGCTGTGGGCACACCTCCAGAAGCTGGCCCTGGACGGCCGGGCCCGGGTGGTGGACGGGGCCGATCCGCTGGCCTCGACCGAGGCCAGTCGGTGGGAGGCCGTCGGGGATTAGCCGACCTCCCGAGCCGAGGGCTCGGGCGCGGTGGCCGCGGCCAGGCGGTCGAGGAGCCGGGCCGTGCACCCGGAGGCCTCGAGCACCGGGGCCACCTCCTCAGCGACGACCCGGGCCAGCTCGCCGAACGCCTCGGCCAGCTCGTCGGTCCCGAGGGCCACCGGCATGCCGGCGTCGCCGGCCGAGGAGATCTCGGGGTGCAAGGGGATGCTGCCGATGAGGGGCACCCCGATCTCGGCGGCGAGACGCGCCCCCCCCCTCGCCGAAGAGCCGGTAGCGCTGGCCGTGCTCGCAGGTGAAGTCGCGCATGTTCTCGATCACCCCGGCCACCCGCAGGTACCCCCGCCGGGCCATGTCGGCGGCCCGGGCCGCCACCTTCTGGGCGGCGACCGGGGGAGTGGTAACGAGGAGCAGCTCGGTGCGCGGGAGCATGCGGGCCAACCCCATCTGGACGTCGCCGGTCCCCGGCGGCAGGTCGATGAGCAGGTAGTCGAGCTCGCCCCACTCGGCGTCTTCGAGGAACTGACGGACCGCCCGGTTGAGGACGAGGCCCCGCCACATGATCGCCCGGTCCTCATCGGCCAGGAACCCCATGGAGAGGACCTTGACCGAGCCGTCCCCGACCGCGCGCTCGAGGGGGATCATCTTGCCCTTGCGGGCCTCCACGCCCCCCTCCATGCCGAGCAGCCGGGGGACCGAGAACCCCCAGATGTCGGCGTCGAGCAACCCCACCGTCAGGCCCCGCCGGGCCAGCGCCACCGCCAGGTTGACCGTGACCGAGGACTTGCCCACCCCGCCCTTCCCCGAACCGACGGCGAGGATCCTCGTGGCCGGGGAGACGCCGGTCTCCGGGGCGTCCTGGCTGGCCCGCCAACGGGCCCGGCTCATGACCTCGGCCCGGGCCTCGGGGTCCATCTCGCCCATCTGGACGTCGACCTCGCGCACCTGGGGCAGGGCTAACAGGCGGGCCCGCACGTCCCGGTCGAGCTGGGCCCGCAACGGACAGCCGGCGATGGTGAGGGCCACGTCGACCCGCACCTGCCCGGGTGCGGGCACCGAGACCGCCCGGACCATCCCAAGGTCGACCACGTTGTCGCCCAGCTCGGGGTCGATCACCCCGCGCAGTGCGTCGAGGATCTCCTCCTCGGTCGGCCCCGGGCCGGGCGTCTCCTCCGTCACGAGGAGAATTGTAGGAGCGGGCGGGCCGACAGCCCGACCGGGCCTGGGTAACATGGGACCGGATCGAAGAGGGAGGCCAGGAGATGACGCTCGCCACATCGGTCAGCATCGGCAAGAAGCCCGACCCGGTGACGCTCACCGACTTCGCCGCATCCAAGGTGGGCCAGCTCCTCGCCCAGGAGGAGGGTGAAAGCCTGGTCCTGCGGGTGGCTGTGCGCCCCGGCGGGTGCTCGGGCTACAGCTACGAGATGTTCTTCGACACCGAGGTGGCCGACGACGACATCGTCCGCTCCTTCGGGACGGTGTCGGTGGTGGTCGACCCGACCAGCGCCGAGCTGCTGATCGGCTCGACCCTCGACTACAGCGACGGGTTGAACGACGCCGGGTTCCACATCACCAACCCCAACGCCACCCGCACCTGCGGCTGCGGGTCCTCCTTCAGCTGAGCCCCGGCCCTCCGGGGGGCCGGCCGTGCCCGATCGCCTCGCCTTCCGTCTGAACGGCGAGGCGGTCGAGATCGACGACGACACCTCGTCGCTGCTCGACGTCCTGCGGGACATCTTCTCCCTGCGGTCGGCCAAGGACGGCTGCAGCCCCCAGGGCCAGTGCGGTTGCTGCACGGTCTGGGTCGACGGCAGGCCCCGGGTCGCCTGCGTGACCCCCGCCCGGCGGGTCGCCGGGCGCGCCGTCACCACCCTCGAGGGGGTGGCACCGGACATCCGCACCCGGTTCGCCGAGGCCTTCGTCGACGCCGGGGCCAGCCAGTGCGGCTTCTGCACCCCGGGCATCCTCATGCGGGTCATCCCGTTGGCTGACCGCCGCGGGGAGGTGCCCGACGAGGCGGTGCGCAGCGCCCTGGCCGCGCATCTGTGCCGGTGCACCGGATGGCAGACGATCCTCGAGGCTGTGGGCGCCGCCCGGACCACCGGCGCCACTAGGAACGAACGTGACCCGCTCCTCACGGCCTGGCGGGCCCAGGTGGAGGGACCGGCCTTCCAGTCCTCGGGGGTCCGGGAGGTCCTGGGCGACGCCGGGTTCGCCGTCGACACCGCTCCGGACGGTGCGCTCGTCGCCCTTTCCGACCGAGGCCGGGTCTCGGTCGGAAAGGGCCTGGCCGCGGCCCGCCGGGGGTTGGAGCAGGCGCCGGGGCGGCGCAGCGGGCGGCCCCTCTCCTACCCGCTCGAGGTGCCCGAGGGGGACTGGGCGCTCACCCTCCAGACCACCTGGGTCGAGCCCGCCTACTTGGAGATCGACGCCAGCTGGTGCCGACCGGGGGGGACCCCGGCCTCACCGCTGGCCAACGGCGGGGCCTTCGGGGGGAAGCGCCGATCGCCGGTGGGCGCCGAGGCCCGGGCGCTGGCCGACGAGCGGGGCCAAGCCGTCGTCGAGTTGTGGACCCGGGAGGAGGTGGTGCGCCGGGGACCCAAGCGGCCTCCGGTCGCCGCCGCTGTCGCCGCCGACGGCACCGGGGTGCTCCGGGTCGCCCGTACCGGGGGCTCGCCCGACCTCACCCCGTTTGTCGCCGCGGTGGGGGCGGCCGCGCCCGGGTTGCGCGTCGAGGAGGTGCCGACCGTGGGCCCACCGGTCTCGCCCGACCTGCGCTCGGCCGGGTTTGCCGAGGCCGCCGTGCTCCTCGCCGTCCTCGGCGCCCGGGCCCAGGGGGCCGGGCCGGCCGACGGGGTGGCGGTCACCGGGAGCGCCGGGGGCCGAGCCAGGGTGGCGATCGGCCCCAAGGGCGCGGTGGTGGTCGAGGTGTGGGCGGGGGAGGTCCTCGACGAGACCGTCCTCCGCTCCTACTGCATCGGGGCGGTCCACCAGGCCCTCGGGTGGGTCCGCAGCGAGGGGGTGGCGGTGGACGAGGGCGGGGTAGTGCAGGATCTGACCGTGCGCTCCTTTGGCATCCTTTCGGCCCGGGACATGCCGCCCGTCGAGGTCCGGATCCATCCCTCCGACCTCGCCCCGGTGAACGGGTCCGACGCCGTCTTCGCCGCCACGGCCGCCGTCGCCTGGCTGGCCGACGGCCTCCTGCCCCGCTGGCCGACCCGGCGCGGGGTCCGGTGAGCCGGCCGGTCGGCCCCTACTCCCCGTCGGTGACGGCGGGCGGATGGGTGGTCACGTCGGGCCAGGTCGGCATCGTCCCGGGGGAGGGGGGTCCCCGCCTGGTCGAGGGGGGAACGGCGGCCGAGCTGACCCAGGCGCTGGCCAACGTGGCCGGCGTGCTGGCCGGGGCCGGGGCGACCCTGGCCGACGTGGTGGCGGCGAACCTCTACCTGGTCGACATGGACGACTACGCCCTCGCTAATGAGGTCTGGACCGCCGCCTTCGGCACCCACCGACCGGCCCGTAGCGCGGTGGCGGTGGCTGCCCTCCCGCTCGGCGCCCGGGCCGAGGTGGCGGTCTGGGCCTTCGTCGGACCGAAGGGCGCGGCGGTCGGGTCCTAGCCGGCCGACCGGCGGGTGGTGCCGAGCGGGTCCTCGCCGTCGACCGGCTCCCAGTCGGCGCCCCGGTGGGCGCTGGCGCCGACCCCGTGGGCGAGCCGGTAGCCGACGGAGCGGACCGTCTCGATGAGGTGCGCGTGCTCCTCGCCAAGCTTGGCCCGGAGCCGCCGGACGTGGACGTCGACGGTGCGGGCGCCGCCGTAGTACTCATAGCCCCAGACCCGGTTGAGCAAAGTGTCGCGGGTGAACACCTTCCCCGGGTGGGTGGCGAGGAACCGCAGCAGCTGGTACTCCATGTAGGTGAGGTCGAGGGCCCGGCTGGCGATGCTGGCTTGGTAGGTCTCGAGGTTGAGTACCAGCGGACCGTGCTCGATCACCTTCTCGTCGAGCACCTGTCCGGCTCGCCAGAACAGGTGCTCGACCCGGGCCGAGAGTTCGCCCGGGTGCAGCGGCGCCACGCAGAAGTCGTCGAAGAGGTCGTTGCGCAGCTTCAGCTCGCCGATCTCGTGGCGACCGACGATGAGGAGCAGGGGGGTTACCGGCTCCTCCCGCCGGCGCAGGCGCCGGCAGAGCGAAATGGCCTCGGTCATGTCGTCGATGGCGCAGACCACCGCCCCCCGCCACACCTCCTGGCCCCCTCGTTCGGCCGCCGCCGCGGCGACGGCCCCCGAGACGCAGAAGAGGTCGTAGCCGGCGTCGCGCAGGGGTCGGGCCCACTCGCCGGGCAGCGGGTCGGGAAAGCAGAGCAAGGGCGGGCTGGTCCGGGCGACCTCGACCAGTCGGCGGGACTCGACCAGTCGGCGGGAGATGTGCGGGGTGGCCACCTCAGAGCACCGGCAGGTAGCGGCTGAGTTCGAAGGGGGTCACCTCGGCGCGGTAGGCGGCCCACTCGGCCCGCTTGTTGCGGAGGAACCACTCGAAGACGTGGTCGCCCAGGGTTTCGATCAACAGCTTGGACTGCTCCATCGCGTCGACCGCTTCGTTGAGGCTGACCGGCAGGGAGCCGACGCCCCGGGCCGCAAGCTCCTCGGGGGAGAGGTCGTAGAGGCTGGCGTCGGCCTCGGGGCCGAGCTCGTAGCGCTCCTCGACCCCGCGCAGCCCGGCGGCCAGCATCACCGCGAAGGCGAGGTACGGGTTGCAGGCCGAGTCGGGGGCCCGGTACTCGATCCGGGTGGACTCGGGCCGACCCGCCTTCACCACCGGCACCCGCACCAGGGCGCTGCGATTGTTGCGGGCCCAGCTCACGTGGCTCGGGGCCTCGTAGCCGAGCACCAGTCGCTTGTAGGAGTTCACCCACTGGTTGGTGATGGCGCTGATCTCGCGGGAGTGGTGGAGCAGCCCGGCCATGAAGTGCCTGGCCACCCCGGAGAGCCCATCGGGGTCGTTCTGCTCGAAGAAGGCGTTGCGCTCGCCCTGCCACAGCGACAGGTGGGTGTGCATGCCCGAGCCCTGCACGCCGGCCAGGGGTTTGGGCATGAAGCTGGCGTGGATCCCGTCCTGGCGGGCCAGCTCCTTCACCACCAGACGGATCGTCATCACCGTGTCGGCCATGGTGAGCGCGTCGGTGTAGCGGAGGTCGATCTCATGTTGGCCCGGCGCGTCCTCGTGTTGGGCGTGCTCGACCGGGATGCCCATCTCCTCCAGGGTGAGCACGGTGCGGCGCCGCAGGTCGCTCGAGCGGTCGGCCCCGGTCAAATCGAAGTACGAGCGCGAGTCGATCGGACGCGGCGGCCGGGACGGGTCGACCTCGAGGTCGGCGAAGCAGAAGTACTCCACCTCGGGGGCGGCGAAGAAGGTGTACCCGGCACTCCGGGCCCGCTCGAGCGTCCGGCGCAGCACGTGCCTCGGACACCCCTCGAAGGGGGTCTGGTCGAGGTTGAAGATGTCGCAGAACACCCGGGCTACCGGCTCGTCGTGTCCGTGCCACGGGATGAGCTGGAAGGTGTCGGCGTCCGGCCGGGCCAGGACATCGGACTCTTGGATCCGGCTGAACCCGTCGATGGACGAGCCGTCGAAGGTCATCCCCTCATCGAGCGCGTTCTCGAGCTCGGCCGGCGTGATGTGGAACGCCTTGGGGGTGCCGAGCACGTCGGTGAACCACAGCTGGACGAAGCGGATCCCGCGCTCTTCCACCGTGCGCAGCACGTAGTCGCGTTGGTCCCGCATCGTCTCATTCTTCTAGCTCGCCGCGGCGACCGAGGACGAGCTAGCGTCATCCGGTCCAGGTCGCCGGGTCGAGCGCCGTGATTTCACGCCCCGTTCACATTCGGGCAACAGCGACGAAACGGTCGGTCGCGAGACTCGGCGCCAGGACGGCTTGCACGGGCCCGAGCACGGGCGCGCAGAGGTCGGAGCGAGGGCGCCCGAGGACGGGGCGGTCAGGAGGAATGGTGATCAAGCGAACCCCCGCCGAGGTGGTGCAGCTGGCGCAGGACGAGGGCGTCGAGATCGTCGATCTGCGCTTCGCCGACCTGCCCGGCATGACCCAGCACTTCTCGGTGCCCACCCACGAGCTGAGCGAGGACCGCTTCAGCGAGGGCTTCGGCTTCGACGGCTCGTCGATCCGCGGGTTCCAAGAGATCCAGGAGTCGGACATGATCCTGTTGCCCGACCCGAACATGGCCTACGTCGACCCCTTCCGGCAGCACAAGACCCTCAACGTCCACTGCTTCGTGCACGACCCGGTCACCCTCGAGGCCTACACGCGCGACCCGCGCAACATCGCCCGCAAGGCCGAGGCCTACCTGCTCTCGACGGGCATCGCCGACACCGCGTACTTCGGCCCGGAGGCCGAGTACTTCATCTTCGACCACGTCGAGTACGGCCAGGGCGTCAACTACGCGACGTACCGGGTGGACTCGATCGAGGGCCACTGGAACACCACCGACAGCCGGTTCCCCAACCTCGGCTACAAGCTGCGCCCCCAGGAGGGGTACTTCCCGGTCCCCCCGAACGACAAGTTCCAGGACCTGCGGAGCGAGATGATCCTCCAGCTCGAGCGGCTGGGGATCGCGATGGAGGTGCAGCACCACGAGGTGGCGACGGGCGGGCAGGCCGAGATGGACATGCGCTTCGACACCATGGCGACCATGGCCGACAAGCTCGCCGTCTACAAGTACGTGGTGAAAAGCGTGGCTAACGCGGCCGGCTACACGGCCACCTTCATGCCCAAGCCGCTGTTCTTGGAGAACGGGTCGGGCATGCACTGCCACCAGTCACTGTGGAAGGACGGCCAGCCGCTCTTCTTCGGCGACGGCTACGGCGGCCTCTCCGACCTCGGCCGCTGGTACGTGGGCGGGCTGCTCAAGCACGCCCGGTCGGTGCTCGGGTTCGCCGCCCCGACCACCAACTCCTACAAGCGGCTGGTGCCCGGCTACGAGGCGCCGGTGAACCTGGTCTACTCCCAGCGGAACCGCTCGGCGGCCTGCCGGATCCCGTTGTACTCGGCGAGCCCGAAGGCCAAGCGGATCGAGTTCCGGTGCCCCGACGCCGCCTGCAACCCGCACCTGGCCTTCCCGGCCATGCTGCTCGCCGGCCTCGACGGCATCCAGAACAAGATCGAGCCCCCCGCGCCGGTGGACAAGGACCTCTTCGACCTGCCCGCCACCGAGCTGGCCAAGATCGCCCACACCCCGGGGTCCCTCGAGGAGGCGCTCGAGGCCATCGAGGCCGACAGCGACTTCCTCCGGGTGGGCGGGGTGTTCACCGACGACCTGATCGACACCTGGCTCGAGTACAAGCGCCTCGAGGAGGCCGATCCGATGCGCCTCCGCCCCCACCCCTACGAGTTCGCGCTCTACTTCGACATCTGAGGCCCGTCGGCCGTCGGATCCGGCCGGAGCTGCACCGTCAGGACGCCGGGCCGAACCCGTCGAGGAAGTCGAGGTGCGCCGGCGTCCGGACGCGGCGGTAGAAGCAGGTGGTCCGGGCGGCCCCGGCGGCGTCCTTGGTGTGACAGACGCCGCCGGTCACCGGCCGGACCAGGTACAAGAGGGCGTTCTGCTCGCAGTTGACCCAGACCTCGACCAGCTCGAGCTCGTCGCCCGAGGTCGCCCCCTTGCGCCACAGCTCGTCGCGCGACGCCGACCACAGCACGGCCCGGCCCGAGTCGAGGGTCTCGGCCAGCGCGAGGTGGTTGGCGTAGCCGACAAAGAGCACCTCCTTGGTGTCCGCGTGCTGGAGCACCACCGGGACGAGCCCCTGGGTGCTCGCGGCGGCCCGGGCGATCTTGGTGAAGTCGACGGTGGCGTCGGTTCCCTCTTCGAGCTGGTTCACGGGTCCAATGCTCCCACCGCGCCGAAGGGCCTTGACCCGCCCCGCTCGGTGTCGTCGGGCCGGTCCGGGCAGAAGGCTCCGCTGGGCCCCCCGGTAGTGTGAGGCCGTGCCCACCCTGAGGTTGGCCATGGCCCAGCTGGACCTCGTGGTGGGCGACCTCGAGGGCAACGTGGCCGCCGTCCTGGCTTCGTTGCGGTCGGCCGAGGACGCCGGCTGTGACCTGTGTCTCTTCCCCGAGCTGGCGGTCACCGGCTACCCGCCCGAGGACCTGCTCCTCAAGCCCCGGTTCCTCACCGACAACCACCGGGCCGTCGAGGAGATCGCGGCGGCCACCGGGCGCTGCGTGGCGGTGGTGGGCTTCGTCGAGCGCGGCGCCGACCGGCCGGGTGACGAGCGGTGGGACGGGGGAGGAACCCGGCCTCCCGCCCGGCTGGCCAACGCGGCGGCGGTGTGCGCCGGCGGATCGATCGTCGGCGTCTACCGCAAGCGGATCCTGCCCAACTACGGGGTGTTCGACGAGAAGCGGTGGTTCGACCCCGGGAGCGGCCCCCACGTGCTCTACGAGGTCGCCGGGGCGGCGGTCGGCGTCTCGATCTGCGAGGACGTCTGGTACACCGACGGGCCGGTGGTCGAGCTCGGCCGTGGCGGAGCGGACCTGGTGGTGAACATCAATGCCTCCCCGTTCGCCCAGGGTCGCCGGGAGGAGCGGCTCACCATGCTCCGCCGGCGGGTCGGCGAGGCGGGCTGCCCGGTCGCCTACTGCAACCTGGTGGGCGGGCAGGACGAGCTGGTCTTCGACGGGTCCAGCGTGCTCGTCGGCGCCGACGGGTCCCTTCTGGGCGCGGCGCGCCAGTTCGAAGAGGAGCTGCTCCTCGTGGACCTGGAGCTCGAAATGCGCTCCCGCACCCTGGCGGTGGTTCCGGTGACCGGAGCTGCCCCGCACCGTAGCCCGCTCCCGTCGCCGAGAATCGGGCCCCCGCTGTCCCCCCACGCCGAGATCTACGAGGCCCTGGTGCTCGGTACCCGCGACTACCTGGTGAAAAACGGGTTCGGGGACGTCGTCATCGGGCTCTCGGGCGGGATCGACTCCTCGCTGGTGGCCACGATCGCCGTCGACGCGGTCGGCCCGGAGAAGGTGCACGCGCTGTCGTTGCCGTCGCGCTATTCGAGCGAGGGGTCGGTGGCCGACGCCAAGGAGCTCGCCGATCGACTCGGGATCGGTCTCAGCGTGGTCCCGATCGAACCGGCCCACCGGGCCCTGGCCGGCCTCCTGGCCCCGATGCTCGAGGGCGAGCCGGCCGGGCTCACCGACGAGAACCTCCAGTCCCGGGTGCGGGGGCTCCTCTTGATGGCGGTCTCGAACTCGATCGGGCGGAGCATCGTGCTCACCACCGGGAACAAGAGCGAGATCGCGACGGGGTACTTCACCCTCTACGGCGACGCCGTCGGGGGTTTCGCCGCCATCAAGGACATCGCCAAGACCGAGGTCTACGAGCTCTGCCGGTACCGCAACGCCCGCCCGGGCCCGGGCCCCCTCGACCCCATCCCGGCCGCGGTGCTGGAGAAGCCCCCTTCGGCCGAGCTCCGCCCCGACCAGCGGGACGACCAGAGCCTGCCGGCCTACGAGGTCCTCGACCCGGTCCTCGAGGCCTACGTGGAACGGGACCGGACCGGGCCCGAGATGGTCGCCGACGGTGTCGATCCGGCGGTGGTCGACGCTGTGGTCCGCCTGGTGGACGGGGCCGAGTACAAGCGCCGCCAGCTCGCCCCCGGGGTCCGCATCACCGCCAAGGCCTTCGGCAAGGATCGTCGGGTGCCCATCACCAACCGCTACCGGGCCACCGACGCCCCGGATCCCAGGTGACCGGGGGCCGACCCGAGCGGGACGTGTTCGACCTGCAGCGCTCGGCCACCCTCCTCGGCGCCTACTGTGCCCTCGAGCGCCGCCTCTTCGAGCTGACCGGGGCTTGGGCCGCCGACCCGGGGACCGACCCGTCGTTCCGGGCCCCCCTCGACGCCTGGAGCGCCGAGCACGCCTGGCACGCCGAGCTGTGGGCCGACCGGCTCCCGGTCTTGAGCGGGGTGGACTCCCGGGCCCTGGTGGAGCTCCCCGGTCCGTTGGCGGAGGTGCTGGGGGAGCTGGAGGCGGCGACCCCGATCGGGCGCGTGGCCGGCCTGGCCCGGGTGGTCCTGCCCCGTCTGGTGACTTCATACGCCCGCCACCTGGAGGTTTCCCCGGTGGCCTCCGAGGCGCCGGTCCGACGGGCCCTGCGCCTGGTGCTGTCGGACGAGACGGAGGCCTGGGCGGCGGGGGAGGCCCTCCTCGAGGCCCGGCTCACCTCCCCCGAGCAGGTGGGCGAGGCCGGATCAGCCGTCGTCTCGCTGGAAGCGGGCCTCGTCGGGGCCGGGATCCGGCCGGGCCTGGTCATTTGGCCTGCCTCGAGGGCTTGACGTCCAGGTAAACTTAGGGAGAAACCGTTGTCACGCTGTGGGGCGTGGCCGGTCGGACCCATCAAGAGACCCCCCAGCCCTGGGCCGAGGGTGATGCCCCAAGCTGACGGAGGACGACGGAAGCCTTGGCCAAGGAACGCATCGAACGAGACGACGAGGATCTGGTCCGGCTGTATCTGACCGACATCGGCCAGTATCCACTCCTCACCAAGGACGACGAGGTCCGGCTGGCCCAGGCCATCGAGTGCGGCCGAGACGCGGAGGGTGAACTGCGCAAGGCCCCCAAGGGCGTCACCACCTCCAAGCGACGGGAGCTCCGCCGGGCGGTGATCCACGGCGAGCAGGCCCAACGGACCTTCGTCCAGTCGAACCTGCGGCTGGTGGTCTCGATCGCCAAGAAGTACCAGGCCTCCGGCCTGCCTCTCCTCGACCTCATCCAGGAGGGGAATCTGGGCCTCATGCACGCGGTCGAGAAGTTCGACTGGCGCAAGGGGTTCAAGTTCTCCACCTACGCCACCTGGTGGATCCGCCAGGCGATCACCCGGGGGATCGCCAACACCGGCCGCACCATCCGGCTCCCGGTCCATGCCGGCGACACCCTGGCCCGGGTCCAGAAGGCTCAGGCCCGCCTCGAGCTCAAGCTGGGCCGTCCGGCGACGCTGGCCGAGCTCGGGATCGAGGTGGAGATGCCCGAGGACAAGCTGGTCGAGGCCCTGCGCTTCCGGGCCGAGCCCCTGTCGTTGTCCGAGCCGCTCCGGGAGGACGGCGACGCCGAACTCGGCGACGTGGTCGAGGACCGCTCGGCGGAGTCGCCCTTCGAGGTGGCGGCGGTCTCGCTGCTCCCCGAGGAGATCGGCCGGCTCCTGTCCCCCCTCGACGAACGGGAGCGGGAGATCCTGCGCCTGCGCTTCGGTCTCGACCGGGGCGAGCCCCGAACGCTCGAGGAGGTGGGCGAGCACTTCAACCTCACCCGGGAGCGGATCCGCCAGATCGAGGCCCGAGCGATGTCCAAGCTCCGGCATCCCTCGTCGGACACCGGCGCCCGGGACCTGCTCACCGTCTGAGCCGGGTCCGACCGATCGGCCGGTAGCATCGGGCCCATGAAGAAGCTGTTGGTGCTCGTGATCCTGGTCGCAGTGGCGGGCGTGATCGCCGCCCGCCGGCTGCGGGAGGCCTGAGTCGTCAGGCTCGGCTCAGGGGACGAGCGCGGTCGTCCGTGCCCGGATCTCGCCTCCCCGCCGTCGCCCCCACCGACCGAGGACCACGGCGGCCGCGGCCAGGGCGACGCTGGTGACCATCGGTGCGGCCGCCGCCGCCCGGTCGCGCAGGCGGACCGGCTTGGTGAACTGGCAGATCTCCCAGTTGCGCTGCCGCGCCACCTTGGCCAGGTGGTGGTCGGCGTTCACCGCCACCGGCCTGCCGACCACCTCGAGCATGGGGACGTCGGTGGCGGCGTCCGAGTAGGCGGTCGAGGCCGCCAGGTCGAGGCCCATGGTCTCGGCCAGCTCGGTGATGGCCTCGGCCTTGTGCACGCCGTCGGCGAAGAAGGCCATGCGCCCGGTGTAGCGGCCGTCGTCGTCCACCTCGGCCCGTGAGCAGATGACCCCGTCGACGCCGAGCAGCTCGGCCATGGGCAGGACGATCTCCTCGGGGGAGGCTGAGACCAGATAGACGCGCTGGCCGGCCAGGTGGTGGCCGGCCATGAGCTCGATGGCCTCGGCGTAGATGAGGGGCTCGACCGTCTCGAGCAGCCGCTCGCGGACGATCTGGCGGACCCGGTCGCGGTCCCAGCCCTTGGTGAGGGAGAGGAGCGACTCGCGGATCTTGGCCATGCGCTCCTCGTCGGCGCCCAACCGGACGTAGAGGAGCTGGGAGCCGACGGCCCGCAGCACGGTGCGCCTGGTGATCAGTCCGTCACGGCGGAAGTGCCCGCTGAACGCGGCGATCGAGGCCTTGGTGATGACCGTCTTGTCCAGGTCAAAGAACGCCGCGCTCTCCACGGGGTCATGCTACGGGGGGACCACGCACCGTCCGCGCATGAGACGGTCCGGGGGGGAAGGAACCTCCGCTCACTCCCCGACGAGGACCTGGCGGACCACGGCTTCGCCGTCCTGGCTCACGAGCACGAGCACCTCGTCGCCCTCGCGCAGCACCACCTCGTCCCGGGGGGCGACCACGTGGTCCTCCTGCACGACGGCGACCACGGCGGCCTCCCGGGGCAGCTCCAGGTCCGACAGTGCTCTGCCGGCCGCTGGGGACTCGGGCGCCAGGGTCACCTCCACCAGGTGGGTGGCACCCCCCTCGAACTGGAGCAGGCGGATCAAGGACCCCACCGAGACGGCCTCCTCGACGATGGCCGTGATGAACCCTGGCGTCGACACCGAGATGTCGACCCCCCAGCTCTCGTTGAAGAGCCACTGGTTCTTCGAGTGGTTGACCCGGGCCACCACTCGGGGCACGGCGAACTCCTGCTTGGCCAACAGCGAGATCACCAGGTTGTCCTCGTCGTCGCCGGTCGCCGCGACGACCACGTCGACGCTGGCCAGCCCGGCGGCGTCGAGGGAGGAGACCTCGCAGGCGTCGGCGGTGATCCAGGTCACGTCGAGATCCCGCCGCCGGCGCTCGACAACATCGGGCTCCTTGTCGATCACCAGGACGTCGTGGCCGCTCAGGTGGAGGTCCCCGGCGATGGTGGTGCCCACGCTCCCGCCGCCGCAGATCGCGACTTTCACGACGGGTGCGCCGGTTCGCTTCGGGTCGGTTCGGCGACCACCTGCTCGAGGAGGGTGCCGAATGCCGCCTTCTCGAGCGCCAGGAGCAGGACGTCGCCCTCCTGGCCGATGAGGTCGCCCACGTCGAGGCGCGGGACGCCGGCCCGGGTGACCGACACCACCTTCACCTGACCGTCGCCCTCGATCTCGCGCAGCGGCCGGCCGGCCAAGTGCTCGGGCAGCCGCCGCTCCACCAAGACCAGCTTGCCGGTGGCGTCGACCCACTCGGCGTCGTTGCGCTCCGAGAAGAGGGTCCGGTGGACCTGGTCGATGGTCCAGGGCACGGTGGCCACCGTCGGGATCCCGAGCCGCTGGTAGATCTCAGCCCGGCGGGGGTCGTAGATGCGGGCCACCACCCGGGGGATCCCGTAGTTCTCCCGGGCGATGCGCACGGTGAGGATGTTGGTGTTGTCCCCGCTCGTGACGGCCGCCAGGGCCTCGGCCTCCTTGGCCCCCGCCGTCTCGAGGTCGTCGCGGTCGAAACCCGAGCCCACGAGGCGCTGGCCCCGGAAGTGTTCCGAGAGCCGGCGGAAAGCCCGGGGGTTCTGGTCGAGGATGGCGACGCTGTGGCCGTCGTCGTCGAGGGACATGGCCAACCCGGAACCGACTCGGCCGCACCCGACCACGATGACGTGCACCCGCACAGTGCAACACGGGGGCCTTCGCGTTGTAAAGGACGACGGGTCCGAGGGCCGCCGGAGTTCGGTGCCGGGCTGCTTTAGGGTGAGCCGGATGGATCGGCAGCCGGGAGCCCAAGTCGACGCCGGCGCGCGTAGTTCGAGCACCCCGGGCCAGGGTCAGGGCGACCGGCCGGCCCGGCCGGCGCCGCCGCCAGCCGGGCCCGAGGTGATGGCGACCGTCGGGTCCTCCCGGATCCCCGAGACCTTGGCCTACCGATTGAAGAACCGGTTGCTCGGGCCGCCCCTCGTCTCCGAGCAGTTGCGGACGGAGCGCCTCAGCCGGCCGATCGCCCTCGGGGTGCTTGCCCCCGACTGCCTGTCGTCCTCGGCCTACGGCACCGAGGAGACCCTGAACCAGCTGGTCCCGGCCATCGGGTTGGCCGCCTTCACCCTCGTGGTGCCGATCATGCTCGCCATCTTGGGCGTGCTGTTCTTCGTCACGCTCTCCTACGTCGAGGTCATCGGCTGCTACACCAAGGCCGGCGGCGCGTACGTGGTGGCCCGGGACAACTTCGGCCCGACGATCGCCCAGATCGCCGCGGTGGCACTCCTCATCGACTACACGGTGACCGTGGCGGTGCAGACCGCCGCCGGCACCGACGCGCTGACCAGCGCGTTCCCGGCCCTCGTGCCCTACAGCGTGGCGATCTCGGTCGCGGTGGTGCTGGTCCTCATCTATGGCAACCTCCGGGGGATCCGGGAGGCGGGACGGGTGTTCGCCTTCCCGACCTACTTCTTCGTCCTCTCGGTGTCGTCGGTGATCCTGGTCGGCTACGTGAAGGCCGCCCTCGGCGACCTACACGCCCACCCCCTGCCCCCGGTCGGGCTGCTCGTCGACGGCCACCTCGGGCACGCCGGCTCGGGCTGGCTCATGGGGCTGGCCTTCATCACCCTGCTCCGGGCATTCGCCAACGGGGGGTCGTCGCTCACCGGCCTCGAGGCCATCTCCAACGGGGTGGCCAGCTTCCGCCCCCCCGAGGCGGTCAACGCCCGGCGGACCCTGGTCGCCATGAGCGTCACCCTGGCCTTCCTCTTGGCCGGGGTGACGCTTCTCGCCCGTTGGACCCACGCCATCCCCTATGCGGCCGGGTCACCGACGGTCATCTCCCAGGAGGTCCGGTACGTGCTCGGCACGAGCGGCGTGGCCAAGGCACTCTTCTACGTGGTGCAGGCGGCCACGCTCCTCGTCCTCTACACCGGGGGGAACACCAGCTTCAACGGGTTCCCGTACCTCGCCAGCTTCGTCGCCGGCGACCAGTTCCTGCCGGGCCAGCTCACCCGCCGGGGGCACCGGTTGGCCTTCTCCAACGGCATCGTGGTGCTCGGCGCCGTGGCCATCACCCTTCTCTTGGCCACCAACTCCAAGGTGAGCGCGCTGGTCGCCCTGTACGCGATCGGCGTGTTCACCGGCTTTGCCATGGCCGGGTCGGGCATGGTCCGCCACCACCTGCGCGAGCGGGGACGCCACTGGCGCCGGAGCCTCGGGATCAACGGCTTCTCGGCCTTCCTGTCGGCGGCCGTCGTCGGGATCCTGGCGGTGGCCAAGTTCACCGAGGGGGCCTGGGTGGTGGTGGTGGTCGGTCCGCTCCTCTTCCTCGGGCTGATCCGGCTCCACCGCCGCTACGTCGCCGAGGAGCGGCTGCTCGAGCTGGGGGCGACGCGGGCCACCGAGGCCGCCATCCTCTCCCGCCACGTGGTCGTGGTGTTCGTCGACCGCTTCGACCTCGCCACCGGCCGCGCCCTGCAGTACGCGCGCAGCCTGACCCCTGACGACCTCCGCGCGGTCCACTTCAACCTGGACTCCACCGTCACCAGGCGGCTCGAGGAGGAGTGGAGCCGCCTCGGGCTGTCCCGGGTCCCGCTCGACATCGTCGAGTGTCGGGACCGGCGGCTGACCCGGGCCGCGGTCGACCTGGTCGCGGAGGCGGTGGCCGACGGGGACACCGAGTGCACGGTGCTCCTGCCCCGCCGGAGCTTCGGTTCGGGCTGGCGCCTGCTCCTGCACGACCGCACGGCCGACCGGCTCGCGGCGGCGCTGAGCGTGGTGCCCCACGTCAGCCCGACGATCGTCCCGTTCAACGTGGGCGACGTGCTCTCGGGCCGGGTGAGCGCCGAGCCCCTGGCTCGCGAGGGGGCCCGGGCCGGCTCACCCGAGCCGCGCGGCCAGCTGTTGGCGGCCGACGAGGCGCTGGCCCGCCGCTCCGCCGACACCGTGCCCATCGGGCAGGTGAACTGGCGGCACCGGGTCCGGGTGGCCGGACGGGTCCACTCGGTGCGGGTCCAGCCCCGCGGGGGTACCTCCAACCTCGAGTGCGTCCTGGCCGACGACAGCGGGCGGGTCCTGCTCGTCTTCCAGGGTCGGCGCCGTATCCCGGGGATCGAGACCGGGGCCCGGCTGGTCGCCTCGGGGATGGCCGGGTCCTGGGGGCGCCACCTGGCGCTGCTCAATCCGGACTACGAGCTGGTGGCGGGGGCGGACGACCAGGGGGATGGGTGAGCCGCGGGCACGGTTCCTTGCCCTCGGGGCCTCTCGGTCGCTATCGTCCACCCGGCCCTGTCGGGCTCCTCGACCCGTGCTGAGCCGTATTCCGCCTCTCACCGGCGCGCTGGCCCGAGGTTCGTCGAAGGAGCGCGGCGCGGGTCGTCGGCGAGGTCACCGCCGGCGGAACGCCCCGGGGTCGGGGCGAGGGAGCGTCAAGAGAACAGCCACGCGAAGGGAACCACGTCGCAGATGCCAGCGTTGACCCAGCTCGCCACCGAGGGGAGCTACCAGAACTTCCACCTTGGCGGCACCGACAAGGTGTGGCTGATCCTGGCGCTCTTCGCCGGGCTGGTCGGGATCCTCTCGGGCCTTGCGCTCATGCGCGGAGTCCTCAGGGCCGACCAGGGCACCCCCAAGATGCGCGAGATCGCCCGGGCCATCCAGGAGGGCGCCCAGGCCTTCTTGAAGCGCCAGTTCAAGGTGATCGTCATCATCGTCGTGCCGCTCGCCGTCCTCATCTTCTTCACCGCCACCAAGGTCACCCGGCCCAACGGCACCATCGCCTTCAGCTTCGTCCAGGCCGGGCTGCTCCGGGTGGTCTGCTTTCTGTTCGGTGCGACCTTCTCCGGACTGACCGGGTTCATCGGGATGAGCGTGGCGGTCCGGGGCAACGTGCGAACCGCCGCCGCCGCCACCGGCGGGCGTATGTCCGGGGCGCTGCGGGTGGCCTTCCGGTCCGGGGCGGTGACCGGCATGTTGTGCGTGGGGCTGGGCCTGCTCGGCGCCACCGCCATCATGTTCATCTTCCAGAACACGGCCACCGCCGTGTTGGTCGGGTTCGCCTTCGGGGCTTCCCTCCTCGCCCTGTTCATGCGGGTGGGCGGCGGGATCTTCACCAAGGCCGCCGACGTGGGGGCCGACCTCGTGGGCAAGGTCGAAGCCGGGATCCCCGAGGACGACCCGAGGAACGCCGCGGTGATCGCCGACAACGTCGGCGACAACGTGGGGGACTGCGCCGGCATGGCGGCCGACCTGTTCGAGTCCTACATCATCACCATAATCTCCTCGCTCATCTTGGGGTTCGCGGCGTTTCGGACCATCCACGCCAACCCGACCCCGGCCGTGCTCTATCCCCTGATCGTGCCGGCGATCGGCATCCTGGCCTCGATGGCCGGGGTGCTCCTCGTCCGGGCCCGGCCGAAGGACCGCAACGCGCTGACAGCCATCAACCGCGGCTTTTGGAGCGCGGCGGTGATCACCGTGCTGGCCGCGTTCTTCGTGGCCCAGTACTACGTGCACAACCTGAAGGTCTTCTACGCGGTGCTGACCGGCGTGGTGCTGGCCCTGGTGACGAGCCAGATCACCGAGCAGTTCACCTCCACCGAGCGAAACCCGGTGCGAGAGATCGCCGAATCGGCCCGGACCGGACCGGCCACCACCGTGCTCTCGGGCATCTCCATCGGGCTCGAGTCCTCGGTGTGGGCGATCATCGCCATCGCCATCGCCATCGCCGTGGCCATCGGGCTCGGCGGCGGGAACATCGAGCTCTCCTTGTACCTGGTGGCGCTGATCGGCATCGGCCTGCTCGCCACCACCGGGATGGTGGTCTCGGAGGACAGCTTCGGCCCGGTCTCGGACAACGCCGCCGGGATCGCCGAGATGTCCGGCGAGTTCAGTGGCGAAGCCGAGCGGATCATGGTCAGCCTTGACGCCGTCGGCAATACCACCAAGGCCATCACCAAGGGCGTCGCCATCGGCTCCGCCGTCATCGCCGCCGTGGCCCTGTTCGCGTCGTTCATCGAGACCATCGGCTCGCAGTTGAACCTGCACGTGAGCGGGACCGAGCTGTTCCATCAGGCCGCCGCCCAGATCAATGTGGCCGATCCCACCACCTTCATCGGCCTGTTGATCGGCGGATCGGTCGCCTTCTTGTTCTCGTCCCTGGCCATCAGGGCGGTGGGTCGCTCGGCCGGCACCGTGGTCCAGGAGGTCCGCCGCCAGTTCTGGGACCACCCCGGGATCATGGACTACACCGACCAGCCCGAGTACGGCCGGGTGATTTCCATCTGCACCGCCGCTGCCCAGCGCGAGCTGGCCACTCCGGCCCTGCTCGCGGTGCTGACCCCGGCGATCGTCGGTTTCGGCATCAACTACCAGGCCCTCGGGGCCTTCCTCGCCGCTGCCATCCTCACCGGCCAGCTCATGGCCAACACCCTGTCGAACTCCGGGGGGGCCTGGGACAACGCCAAGAAGTTCATCGAGGACGGGAACGAGGGCGGCAAGGGGTCCGAGACCCACAAGGCGGCGGTGATCGGGGACACCGTCGGCGACCCGTTCAAGGACACCGCCGGCCCGGCGCTCAACCCGTTGATCAAGGTGATGAACCTGGTGTCGCTGTTGATCCTGCCGGCCGTGATCTCGCTCCGCCACAACGGTGCCCGTTACGCCATCGCCGGGATCGCCCTAGCCATCCTGCTCTCGGCCATCGCCTTCTCCAAGCGCCGGACCGAGTCCATGGTGGCCGACGAGACACCGGCGTTGGCGGTCGCGGACGCCGCGGACGTCGCGGACTAGGCGGCGAGGCTGTCTGCGCCTATTCGGTGCCACTGGGGCACTCGCGCGGGTTCCGCCGACATCGCCTCTGAACAGGTCTTCTTGTGTGCGCAGGCAGGGAGGGTCTTGACAGGGCCACCTACGGGCCGAAATGGTGTCCCCTCGGCGGCCCCCCCGGCCCCGGGTGCGATCCCCGAGCGACGCAGGAGTTGACGTGCCCAAGGCACTCGTGATCGTCGAGTCCCCGGCCAAGGCCCGCACCATCGCGGGCATGCTCGGCCCGGACTTCGTCGTCGAGTCCTCGGTCGGCCACATCCGCGACCTGCCCCGCGGGGCCGACGAGATCCCCGCCGCCTACAAGGGCGAGGAGTGGTCGCGCCTCGGGGTCGACGTGGACAACGGGTTCAAGCCCCTCTACGTGGTCTCGCCGGAGAAGAAGTCGGTCGTGGCCAATCTGAAGCGGCAGCTGAAGCGGGCCGACGAGTTGTATTTGGCGACCGACGAGGACCGCGAGGGCGAGTCGATCGCCTGGCACCTCTACGAGGTGCTGGCCCCCCAGATCCCGGTCAAGCGGATGGTGTTCCACGAGATCACCCCAGCCGCCCTCCAGCGGGCGGTCGAGCATCCGAGAGAGCTCGACCGCCGTCTGGTCGACGCCCAGGAGGCCCGCCGGATCCTCGACCGCCTCTACGGCTACGAGGTCTCCCCGGTCCTGTGGAAGAAGGTCATGCCCCGCCTCTCGGCCGGGCGGGTCCAGAGCGTAGCCACCCGCATGATCGTCGAGCGCGAGCGGGCCCGCATGCGGTTCCGCTCGGCCACCTGGTGGGGCCTCGAGGGCACCTTCGCCTCCCCCGGCCGGACCGGGGCGGCCGACCCGGCCGTCCCGCCGAGCTTCGCCGCCACCCTGGTCACCCTGGACGGGACCCCGGTCGCCACCGGGCGGGACTTCAACGCCGACGGCGAGGTGGATCACCCGGACCGGGTCCGGGTGATCGACGAGCCGGTCGCCCGGGCACTGGCCGAGGGGCTTGTCGACGCGACGTTCACCGTGACCTCGGTCACCGAGCGGCCCTTCCGGCGCTCGCCGGCCCCGCCCTTCATGACCTCCACCCTCCAACAGGAGGCCGGGCGCAAGCTCCGCTTCAGCGCCCAGCGGGCCATGCAGGTGGCCCAGCGCCTCTACGAGCAGGGCTGGATCACCTACATGCGGACCGACTCGACCACGCTGTCGGACGAGGCGCTGTCGGCCGCCCGGTCCCAGGCCGTCTCGCTCTACGGCCCCGAGTACGTGCCGGAGCGTCCCCGCCGCTACGAGCGCAAGGTCAAGAACGCGCAGGAGGCCCACGAGGCCATCCGCCCGGCCGGTGAGAGTTTCCGGACCCCCGAGCAGGCGGCCGGCTCGCTCGGGGGCGATGAGCTACGGCTCTACGAGCTGATCTGGAAGCGGACCGTCGCCTCCCAGATGCCCGATGCCACCGGGCGCAGCGCCCAGGTGCGCCTGGCCGCGCCGGTCCCCGAAATTCTCGACGGGCTCGGCGGGAGCGAGGCCGAGTTTTCGGCCAATGGCCGGGTCATCACCTTCCCGGGGTTCCTGCGCGCTTACGTCGAGGGCGACGACGATCCCGAGGCCGAGCTGGCCGACCGGGAGGTCACCCTCCCGCCGCTCACCGAGGGCCAGCAGGTGGCGGCGAGCGCCTTCGAGCCCGGGGCCCATGCGACCCAGCCCCCGGCCCGCTACACCGAGGCGTCGCTGGTGAAGGCGATGGAGGAGCTGGGGGTGGGCCGGCCGTCCACCTATGCCACCGTGATTTCGACCATCGTCGACCGGGGGTACGTGTGGAAGAAGGGCTCGGCATTGGTCCCGAGCTTCACCGCCTTCGCGGTGGTCTCCCTCCTCGAGCGTCATTTCGGCGAACTGGTCGACTACGGGTTCACCGCCTCCATGGAGAACGACCTCGACGAGATCGCCGACGGCCGCGAGGAGGCGCTCCCCTGGCTCACCCGCTTCTACTTCGGCTCACCCGAGGACGGGGCCGCTGGAGGCGGGCCCTCGGCTTCGGCCCTCGACGGGCACGTGGCCGAGCCCGGCGCGCTCGGCGGGGACACCCTGCGGCTCGGGCTCAAGGCCGCCGTCGCCGTCCACCTTGGTGAGATCGACGCCCGGGAGATCAACTCGATCCCGATCGGCGCCGACGCCAACGGGGAGCCCATCGTGGTCCGGGTAGGCCGCTACGGTCCCTACCTCCAGCGAGCCGAGGACCGGGCTTCGCTGGCCGAGGACCTGCCCCCCGACGAGCTGACGGTCGGCCGGGCCGAGGAACTGCTGGCCGCCCCCTCGGGGGACCGGGTGCTCGGCACCGATCCGGGGACCGGGTTCGAGGTGTGGGTCAAGGCCGGTCGGTTTGGCCCCTACGTCCAGCTGGGCGAGGTGGTCGAGGGTCGGCCCAAGCCCCGGACCGCTTCGTTGTTCGCCTCGATGAGCCCCGAGACCCTCACCCGCGAGCAGGCGCTCGAGCTCCTCTCCATCCCCCGCAGTGTCGGAGTAGACACCGACACCGGCGAGGAGATCGTGGCCCACAACGGCCGGTTCGGTCCCTACCTCAAGCGGGGCGCCGACACCCGCAGCCTGACCTCCGAGGAGCAGCTCCTCACGATCGGCCTGGACGAGGCGAAGGCGGTCTTCGCCCAGCCTAAGACGAGGCGGGGCCGAACTCCGGCG
The DNA here is from genome assembly GCA_027315045.1 of Acidimicrobiaceae bacterium. Taxonomy (GTDB): domain Bacteria; phylum Actinomycetota; class Acidimicrobiia; order Acidimicrobiales; family RAAP-2; genus Palsa-461. The sequence goes on from DAHUZS010000014.1 coordinate 43,495, forward strand.
GGGCCGCTGCGCGAGCTCGGGACCGATCCCGACACCAACCTGGCGGTGGTGGTCCGGGATGGCCGCTTCGGCCCCTATGTGACCGACGGGACGGTCAACGCTTCGCTCCGCCGGGGGGACAACCTGGAGTCGATCACCCTGGAGCGGGCCTCGGAGCTGCTGGCCGAACGCCGCGCCGCCGGCCCGCCGGCCCGGCGAGCCGGCAAGGCCACCAACACGACGGCCAAGAAGGCGGCGAAGAAGCGGGCGCCGGTCAAGAAGGCGGCGAAGAAGCGGGCGCCGGCCAAGAAGGCGGCCAGCACCGGCGGCGACGCGCCGGCCTGAGCTGCGTGAGCGCCGCACAATAGAGCGGTGACAGAACGGACCGGATCGCGCGGACGTCTCATCGCGCTGGAGGGTGTCGACGGGTGCGGCAAGTCGACCCAGGCGCGACTCTTGGGCGCGCAGCTGGGCGCGCTGTACACGTTCGAGCCCGGGGACACCGAGCTCGGCGCGGCCGTCCGGGCGCTCCTGCTCGGCCCGGGCCCGGCCCCGTCGGCCCGCACCGAGGCGTTGCTCATGGCGGCCGATCGGGCCCAGCACGTCGACGAGTTGATCGAGCCGGCGCTCGCCGGTGGCCAGTGGGTCGTGACCGACCGCTACAGCGGCTCCTCCTTCGCCTACCAGGCGTGGGGGCGACGGCTCGGGGTGGCCGCGCTCGCCCCGGTCCTCGAGTTCGCGACGGGGGGTCTCGCCGCCGATCTCTCGATCCTCTTGGAGGTCCCGGCGGCGCTGGCCCGGGAACGGTTGGGCGGTTCGGACCCGGACCGCCTGGAGGGCCAGGGTCCCGACTTCCACGCTCGGGTGGCCGAGGGCTACCGGGAGCTGGCGCGCTCGGACCCCGACCGCTGGGCGGTGGTCGACGGCACCGCCGACATCGGCGCCGTGGCCGAAGCGGTGGCCGCCGCGGTCGAGTTCCGCCTGGGTCGACCGGGGTGAGCGTCACCGACGAGCACCCGGTGGCCGCCCTGTTCGCCGAGGTGGTGGGCCAGGGTCCGGCGGTGAGCGCTCTGCAGAGCGCCGCCCGGCACCCGGTCCACGCGTACCTGTTTCTCGGCACCGAGGGATCCGGGACGCGACCCGCGGCCCGGGCGTTCGCCGCCGCGCTCCTGTGCCCGGCGGGGGGCTGCGGCGCCTGCGACACCTGTCGTCGAGCCCTGGCCGGCACCCACCCGGACCTCGTGGTGGTGGAACGGACCGGGGCCGCCCTCGGGATCGACGACGCCCGTCGCCTGGCCCTCCTGGCCCAGCGCCGGCCGTTCGAGGCCGACCGTCAGGTGCTGGTCGTCACGGACGTGCACCTCGCCGTCCGTTCGGCCCCGGCCCTCTTGAAGACGGTGGAGGAGCCACCGCCGGGCACGGTGTTCGTCCTGCTGTGCGAGTCCGTGCCGCCGGAGCTGGTGACCATCGCCAGCCGCTGCGTCGAAGTCCGGTTCCCCCCCATCGCCCCGGGGGTGGTCGAGGCCTGGCTCCTGGCGCGCGGTGTCGATCCCGATCGGGCCGCGGTGCTCGCCGAGGGCAGCAGCGGGGACCTGGACCGGGCCCGCCTGCTCGCCGAGGACGAGGGCTTCGTAGCCCGCCACGACCTCTGGCGCTCGGTGCCGGGCCGCCTGAGCGGCGAGGGCTCGGTGGTGGCCGCACTGGCCCGCGATCTCCTGGCAGCGGCTGAGGCCGCGGTCGGCCCGCTGCGCGAGCAGCACGCCGAGGCACTCGCCGGCCTGGCGGCCGAGGCCGAGAGCCTCGGCGAGCGGACGAACCCCGGCCGGCGCGACTTGCTCGAGCGCCAACACCGCGAGGAGCGGCGGTGGCGGACTGACGAGATCCGGGCCGGCCTCGGGGTCCTTGCCCGCGCCTATCGGGACCGGCTGGCCCACCTCGTCGCGACCGGTGCGGGCGGGAAGGAGATCGAGCGCTGCCGGGCGGCCTGCGACGCCGTCAGCCGGGCCGCCGCGTCGCTCGAGCGCAACCCCAACGAGTCGCTCATGCTTGAGTCCCTGCTCGTACGGCTCTCCCGGGCCCCGCAGGGGCAGGCGTAGGATACGGCGTTCGGTCCGGCAGTTGAGCCGGCGGTCCGCCTGGGTAGCTCAGCCGGCAGAGCAGCGCACTCGTAATGCGCAGGTCCGGGGTTCGATTCCCCGCCCAGGCTCCAGATAGCCACCGGGTCAGTTAGCCGACACGACCACCAGGGCCCGCATCGCTCGGTTGAAGCGGCGGGTAGGCAATGGTGAGCTTTCGCGGCTCTCCGCGTTGACGCGTGGGTGGACGCGAACAGGTGAGCTTCCCATAGGTATCCACCAATAGGAGTCCCGCGCCCCTGATTCTCGGGTTTGCCAACCCAATCGAGAACGGGGGACACGGGACATGGTGGAAGGTAGT
>DAHUZS010000019.1 GCA_027315045.1 Acidimicrobiaceae bacterium
CCCCGTCGGTGCGGGTCGAGGAGAACTGGACGCTCTGGCCCGGATCGACCTGGGGGTCGGCCGGGCTGAGCAGGAGGGAGGCGTTGGGGGCCTGGGCGATGTCGATCGAGGGGCCCTTCAAGGTGGCCAGGGTGAGCTCGAGGGACTCGTGGAACGCCCCGTCGAAGAGATCGACGTCGAGGCCGACCTTGAGGACGATCTCGGGGGTGATGGTGAGGTAGTAGCCCCCCGGGGGCGGCGTCAGGTTCAAGTCGGCCACCGCCAGCAGGTCGCCCTCCACGTTGGGCCCGGCGGCGTCGTAGATCTCGAGCTGGGGCTGGACCTCGAAGCCGGCCTCGAGCTGGCCGCTGACCCCGACGCCGGGGAGAGGACCGCCGCCGCTCAGATGGGGCGGCGAGGAGAGGTTGTGGACCGACAGGATGCCGGCCCGCTGGCTGTCCCAGCTCATGGAGGCCCCCACCGTCATCGAGGCCGAGAAGCTCACCCCGATCTGGCCCGAAGCGGTGAGGAGGATCGGGACGTTGGGCTCGACGATCACCGGCACCGGGCCGACCTGGATGTCGATCGGAGGACTCGGGATGTCACCGATCTGGCGGGACCAGCTCCCCTGGAGGCCGACTTGGAGCGAGCAGGACACCGTGAGCGACGCCGAGGCGGTGACGTTGACCCCGTTGGGGATGTCGAAGAGGCCGGTGTCGATGCCGATGCTGAGGCTGAGGTTCGGCTGGAGGTCGGCCTCCCCGGTGACGCCCTGGTAGTCGATGGCCAGGGCCAGGGTGGGATTGAAGCTGATGGTGGCGTTCGACGAACCGCCGCCGCTCAGGTCCTCGACCCCCGGGGCGCTCGGTCGGAACCGGGGCAGGGCGCCCCCCGACCCCGCCGCCCCGGTGGTGAGCGGATTGGAGCTGCTGGCCAGGGCCAGGCTGGTGAAGACCTGGTCGAGGGAGGCCGGCGTGGTGGTGACGGTGTAGTCGCCGCTCGAGTCCTCGCTCAGCGCGGCCACCGTGTCGAGCAGTCCGCCCGGGGCGGCCGGGGCCGGGGCGGCGACCAGGATCTTGCCGACCTTCAACTTCTGGACCTGGGTGGGGGCCGGGGCCGGCCAGTACAAGATGCTGCCGGGGCCCGACGACGCCGGGGTGTCCGAGCCGAGGGCGTCCATGGTCTTGGCGCTGAGCACCCTGGTCCTGGTCGAGACCTTGGTCACCGGTGCGACCGGGGAGGAGGTGGGGGTGGCAGACCCGGTGCCGACGGCGTTGGTGGCCGCCACCGAGATCGAGTAGAGGGCGGCGGCCGGGTTGAAGCTGGCGGCGGCGATGGTGAAGCTGGTGGCGCTGGTAGTGGTGGTCGAGGGGCTGGTGCCCGGGGCCGGCACGTAGCCCTGACCGCTGCTGGCGGGCACCACCTCCTGCCAGGTGACGCCGTAGCCGCTGATCGGGTCGCCCCCGTCGTCGGCCGGCGGGCTCCAGGTGACCTCCACCGCCCCGGTGCCGTTCGGGGTGGCCGTCACGTCCAGAGGGGCCCCCGGCGCATAGGCACTCCTCGGGGTCCCCGTGCCGGCGGCGGCCGGGGAGTCCCCGACGGCGTTGACCGCCACGAGCGACACCTTGTAGGTGGTGCCGTCGGTCAACCCGCTCAGCGTGGCGCTGGTGGCGCCGGCCGACGCCTTGGCCTTGACCGTCTGGCCCCCGCCTCTAGCCCGCAGCAGGTAGCGGGCGAGGGGCTCTCCCCCGTCGTTGGCCGGGGGGTTCCACGAGACGAGGAGGGCACCGGCACGTCCGAGCACCGAGGTGAGGAGCGGGGCGGCGGGGACCTGGGCGACCAGGGGCACCACCGGGACCGAGTCGGGGCTCTGGGCGCTCGTGCCCAGGGCGCTGGTGGCGCTGACGCTCGCCACGTAGGCCACGTCCGAGCACAGACCGCCCACCAGCCCGGCCGAGCTCGAGCCGTTCACCCCGAGGGAGAAGGGCCCGGCACAGCCCGAGGGCGGGGTGCTCCCGCCGGTGGCCGGGGACACCGACACCGAGTAGGAGCTCACCTGCTGGGACGCCGGGTCGGGGTTCCACGACACGAGGAGCCCCAGGCCCTCGGGCACCACCGAGATGACGATGGGCACTCCCGGGAGGCTGCTCGGCGCCGTCGTGCTCGCAGCCGCCAGCCGGGGGGAGGAGGCAGCGGACGTCCGGACCGCGCTCCTGGGCGCGGCGGCCCCGGCCGGCTGGGCGAGCGACAGCCCCGAACCCAGCACGAGCACGGCCGCCGACCCGACCAGCAACGCTCGAACCCCCCACCGCCCCACTGGCATCCGTTCCCCTCCGAGCGGATCCAACTGGCTTCGACCCCACGCCCCGGCAGAGCCCCACGAAGTCGCTGGTCAGGCTAGCAAGATCGGCACCGATGGGCATCTGGGAGCCGGAGGCGGGCATCTCCTGCTCCCGAGGAGGCTGGACGACACGCGAGCTGTCGTGATGCCGGCGTTCGAACCAGCGCGAGGAGGCGCACGTCCTCGGGTGCCACTTCCACCAGTGCAACAGGGTTGCCCACGGTTCACGCACACTCTGCCACCACAGACGCGGTGGTGGAAGGTACGCCGGTCAGCCGGGAGGGAACCGCACCCCCCGGCTCCGGAGACCTTGATCCGGAGGTAACAGCCTCCCGCTATCCGGCACTTCTCGCCCGCCGTCAGGTCCGATCCGCGGCTGGATGCTCACCCGGTGACCATCGTAAGCGTGACCGAGGTCGGCCCATAGGAGACGATCCAATGTTCACCGGCGAGCTGAGTGCCTGTGATCGTCGAGAACGTTCCCACGACGCTGGTAGCACTCGCGACGGTAAGGCTGGTGCCCACGGGGGGCAAGTAGCCGCTCTCGGTCTGGATGGCGAGGGTGCCTGCCAGAGTCGCAGTTCCGCTCACCAGCAGATGGCCGCTGTTGGTGCCCGTACCCGTGGCCGCAGAGATTCCAACAGCGAGGGTGGCGGCCTTGGCTGGCGCGAACGAGTCGCCGAGGTAGAGCGTCCCACCGGTCACCGAGACCGTCCCGCTGTCGGTGAGCGGGGCGTTGATGTCGGCACTGGAGGAGCCGCCGTAGGTGAGGGTGGCCCCGGCGTCGTTGGCCACCTCGTTGGCGGCATTGCTGTC
>DAHUZS010000022.1 GCA_027315045.1 Acidimicrobiaceae bacterium
TTGGTGTCCTTGCAGTCCGGAGGATGGCCATTACCTGCGATCAGTTGGTGGATCGCCGGGCTCTGACCGACACATCAGGTCGTACGCGGGAACGACAGATCAGGCCGTACGCGATGCGACATCAGAAGTTGTACACCGACAGGCCTCGACGACCGTCGGGAGGTGCCAGTGCACGAGGGCGCCGTCGGTCAGCTCGGCGTGCATCTGGTCGTCCTCGACCGGCGGGAGCACCGGGCCGACGGGTGACCAGGCGCCGTCGATGAGGCGCAGGAGGCGGGCCGGGCCGGCGTCGTCGGAGCTCACGGTTGCCCTTCTGCTCCGGTCGCCCCGGTGCCGGCCGCTTCGATCACGACGGCGATGGTCTCGGGGTCCCCCAGGCGGTGGGTGGCCCACTTCTGGACGTAGAGGGTGCCGATCACCGGCGGCTCCCCGCCCTCGGGCTCCTCGAAGCGCACGGTGTTCTTGGTCTCCCGGGCCTTGTGCAGCGTGACCCGGAGGGGCTCGGTGGCGTCGCTCATCGGACCTCCCTCGCCTCGGGGACCCTACGTCGGGGCTGCGACAACGCCAAGCGCCCCTGGGCCGGCAGGGCTCCGAGGTCGGCCAGGATGCGCGCCCCGGCCCGCTTGCCGACGGGGCCCCACCACGGACCCCGTGGCCCGCCCACGTGCCAGCGGGGGGCGAGGGCCTGGGCGACGAGGGGCTTGGCCCGGGGCCAGCCCACCGCCTCGATGGCCGCCCGGACCTCGGCCCGCAGGGGGGCGAGGTCGTGGTCCCGGCGTGCCCGGGCATGGGCGATGGCGGCCCGCCGGCGCTCGGCGGCGGTGGGGGTCATGGGATGCCCCGCGCCGACAGCGCCACCGGCTCGGGGGTCTCGGTGCTGGCGAGCCTCGCCGCCTGGTCGTGCTCCCAGTCGTCCCGGGCCTTCTCCCGGTAGTGGACCTCGGTCTCGATGTCGATGACCTCGGCGCGCTCGCCCCGGACCCCGGCGGGGACCGGGACGCCGGCCAGGGCGGCCAGGGCCGGCCAGTGCCGGAGGGCCGGGACGTGGCGACCGGAACGCCAGCCCGAGGCGGTGGCCTTGGCCACCCCGCACGCGGTCATGATCTGGGCCAAGGTCACGCCGGCCAGGCCCGCTCGGATCGGGGCGAACTGCGACGGGTCGGCGTGGGCGTGGGGGTGCTCGGCCCGCCAGGCGTCCAGCTCACTTCGGGCCATGGCGATCGACCGCCCGCGCCGGCGCCGTGCCTCCCGGGACTGGGCACCCCCCTGGGGCTCCCAGCACGCCTCGCAGCGGACGTGGCGGGGTCGGGTGAGCACGCCGCCGCAGTCGAGGCACCGGGCCATCGAGCCGGCCGCCTGCTCGGGGGCGACCGGGCGGGGCCGGCGCACGGGCTTTGTCCCCCGGTGCCGGGCGCCGGCGCTCTCGGCCCGGGCACGGGCCTCGTGGGCCTTGCGCCGCCGGACCTGCTGTGAGGCGGCCCGACCCTTGGCACCCGTCAGCGGAGTAGTGCGGGTGAGCTTGCCCGCCACCTCGTCGGCAAACAGGTGGGCCACCGTTTCGGCGAAGGGAGCAACGGCCCGGCGCCAGGTGGGCATCGTGGCCGCCAGCTCGTGGGTGAGCGGGGCCGCCACCCGGACGTGGCCGTCAGCGCGCTCGACGAACTCGCGCTATTTGAACGTGCGCTCGGCGACCAGGGCGAGCACGAACCCGTCGACTCTGGGCCGCAGCGGTTCTAGTGTCCTGACTCAGAAGTTCACGAGAAATCGTCCGAGATCGGGAATTTCTCCTGCCTCCCCGCGTTCTCCCCGTCGTACCTGCGAC
>DAHUZS010000025.1 GCA_027315045.1 Acidimicrobiaceae bacterium
GACAACTACGAGTGGCTCCACGGCTACGAGGTGTCCTTCGGCATCATCGATGCCGACCGACGTGTCCGCCCGAGCGCACTCCTACTCGCCCAAGAAGCGCGCTCGTCGGGCTGAGGCGTCGCACCGGTGAACACACATCTCAGCTCGCTAACCGGTCCGAAACCGTGAGCGTCCCGGTGCCGTTGCCGACCGCGGAGGAGTTGCAGGCCGAAGTCCAGGCCATGGTCGACCTCGGCGCCCGTCTGACCGGAGCGGAGCCGCACGACCGCTTCTGTGCCTGGGTGGAGCGGGAGCTGACGGCCGCCGGGCTCCATCTTCTGGCCCCCGACGAATACGCCTACGACCGTTGGCTCGCCGAACGGGTCGCCTTGGAGGTGACGGGAGATGGCGGTTCTGGACCTGTCGAAGTCGCCTTCGCCTACGTTCGTTCGGCAAGCACGCCGGCCGATGGAGTGACCGGCCCTCTGTTGCATCTAGGTGGGATGCCGCTCGCCACAGGAACGGGGGTGCCCGGTGAAGGCGACCGTCGGGGGACGACGCCCCGAGAGATCCGGTCGTGGGCCGACAACCTTGATCGCGACGCACTCGCCGGTGCGATCGTGGTGGCCGAGGTGGCACTTCCGGTGCGCCTGAGCGCGACGACCTTCGTGGCGCTGGCCGACTACTTGTACTGGCCGGGCCACTCTGCCGAGGATTGGTCGGCGATCGACTACACGCGACCCTGGGTCGGCCCCTGGCCCGAGCTCGGCGTCTTCGCCGAGCTCGGAGTGGCCGGTGTCGTTTTCGCCGCGGATGCACCCCACGAGCTGCTCGCCGGCAACTATTCGCCCCACGTCGGCCGCCGGCAGCCGGTTCCGGCCGTGGTCGTCGGGCAGAAGACCGCCTCGGTGCTCCGAAAGCTGTGCTGGGCCGGACCGACCACCGCTCGGCTGACCTTGCGGGCCCCGAGCACACCGGTGATGCTCCGCTCGGTGACGGCAATGTTGCCGGGGACGAGTGACGAGGTGCTGGTGGTCAACAGCCACAGCGACGGCCAGAACGCCTTCGAGGAGAACGGCACGGTGGCCCTGGTCGCCCTGGCTCGCCACTTCGCTTCGCTCCCTCCTGACCGGCGGCTCCACCGTACCCTGGTCGTCACAACCTGGCCTGGGCATATGTCCGGCGAGGCAGGGATCGAAGATGCCTCATGCTGGGTGGTCGCCCACCCGGACCTCATCGAACGTGCCGCCGCCGCGGTGACCATCGAACACCTCGGGGCCACTGAGTGGTCCGTTGACAAGAGCGGTTACGGCCCGACCGGCCATCCAGAGCTCTACGGCATTTGGGCTACTCGGGGTCCAGCGGCGGAGGCAGCCAAGGCCGCGCTCGTCGACGCCGATCTGCACCGCCACGCCATCTTGAAACCTCCAATCCAGATCACCCCGGGCCGCCCGTTTCACGATGCCGGTGTGCCCCACGTGTCCGGCATCGCCGGGCCCGCGTACCTCCTCGTCGTCTCCGAGGACGGCGAGATGGCCAAATTCGACCAGCACCTCGCGGCCCGACAAGTCGCCTTCTACGCGGATGTGATCCGACGCCTCGATGCCATCCCGCTCGCAGACATGCGCAACGTCGACCCGACCCTCGGCGACAACCCGCCCACCTACATCGACGGACGCATCGCCTCTGTCGACAACAAGCACTGATCCGCCGAGCGCACGGATACCCTCCCCTGCTCGAGCTTGCACTCGAGACTGGACCTGCTAAGTCGGGATCGAAGCGTTCCCCGAGGACGCCAGGGTGTGCCCAACCCCGTCCCGGACTGAGCGGGCGGATCAGCGGCAAGCCGGAGCGATCGTGGCCGACTTGATCGTGGTCGTCGCTGCTCGAGTTGCCCTCCCTCCGAGCGGTCCCGGTACTCGGGGATCACCATGCGTCCTCGTGCTTGGATGCCAGCTGGTGAAAGGCCCGGCCCGGCGGCCCCTGCGCGAGACGGAACCCGATGACCTCGGCACAGCGTTCCGGAGACCACAGACTGGTGTCGACCTCGAGGTCGTAGAGCCCGTGAGCATGCACCGCCTCCTGCCACCGCTCGACCGCGACCAGCAGGTCGGGGGCGGCCGTCGCTGGTTCCATCCCCCAAGTCCGACGACGCCGCTCCCAAATCACTTCGATCGGACATCGGACTCCGACGAACAACACCGGCAACCCCTTCAGGTGTCGGGCGCAACGGCTCAGGATTCCAAGGGGTCTTGAATAAGCCTCGTGGTGACCGACATCGACGACCACGTTAAGGCCAACCCGGGCGTGGGCCGCGATCGACTCGTAGAGCCCCAGGTAGAGCGCGACCACCAGATCCTCGAGGTCGGGCCGTTGTGCACCGGGGCGGAGCCCCATGCCCGGAGCCAACCGGGTGGGGGTCATCCGCATGGCGGCGTCCACCCCCAGGTTGACCCAGACCCCGGCGAGGTGGTCCTGGATCGCGCTCGCGATCGAACTCTTCCCCGACCGGGGAGGGCCGTTCAGGATCACGATCTGGGCGGACACCGTCGATGGTGTCACCGAACTGATCCGATGGGGCGGTCCCGGGTCTCCGATCCTCAGGTCTGGAGCCCTCCGATCGCCGTGGCCAGATCCTCCAACTCGGTGCGCCAGCTCAATGGCGGTACCGCCGGACGAACCACGAACTTGGAGAATCCCAGCTCAATGAACCGTTCGATGTTCTCGCGTAGCGCCTCGAAGCCAACCGGGACGAGCGCACGTGGGTCTCGGCCGCGGGACCGAGCCGACATGGCTGCCACCACCCGGTCCTCGAGTGGGGTGCGGCCGTAGATGATGTTCGCCCCGAAGTGCTCGGGGCTGATCTCCCGCCCGGCTTCCTCGGCCGCGTCCTCGATGACTCGGCGACCGGCGGAGGCCTCTTCCGGCGAGCACAGCGAAGGAAGCCAGCCGTCGGCGATCCGGCCACAGCGAACCAGCGAGCGGTGGGCCATTCCACCCAGCCAGACGTCGAAGGGCCGCTGCACCGGCAGCGGCCACAGCTCGGTCGGAGGGAACCGGGCCGCTGGGCCGTCGTGGCCAACCCGTTCGCCATCCCACAGCCGGCGCAGCACGGGCAACAGTTCCTCGATCACGTCACCACGCGCCGACGTCTCGACCCCCACCGCGTCCCGTTCCGGTGGCTGGGTCAAACCCGGCACCACGGTGAGCAGGAACCGGCCCCCGGTCAAAGCATCGGCCGTTGCCACCTGCTTGGCCAACCGCAAGGGGTTTCGCCCGGGTATCAGGGCCGTCGTCCCCAACTTCAACTTCTTGTTGTGCCCGCCGATCCAAGCCAGGGCCACGACTGGATCGAAAGCGGGCTGAGTCAGCACCTCTGGCAGCCAGATTGAATCGAAGCCGAGTGACTCCATGTCATCGACCAGGGTCCCGAAGGCAACAGGGTCGGCATCACCACGAGCGCTCAGGCCGATACGGATCTTCATGCGGTCATTTCATCATCTGGTTTGTCATCTGGTCATCCGGGAGCGCTGGACAACGCCGCGACGGCTCGTTCGAGCCCGGCATCGTCGATGTCGTGGTGGGTCATGAGGCGCATCACCCCCGGACCGATCGTTCCGCCTAGGACGCCGGCCGAGCGGAGATGGTCGAGAAGCCCCCCGGTGTCGGGGTGCTCGAACACTACGCAGTTGGTCGCCACGGCGTCGGGGACCACCCCCCACTCCGGCCAACGGCCCGCGACGGCCTCGGCGAGTCGCCGGGCCCGCGCGTGGTCGTCGGCCAACCGCTCCACCATGGTGCGCAGCCCCACGAGCCCGGCCGCCGCGACGACCCCGGCTTGGCGCATGGACCCGCCCAACCGGTGCCGTTCCACCCGCGCCCGATCGATGAACTCGCCCGAGCCGGCCAGGACCGAGCCCACCGGTGCGCCCAGGCCCTTGGACAAACAGGCCATCATGGCCGTCGCGCCCGAGACCAACCGGGCGACGGGGATCCCCGTCGCGATCTCGGCGTTGAAGATCCGGGCGCCGTCCACGTAGAGCGGGAGATCGCCCGCGGCAGCCAGGAGCGCCTCCATGGCCTCGGGGAGCACCACCCTGCCGCCGGAGGCCATGTGGGTGTTCTCGACGGCGAGCATCCCCACCGCCGGAAGGTGGTGCGCCGACCCCGCTCGGGCCCGCACGACCGCGGCCGGGTCGAGTCGCCCGTCCTCGTCGTCCAGCGGGGTCAGCTGGGCCTGGGAATTGCGGGCCCCGGCGCCGTTCTCATAGGCAATCAGATGGGCGCGACGACCGGCTAGGACGGCCGTACCGACTGGAGCCAGGACCCGAAGGGCCACCTGGTTGGCCATGGTCCCCGACGGCACGAAGAGGGCGGCCTCCATCCCCACACGCTCGGCGAACGTCGCCTCGAGCTCGTTGACGGTCGGGTCCTCCCCGTAGCCGTCGTCACCGACCTCGGCCTCGGCCATGGCCTTGCGCATCGCCGGAGTGGGCTGGGTGACGGTGTCGCTCCGCAGATCGACCAACGACGACACGGGCCCGATGGTACCGGGGCACCTCGGCCAGAAACGCCGGTCCAACCGGTCGATGGGTGCAGGCGCGGACTTGTCATGCTGGAGCGTGGACTGAGCAGGGATTCTCGTCGTAGGATGTACTGTGCGACCGGTACGACCGCTGGGGTTACCACGATCAGTCGGGGTGATTCTCCCGACCATCCCCTGGCGCGAAATGGCTGGTCGAGTTGGTACTACTCATTGTGATACCGGAATGCCTACCACCGGTGCTACCGAGAGCTTGCGAGCTGTCGTGGCCGGCGCCGAGGCCGCTGGAGCGAGCGGGTTGTGGGCCTGTGACCATCTCTTCTGGCACCAGCCCCTCCTCGAACCGATGAGCGCATTGGCGGTCGCGGCGACGGCGTCGGCGACAGCCAGCCTCGGAACCTGTGTGCTCCAGCTTCCCCTACGGAATCCGGCTGTCGTGGCCCGCCAGGCCGCCACGCTCCAGGCCCTAGCGCCGGGCCGGTTTGTCCTGGGACTGGGGGTCGGCAGCCACAGGGGGGAGTACGAGGTCGCCGGTGTCGACTACTCCCGCCGGGGGCGGCTGTTGGACGAGGGCGTCGCGATCCTGCGCCGGGCATGGACGAGAGCGGGCGACGATCGATACCGCCTCGATCCCCCGGTTGGACACATCCCGATCTGGTTCGCCGGCTCGAGCGAGCGCGCCGTGGCCAGGGCGGCCCGGGAGGGGGACGGCTGGGTCCCCCTCTTCCTGCCGGCCGCCGAATACGCCGACGCCAGGGGGAAGCTCCTCGAGCTGGCGGGACGATCCGGGCGCGACCCGGCCTCGCTGGACACGGCCGTGGTCGTCGTGCTGTGCACCGGCGACAACGTCGAGGTCGCCCGCAAGGCGGGCACGTCGTGGCTCGCCGACCTCTACGACCTCCCGCCCAGAGCCTTCGAACGCCACCTCATCGCGGGATCGTCCGAGGACTGCGCAGGCGCAGTCAGCGCCTACCATGACGCCGGAGCGGCGCACGTGATCGTGCTGGTAGCCGCCGACGAAACCCTCGAGCACCTCGGTCCGCTGCTCGAGGCGCTCCCGCGTCCCGCCGAGCCCCCCGGAACCGTCGAACTCGGAGTCGCCCCATGACCCGCAATCTCTTTGTCCTCGGCACCGCCATGACCGACATGAGCAGGCGAGACCGGACCCCCGAACAGATGACGCTCGAGGTCGTCGACGGGGCATTGGGGGAGGCTGGGGTGGGTCCGCACGATCTGGCGCTGGTGGTGGTCGGCAACGCAGGCGGCGGGAGACTGAGCGACCAGGGGTGCATCCGAGGTCAGGCCTGGCTCCGGAAGTCCCCGCTCGGCGACGTCCCGATCGTCAACGTCGACAACTCCTGTGCCGGCGGGACCTCGGCGCTGCACCTCGGTGCGCACTCGGCGCTGGCCGAGGACCGCCCAGTCCTCGTGGTCGGGGTCGAGAAGATGTGGACCGGAGACCGGAACGCCACTTTGGAGGCCATCGAGTCCGGGCTTCCGGCCGACTACCGGGCCGACATGCAGGCTCGACTGGTCGAGCGGGGCAATCCGGCCGGGAGCATCCTGATGGGCCTGAATGCCGCATGGGCCGAGCAGTTCATGGTCGAGCGGGGCGCCACCATCGAGCAGATCGCGGCGGCGGCGGTGAAGGCGCGTCGCCACGGCTCGATGAATCCCTTGGCCCAGTGCCAGAGTACGGTGACATCGGAAGAGGTGCTCGATTCGCCCCAGGTCGCCGGGGTGCTGACCAGACTCATGTGCAGCTCGTTCACCGACGGGGCCGCCGCGGTCGTGGTGGGGACCGGTAACGCCGGATCGGCCCCGCTGGCCAGGATCGTGGGTTCGGTCGCCCGTTCAGGGTGCGGCAACCTGGACTACCACGACCGGCTGACCGAGACGGCCCGGGCCGCCTACGAGGCCTTCGGCCTCGGACCCCAGGACTTCGACATGGTGGAACTGCATGACGCGACTAGCGCCGAGGAGCTCTTCGCTCTGGAGTCCCTCGAGATCTTCGGGCCCGGTGAGGCCGGACCAGCCACCCTGGCCGGCGACACCGCCATCGGGGGCCGGGGCATCACGATCAATCCGAGCGGAGGGCTGGTCGCGAGGGGTCACCCGCTCGGGGCCACCGGGATCGCCCAGGTCGTCGAACTCGTCACCCACCTGGCCGGACGGGCGGGGCACCGCCAGGTCGAGGGTGCCCGGCTCGGTCTCGCAGTCAATACGGGGGGAGTCGTGGACGGGGACGCCGGCTCCGTCGGCATGACCGCGGTCGCGGGGGTCCGGTGAGCGGGCCCCGCGGGATGGCATTGCGGAGCTGTGGCATCGCCGTCCCCGAGAAGGTCCTCACCAACGACGACCTGGCAGCAACGCTCGACACGACAGACGCTTGGATCACCGAACGAACCGGGATCAAGGAGCGCCGGGTGGGCGGGACCACCTCGACGCTGGCGGCAGAAGCGGGGAGCCGGGCTCTTGAGCGGGCCGGACTTAGGGCCGAGGACATCGACATGTTGGTGGTGGCCACCACCACCCCTGACGCCATCGCTCCGGCAACGGCCTCGACCGTCCAGGACCTCCTGGGGCTGCGTCAGGTCGGCGCCTTCGACCTCAATGCCGGCTGCTCGGGGTTCATGTACGGGCTGGTGGTCAGCGCCGGACTGGTCGCCACGGGTGCCGACCGGGTTCTCCTGGTCGGCGTGGACACACTCAGCCGCATCACGGACTGGGACGATCGCAAGATCGCCGTGCTGGTCGGGGACGGGGCTGGCGCCGTCGTCATCGAGGCGGTCGAGGGTCCCTCGAACCTGCTCAGCCACAACCTCCACTCGGACGGCTCCCTCCGACACCTGCTCTACTGCGAGCACGGCGGCTATCTGTGGATGGACGGACAGGAGATCTTCCGCAAGGCGGTCCGGGTCGTGGTGGAGTCGGCTGAACAGGCCCTCACCGACGCCGGCGTCGCCGTGGACGACATCGCCATGCTGGTCCCTCACCAGGCGAACCGGCGCATCATCCAGGCCGCTGGCCAGAGGCTGGGGATCCCCGAGGAGCGAACGGCGATCGTCATCGACCGTTACGGCAACACCTCATCGGCGTCGATTCCCCTCGCGCTCGACGATGCCGTCGAGACCGGGAGAGTCAAGGACGGCGACCTCCTCCTGCTCTGCGGGTTCGGGGCCGGCATGAGCTGGGCGAGCGCCGTCCTACGCTGGGGGTCGTGACCACACCGAGTCCGGGTCCGGCGTTGGTCGTCATGGCGGCCGGTCGGGCGAAACGCTACGGGGGAGGGCTCAAACCGCTCGCCCGGGTTGGCCCCGAGGGAGCAACGGTCATCGACCTGCTGGCCAGCGACGCGATCGGTGCGGGGTTCGCGACCCTGGTCATCGTCGTGAGCCGCGAAAGCAGCCCACCCATCGAAGCACACGTGAGACGGGCCTGGCCCTCCTCGCTGGATGTGCGGTTCGCTCTCCAACCCGACACCCTCGGAACGGTCGATGCCGTCCTCGCCGCCTACTCGCAGCTTGACGGGGCGATCAGCTTCGGAGTCTCGAACGCCGACGACCTCTATGGTCTGGATGCCTTCAGCCTCCTGGTCCGGCATCTCTCGCAGGGCTCGTTGGTCAACGCGCTGGTCGCGTTCCGCCTCGACCAGGCGGTAATTGGACCCTCGCCGGTCACCCGTGGGGTCTGTCGGGTCGGACCACACGGACAGCTGGTGCAGATCGACGAGCGCCGAGGCGTCACCCGACGCTCCGACGGCCGGTTCGACACCACCGACGACGGCTCCCCCGCCGTGCTCGAGCCGGCGGCGCTCGTGGCTATGAACCTGTGGGGGTTCCGTTCGTCGCTGGAGGCCGAGTTCAGGGCAGCGATGGCATCGACGTCCGGGCGGGAGGTGCTCCTCCCGGAGCTGGTGGGACAGCTTGTCGGACGACCCGAGGGAGCCGTTCGCTTCGAGGTTCTGCGGACCGACAGCCGCTGTGTCGGCGTCACTCACCCCGGCGACTTGGACTTGGTCCGCGCCGACGTGGCCGGACAGATCGCCCGGGGCGAACGTCCGGCAAGGCCGTGGCCCGACCGCTGAGCCGAGATCGGCGACGCAAGCGTCTGGCGCTCGCCCTCGGCATCAACCTGGCGCTGGTGGCCGGCGAGCTCGTCGCGGGATGGCTGGGGCACACCTCGGCACTGCTCGCCGACGCCGGGCACGACCTGATCGACGTGGCCGGCCTCGCGGCCGCCCTGGGTGCCATCCAGTGGGCCTCCAAGCCCCGGAGCGACCAGCGATCCTTCGGCAATCACCGGGCCACGATCCTCGCCGCGCTGTTCAACGCGACTGCGCTGGCCCTGGTCACCATCTCGATCGTCACTCTGTCCGTCGACCGACTCGTGCACCCGGTCTCGCCTGACGCCACGGTGCTGAGTGCAGTAGCCGGCGGCGCGCTCGTGATCAACGGGATCGCCGCCCTGGCACTGCGGGAGCCGTCGGCCGATCTCAACGTCCGGGGCGCATTCATCCACATGACCTCCGATGCCGCGGCGGCGGCGGTCGCGTTTGCGGCCGGCATCGTGATCCTCGTCGTCGGCCCACGCGCCGTCCTGGCCGACCCAGCCGCCGCGTTGGCCGTATCGGTGCTGATCATCTTGCAGGCCGGACGCATGCTCCGATCCAGCATCAAGGTCCTCCTCGAGTCGACCCCGGCCGACCTGGACCTCGGTGCGCTGCGTCTGGCGATCAGTGCCGACGACAGGGTCGCCGAGCTGCACGACCTCCACGTGTGGAGTCTCTCGAGCGAGGTCAAGGCTCTCTCGGCCCACCTGGTCCTGGTCGGCCACCCGACCCTAGAGGAGGCCCAGGTGGTCGTCGGCCGGGTCCGAGAGGCGGTTGCGACGCGCTTCGGGCTGGCCCACATGACCTTCGAGCTCGAGTGCGAGCGGTGCAGCGACACCGACGACCCCTGTGAGGTTGCCGGTGTGCCTGACCCCGAGCTCGCCCGCCCGGGCCGCTAGACCCCAGACGCGACGCAGCCCCGAGTAACCGTCCGGCCGAAGCCGTCCGCGCTCCTCGGGGCCACGCCCGTGGCGGTCTGCCGCAACCTGCAGCGGAGGCCGTGTCGGACAACCCCCGCCCGGCGCAAGCCGCCGGCTCCAGGGAAGCCGCCGACTCTTGCAGAGCCGCCTGTCGGGCACCTTTCCTCCGCCCCGGCCGACATGCCCTTGCGGGCCACCGACCGTCCTCGGTTCCGCCTTGCGGCTTCCCCTCGGATCATCCTTCGATCCGCCTTGCGGCTTCTCTTCGGTCCTGCTCCCTGGGACTCCCCTTGCGGTGAACCCCTGGGGGCTGTGGCGGGCTTTTAGCCACCCGAACTGATGCAAAGAGTGCGCCTTTCGAATTGCCCGGTCAAGGCTTCGGCGCGAAATCCAGATGTTCTCCCCACAAAACCCAACTCATCCCCAACCGGCGACCATTCCTCCCCAACATGTGCCCCAATCTCCCCAGATGATCCCCAAGAGAACCCCAGCCGAGTGCGCCGGCCGCATCACCGAGATGCCACACTGAACCGATGGCGGCGACGAGTGACGACAACAGCGCAACGCGTTGTGGGTGGGCAACGGGTGACCTCCTCACCACATACCACGATGAGGAGTGGGGGGTGCCTGTCCACGACGACCGGCGCCACTTTGAGTTCCTGGTGCTCGAGGCCGCCCAGGCAGGCCTGAGCTGGCTCACCGTCCTGCGCCGCCGAGACGGTTACCGCCGAGCGTTCTGCGACTTCGACCCCGAACCGGTGGCCCGGTTCTCCGAGCGCGACGTGGCCAGGCTGCTCGGGGATGTGGGCATCATCAGGAACCGGGCCAAGGTGGAGTCGGCCGTGACGAACGCCCGGGCGCTCCTCGAGCTGCGCGACACGGTCGGGAGCCTGGACGCCTACCTCTGGGGCTACGTCGACGGCAAGCCGGTGGTGAACACCTGGAGGCATCAGGACCAGATCCCGGCCGAGACCGACCTCTCGCGACGACTCAGCAAGGATCTGCGCCAGCGGGGGTTCCGCTTCGTCGGCCCGATCGTCTGCTACGCCCACCTCCAGGCCACCGGGTTGGTCAACGACCACCTAACGTCGTGCTTTCGTCATAGTGAACTGGCCCCAGCCGGCGCACCATGACCACGCGTTCACCCAGGTCATCAAGGCCGTTGGCGCGCTCGGCCACCCTGATCCCGACCAGCTCGTCACACCAATCCCCGTGTTCAAGCTCGACGAACCCGGCGGAACGGTAGAAGGGGCCGTTCCAGGGGACGTCCCGGAAGGTGCACAAGGTGATCGACGAGTAGCCGGCCGCCTCGGCCCATTCGCACGCCACCTCGAGGAGCGCCCGCCCCAGGCCGCGGCGGCCGTGATGTATGCGCACCGCCAGCTCCTCAACGTGCGCCTGGCCGCAGACCAGCTCCAACCAGACGAAGCCGACCGGCGGGCGCCCGACCACCAGAGCGGTCAGTGGTGGCTCACCCCGGTCGGCCACGTTCGTTCCCGCCGACAGCTGCATGCCGATCGCGTCAAAGCGTCCCGAGGCGTCGTCCTCGATGGCGGAGAGCACGGGGAGATCCTCGGGCTCGACCGGACGGATCGAACCGGTCAGCTCCGGCGGCGTCGGCGCGTCGGCTCCTTCACCATCCTCGAGACGAGCTGGCGGGAGACTCCCCAACACCTGGCGATCTCCGCCATATTGCTGCCCTCAGCAGCCGCCAGCTTGAACTGCGCCTGTTGGGCGCGATACCTAGCCGCCTGGACCTCCCGGATGATCTCGGCAGTCGCGTGCCGGGCGTTGGCCGCATTGGTCAAGTTCGCGATCTCCATGGCGGGACGGCCCGATTCGATCATCTTGCGGGCCCGGCGCACGAACGTCTCCATAAACTTCAACTGGTTGCGGGTCCGGACGACCGCCTCTTCCAGTTCACGGGCCATCTGGATCGCGTCGTTTCGCAGTGCCTGCATCTGCGCCGAAGAAGGGCCCTTCGGTGTTCCACTCGCACCGCCGGCCATCTCGTTTCCTCCCGTCTCGTCCTACCCAGAACCACCCGCGGGCGCGGCCGGTCTCGGAGCTGCTGTCGGCCATGCCACCGTCACGGATGACCCCAGCGCCGCTGCGACGGGCAGCGCCGGGGCGATCGAATCTCCCTAGGAGGCTCGCTTCCGCGTCGCCCGCTTCGGCGCCTCGGTCGCCTCCTTCCGTGCCGCGTTCGCCCGGGTCGGAGGCTTCTTCGCCTTGGTCGTTGCCTTGGTGGAATCCGGCCCCTTGCCGGCCGCTTTCACGCTGGCCTCAAGGGCGGCCATCAGGTCGACCACCTTGGGCGCCGGCGGCGGCACCTCGAGGACGATCTCGCGGCCCTCGCGCTTGCTCGCGATCAACCCTTCGACCCGCTCGCGGTGCGTGTCACGGTAGTTCTCGACCACCCATGGCGCGGTCATGGCCTCGATCAGCTGGTTGGCGATGGCCAGCTCCCGCTCCTGGAAGGTCTCCTCGGCTGGGATGTTGGGGAGCTCTTCTCGAGGCGAGCGGACCTCGTCGGGGAAGTACATGGTCTGCAGGATCAAGACGTGGTCCCTCGGGGCCGGCCGGATAGTGACCAAGTACTCCTTGTTGCGCATGACCAGGGTGGCGACGGCCACCTTGGCCTCGTGACCCATCGCCTCCTGCAAGAGGGCGTAGGCCCGCCTGGCCCCCTCACCCTGCGGGGCCAGGTAGTAGCCGTTCCGGTAGTAGAGCGGGTCGATCTCGCTCGCCTCGACAAAGTCCAAGATGGCGATGTTCCGGGAACGTTCGGGGTCGGCGGCGGCCAGCTCGTCGTCACTCAGCTGGACCACCTCGCCGTCGAGGCTGAAGCCACGCACGATCTGGGCGTTGTCGACCTCCCGGCCGGTCCGCTCGTTCACCTTCTTGTAGCGGATCCGGTCCAAAGTCCCGTTCTCGAACTGGTTGAAGTGGATGGTCTTGTCCTGGGTCGCTGAGTACAGCCCGACAGGGATGTTGACCAGACCGAAGCTGAGTGATCCCGACCAAATCGCTCGTGCCATCCCCGTAGTCTTACCCAGCTCATGGGCAGGGTCCACCATCCTGTTACACCGGTTCGACACACTGGCTCCATGGCGAACGCGCCGCACCCGATGAAGTTGGTCACCTTGGTGGGCCGGGGACTCGCCGAGCTGCGCGACGAGGACTTGCGTGGTAACAAGCTGAACCTGGAGCTCGAGGTCAGCGTGTGGCTCCGCCGTTCGGGGGCGGAGTTGACCACGGTACCCCGGGCGCTCCTCGCCCTGCGGCGCGCGGTGCTCGAGGTCGCGGCGCTCGATCTCGAGACAGAGCCGGCCCCGATGGTGGTGGCAGACGGGCAGAGGGCCGTGGCCAACCTGTGTGTCTACCTGCACGGGCTCATCACCCGTGCGGCGCGGTCGACGCAGCGCACCCCTTCCCAGATCGTGGACCTCGCCCTCGGTCGTCTGAGCGCAGCGGCGGCGCGGCTCAGCTCCTAGTAGCGACGCCCCCCGAGGGCCGGCACGGACCTCCCCCGATCGGACGCCGCTAGGGTGGGTCGAATGACCGAATCCCTTTGGTCTGAGGTCGACCGGTATCTCGATGACCGATTACTCGACCGCGACGCCGTGCTTGATGCGGCTCTCGGCGCCGGAAGGGCAGCGGGGCTGCCGGACATCTCGGTCGCGCCGAATCAGGGCAAGCTCCTCGGACTTCTGATCGGTGCCATCGGTGCTCGCTCCGTGCTCGAGATCGGGACCCTCGGTGCCTACAGCACCATCTGGATGGCTCGGGCGCTGCCCGACGGTGGGCGCATCATGACCTTGGAGCTGGAGCCCAAGCACGCCGAGGTGGCCCGGGCCAACCTCGAACGAGCCGGTGTGGCCGACCGCGTCGAGGTCCGACTCGGGGCCGCCCTCGAGAGCCTCGATGCTCTGGCCGACGAGCGGGCCGGCCCCTTCGACTTCGTCTTCATCGATGCTGACAAGGAGAACACCCGCGCCTACTTCGAACGTTCGATCGGGCTGGCCCGCCCCGGGACGCTCATCTTCGTCGACAATCTGGTCCGCGACGGTGCCCTGATCGACGAGGCGAACTCCGACAGCCGGGTACTCGGGATGCAGGCGTTTATGGACTATGTCGCCACCGAGTCCCGCGTCGAAGCCACCGCCATCCAGACGGTCGGCTCCAAGGGCTACGACGGGTTCGCTCTCGCCTTGGTGACCGGGAACTGAGCACCGCCGCCGATTCAGGACTGGCCGGTCAACTCCCAACGCTGAGGGATCCCGCTGCTCCGACGAATCACCCCGCGTGTCTCGAGGACAATGAGGTGGGCCAGCGCCTCCCCGAGCGCCGCCCGCTGCATCCAGAACTGGATCTCCTCCCAGGGCCGGCTCCAGGTCATTTCAATCGCGATCTCCCAGGCGGTCGCCCCGGGTTGGCGAGTCAGAACACCGGTGACCTCGGACAGCCGGTGCTCGTGGTGACCCCGCAACTGCACGATCCGTTCGGCCAGGTTCCTAAAGCGGTACTCGTGGGCCGGCAGGACCTCGTCCACTTCGAGGCCCGCGACCTTGTCCAATGCGTCAAGGAAGTCGGCGAGAGGGTTCGAGGTCTGCTGGGGGTGGAGGGAGATATTCGGCGTGATCCGGGGCAAGATGTGGTCCCCGGACAGGAGCAGTCGGCGTCGGGGCTCGTAGAAGCACAGGTGCCCGGGAGAGTGACCCGGCGTCCACACCGCCGTGAGTTGCCACCCCGGCACCTCGGGATGGTCCCCGTCCTCCAGCAACACGTCAGGAAGCACCGCGTTCACATAGCCGCGCACCGGCATCGACGCCCCCCGCATGCTGTCCATGGCGTCGGTGGGCACCCCGCACTCGAGCAGGTGGCTCCGCATGGTGCTGAGCAGACCGTCCATCTGCACATAGCGCTGGGGAAGGATCTCGGCGTCGGCCGGGTGCAGGGCAATCCAGGCCCCCGACGACTCGCGAACCCGTCCCGCCAACCCGTAGTGGTCCGGGTGAATGTGGGTCACTAGGACCGATCGAACGTCCCCGATCCCATAACCAGCCTTCCCCAGGCCGCCGTTGAGCGCCGACCAGGCCTCCTCGGTGTCCCAACCGGCGTCGATCAGGGTCACCCCTTTGCGCTGCTCGAGGAGGTAGACGAGGACGTAGCGCAAGGAGCTTTGGGGCATGGGGACCGGGACCGACCACAGACCTTGGCCGAGGTTCTCAACCGGAGGGAGCACGTCGTCGTCCCAGGCCTGCTTCTGCAGTGTGCCGCTGATGTCGATCGCTGCCAGATCTGCGTCCAAGGTCAACTCCCAGGTCGGCGGGACGGGACCCCGATGCTACCGATCCGCCTCGCGGGCCCCGTCGCTCCAGGTCAGGGGGGTGGACCTCACTGACTCCGGCTTGGTAATAGATTTCTCCGCCGTGGTCCGGCCCGAGCCAGTCGTGACTGCCGATCCGTGGCGGGCGGACCGATTGGACCGACTCCTCCGGTGACCCCCTTCCCCGGGGACGCCCTCCGCCTGATCGCCCGACGCCAGCGGGTTCGACGGGTCACCGCCCTCGCGCTGGCGGTAGTCGGGATCTTCGACCTGGTCACCTCGGTCCTTCCGCCCTCCCGCTACCACCTGGGCATCCTGCTGCAGGTCGCCCCCTTCGTCGTGACCCAGGTGGCGGCGGCCCTCTTGGCCCTGTGCGGTCTGGTGCTCCTGGCCCTCACCCGCGGGCTGCGGCGGGGGCAGCGCCAGGCCTGGACGCTC